>NZ_JBEPPJ010000007.1:0-169392 GCF_040547265.1 Arthrobacter sp. UYCo732 | reverse complement strand
GACCCGTGGGGCTTCGGCGCCTCGCTCGAATGGGCCACGTCGTGCCCGCCGCCTCGCCACAACTTCACGTCCCTCCCCCGCATCCGTTCAGAGCGGCCGGCCCTGGACCTGCACCACCCGGAGCTCAGCGTCCGCGAGCACGACACAACGCACAGCGCCGCCTCGGCCGCCCTGGGGGCCGCCGACATCGGCGCAAAGGACGTACGCAGTCCCAACCCGGACGAGTGACCCGCGCCGGGCTGTACTCGTTGGTTAAGCGCGGGCAAGGGTCAGCGGTTGAAGCACGCCTGGGTTAACAAAAGCAGGGCCGGTCAAAATGACCGGCCCTGCTTTGAAAATGAAACCCTAAGGCCCCAGAATCTCTAAGGAATTAGAGTGCCTGGATGTTGACGGCCTGGGGACCCTTGGGGCCCTGCTCGGTTTCGAAGGAAACCTTCTGGTTCTCTTCGAGTGAGCGGAAGCCGGAAGAGGCGATCGCGGAGTAGTGTGCGAAAACGTCCTGTGAGGAGTCATCGGGGGAAATGAAGCCGAAGCCCTTTTCAGCGTTAAACCATTTGACGGTACCAGTAGCCATTATTTTTGTCCTTCGTGAAGGTGGAGGAAAAGTCCCGACTTTCGGGTCCTCCGGTGTGGCATGTTCAAAACCGCTACTTCAGAAAGACGCGGACTTTCGACCGCGCGTACTGCCTGAACTACCAACTGCATAAACACAACAACAGGATCAACACTACAGGAGATTTCGAACAGGATTTACCACTGGCCAGTGCGGTGTGATGGTTGAGCCCGCGGACGCCCAGGCGTACCGTTCTCCCATGGGACAGATTAGGGCCATCCTCCTACCCGGTTCGGTGCTCCCCGCCCAGGCGGCTTACGGCGCACTGATCGCGGCCCTCGGGCCGGACGTGCAGGCAATCACCAAGGACCTCGAACTCTATTCGGGCGATGAGCCGCCGGCCGGCTGGAGCCTGGATACAGAGATCGACGGAGTGCTGCGCGAAGCACACGCGCGGGGTTGGGAGACGTTCCATTTGGTTGGCTATTCAGGTGGCGGCGCAGCGGCGCTGGCGTTCGCTGCCAAGCACCCGGACAGACTCCTCAGCCTGGCGCTGCTGGAACCCGCCTGGGCAGGCAACTGGGACTGGACGCCCGCCCACGCGGAGCTCTGGAAGAAATACGACCAGCTGGAAACCCTCCCCCCGGAGCAATTCATGCCCGCCTTCATGAGGCTGGGAGTTAGGCCCGACGTCGTCCTTCCGCCACCGCCGCCGGGTCCCCCGCCGCCGTGGATGGCGAAACGGCCCGCGGGTATCGAGGCGTTCCTGCGGATCTTTAAGACCTATGACCTGGACAGGGCGCGCTTGGCCGCCTTTCGCCAGCCCGTCTTCTTTGCCCTCGGCGGCTTGAGCAACCCCGATGACTACGGCGAGATTGCCAGCCGGCTGTCAAGGGTTTTCTTCCCGGATTTCCATCTGGAGGTGTTCCCCAAGCGCCACCATTTTGATCCGCCCCACCGGATCGAGCCCGAGCGCCTGGCGGAGCTTCTCCTGCGGCACTGGCGGCAGGCCGGTGGTTGAGCCTGTCGAAACGTGTGCCGAACTCGGACCTTGACGAAATGGCCGGTTTGGCGGGGCAGCCACCCTCGCGGGACTGCTCTCGACCGGGCTCCTGAATGGGCATATCCTGCACTCAGATCCCGCTGCAAGGAGACGAAGAGCCATGGAAATGCCCAAGCCGTCCGACGCCGACAAGGAACGGTTCCGCTCGCTGGTGCCGGACCATCCCGGGGTGTCCGTCAAGCCGATGTTCGGCAACCTGGGCGCCTTCGTGAACGGCAACATGTTCGCTGGCCTGTTCGGGCCGACCATCGGTGTCAAGCTTTCGGGAAAGGACCGGGAAGTCCTGGAAAGCACCGAGCGGACAGTGCCGTTCGGGCCTGTGGAGCGGCCCATGGGCGGCTACACCGGCCTGCCGGAGATGTGGAATGAGGAGGGGGACGGCGACGACGCCCGGGCGCGCGCCTGGGTGGAGAAAGCCTTCGGTTACGTTGCCACACTGCCGCCGAAGGAGCCCAAGGCCGGCGCATCGAGGGCCGGCAAGGCCAAGGCCGCGACGAAGTAGCGATGACCCCGCGCGCCGCGTCCCCGGAAAAGATGCACACCCTGGTGATCGGCGCCGGGCAGGCGGGCCTGGCCACCAGCTACTGGCTGACCCAGCACGGCGTGGAGCACCAGGTTTTGGACCGCCGGGACAAGCTGGGCGGCGCCTGGCAGGACCGGTGGGACTCGTTCTACCTGAACACGCCGAATTTCTCGTTTTTGCTGCCGGACCTGACATACAGCGGGACCGAGCCGGAGCGTTTCCTCCCCCGTGACACCGTGATCGGTCTCTTCCGCGACTACGCGCAGCGGATCGCGGCACCGGTGCGGCTGGGGGCCGAGGTTCTCCGGATCGCTCAGACAGACGGCGGCTTCGCGGTGGAAACGGGGCGGGGCGCCTGGCTGGCCCACAACGTGGTGCTCGCCAACGGCGCCTTCCAGCTCCCGCGGATCCCGCCCGCCGCCGTCGGACTTCCACCGCACGTCACGCAGCTGCACAGCCACGATTACCGGAACCCCGCGCAGCTGCCGCCCGGCGCAGTTCTGGTGGTGGGGACGGGACAGTCAGGCGGCCAGATCACCGAGGACCTGCTCGACGCCGGCCGGGAGGTGCACCTCTCCGTCTCGGCCTGCCCGGAAGCCCCGCGCCGTTACCGCGGCCAGGACATCCTTTACTGGATCCTGCAGGTGAACCTGCACGGCCCCGCGTACGGCATCAACGGCCTCCAGGTGGACCAGCTCCCCTCGCCCGCCGCGCGGTTCATGTGCAACCCGCTGCTCTCAGGCAACGGTGGCGGCCACAGCATCCGCCTGCGCGGGCTGGGACGCCGCGGCGTCCGGCTGCACGGACGGTTCGAGGGAACGGACGACGGCGGACTCGTCTTCACGGACGACCTCCCCCAGCGTCTCGCGCTGGTGGAGGCGGGGTTCGGCCAGCGGCTGAAGCTGATGGCGGATGCGTATATATCAGCAGCCGGCATCGACGCACCTCCCGCCGAGCCTGTGACTGCGGATGACTGGCTGCCGTCCGAATCGGGCGCCCGGCTGGACCTGGCTGCCGAGGGCATTACCTCCGTCATCTGGTGCACAGGGTACGGGCTGGACTTCAGCTTCCTCGATATACCGGTGCTGGATCAGTGGAACTATCCGCGCCATACCCGCGGCGTCACCGAGGTCCCCGGCCTGTACGCCGTGGGGCTGCCGTGGCTCACCAAACACCTGTCGGCCACGCTGTCAGTAGTGGGTGCGGACGCGGAGTTCATGGCGGAGCACCTCGCGGCCCGCTAGCACCCTGTTACCTTCCCGTCACTCCAATGTCGTGGCCGTCCCTTAGAGTGGTCCCACACGATGTGAGCCACAAAACCCGGGACCCCCAATGGACTTCTACGCCATCAATTCCCTGCGTGAAAACCATGCAGGCTGGTCGCTGCTCCGAGCCCAGAACGCCCCCCTGGCGCTGACATTTTTCATGGCGGCGTTCACCGGACCCAACCAGCGCAACCTGGGCCGGCAGCAGCTTATCGATGTGCTGGACGACGTGCTCTTCGGCCTCCGGGACCGGGAGGGTGAGGACAAGTTTCCTCGTGCGGCAGGCGAATACCTCGATGACTGGGCCGGCCCGGAAAGGGCCTGGCTGCGGAAATACTATGTGCCCGGCGAGGACGAGCCGCACTACGACCTGACAGCCGCGGCCGAGGACGTGGTCCGCTGGGTGGAAAACCTGCGCGGCCGCGACTTCGTGGCCACCCAGTCACGGCTGACCAGCATCTTCGCGGTCCTCAAGCAGCTGGTGCAGCAGTCGGAAACGGACCCAGAAGTCAGGCTCGCCGAACTGCAGCGCCAAAAGGACGGGATCGACGCCGAGATGCAGCGGATCCGCGACGGCAACATCCGGGTCATGACCGGACCCGAATCGCTGGACCACCTCCAGCAGCTCACCGCACTGGCCAAGGACCTGCTGTCCGATTTCCGCGAGGTGGAGCAGAACTTCCGCAAACTGGACCGGCAGGTGCGGGAACAGATCGCCACCTGGTACGGGACCCAGGGCGAGCTGCTGGCATCCATCTTCGCCAACCAGCAGGACATCAGCAGCTCCCTCCAGGGCCGCACGTTCCAGGGCTTCTGGGACTACCTCATGTCCCCGCAGCTGCGCACCGAACTGCAGGACCTCCTCCAGCGCGCCACCCAGATCGAGGCCCTCGCCAAAACCGATGGGCTGCATACCGTGGCCAACCTGCACCAGGACTGGCTGCCCGCCGTCGAGCAGACCCAGGCCACCGTCCGCCAGCTTTCCCAGCAGATGCGCCGGCTCCTTGACGACAAAGTCTTCCTCGAGAACAAGCGCATCATGCAGCTGATCCGCAGCGTCGAATCCGGCGCGCTGGGCACCCGGGAGTCACCGCCGTCGGGCGTATTCATGGAGATCGACGCGCCGTCCGTGGACGTGGTGCTGCCGTTTGAGCGGCCCCTGTATGAGCCCAGCCGGAAGGTGATGGTGGACGACGCCGTCCTCACCGCCGATGACACGGACGTGGACGCGGGTGCCCTGTTCAGCCAGTTCCATGTGGACAAGGAACGGCTGCGGGGCAACATCGACGCCGTCCTTTCCGACGCCGGGCAGGCCACCCTAGCGGAGGTCACCGCCGCGTATCCGCTCTCCCAGGGCCTGGCGGAGGTGGTGGCGTACTACCAGCTGGCCACCGAGTCGGACTGGGCCACCATCAACCCAGAGCAGTCCCAGCAACTGTCCTGGCAACTCCCGGACGGCAGCATCCGCGAAGCCACCCTCGAACAGATCATCTTCGGAAGGCCAGCATGAGCCCGGCGAATCCCAGCACCGACCAGACCGAAGCAAGGACGCCGGAGGAGCTCCCCGGCGTCGTCACCAGGCTCTTCAAAGGCGTGCTCTACGCGGAAAACGACGAGAAGGTCTGGCAGTCGCTGCTCGGCCTGACCTCCCATGTCCGCGATTACGTCTCCGTGCTGGGCCTGGACCTGATCCTGGACGAATCCGAGGGGTACGCGTTCCTGCGGTCGCGCGAGGATCCGGACGGCACGCTCCCCCGGCTCATCGCCCGCCGGACGCTCACGTTCAACGTCAGCCTGCTGCTGGCGCTGCTGCGCGGCCGGATGCTTGAGTTCGACACCAACAGCAGCGAGCTCCGGCTCATCATGACCGCGCAGGACATCGCGGACATGGTCTCCGTTTTCCTGCCCGAATCCAGTAATGAGGCCAAGATCCTGGACCGGCTGGGCACGGACATCAAGAAGGTGGTGGAGCTCGGCTTCCTGCGCAAACTCAAGGGGCAGTCGGACACGTACGAGGTGGCCCGGATCCTGAAGGCGTACGTGGATGCGCAGTGGCTGGAGGAGTTCGATGCGCGGCTGGCTGACTACCGCGCGACCCTCGCCGGCGAGCCACCCGCCGGGGCCCCTGCCGCCGGAGCGGCTGAAACGGAGGAGGGCAAGTGACGGCGCAGCTCGGCACGGACCTGCAGGAGAGCCTGTTCAGCCTGGATGAAACAGCGGACGACGCCGGCACTCCCCCCGGCTTCCGGCTGCATCGTTTGGAGCTGCTCAACTGGGGCACGTTCCACCAGGGCGTGCGCACGTTCCGGCTGGAAGGGGCGAACAGCCTGCTCACCGGCGACATCGGCTCCGGCAAGTCCACCGTGGTGGATGCGATCACCACACTGCTGTTGCCGGCGCACAAGATCGAGTACAACAAGGCGGCCGGTGCGCAGAAGAAGGAACGCTCCCTGATGTCGTACGTCCGGGGCTTCCACAAGAGCGCCCGGAGCACCGGCGGCGAGTACTCGAAGCCGGTGGCCCTGCGCGGAACAGGCCAGCTGACCGTGGTGCTTGGCATCTTCCATAACGCCGTGCTGGGCAAATCGATCACGCTGGGCATCACACTCTGGGCCACGCAGGAGGCCGGGCAGCCCAACCGTTTCTACTCGCTCGCGGAGGCAGAGCAGTCCATCGCGGCGGACTTCAGCAACTTCGGCCAGGACCCGCTGAAGCTCAAGAAGAAGCTCCGCGCCGCCGGGGCTTCGGTTCACGACTCGTTCGAGCCGTACTCGGCTGCGTTCAAGCGGCAGTTCGGAATCAGCGGCAACCAGGCCATGGAGCTGTTCCACCGCACCGTGTCCATGAAGCAGGTGGAAAACATCACCTCGTTTGTGCGCAGCAACATGCTCGAGGAGGACGATGTTGCCACCCGGATCACCAACCTGATCCACCACTTCGATGACCTGAAGAAAGCCCACGACGCCGTCCTCCGCGCCAAGGACCAGATCGCCCTGCTGACGCCCATCAAGGAAGGCGCCGCCCAGCACGCTAATCTCAGCGCAGACGACGACCTGGCACGGAAACAGCGCGACCAGCTGCATCCCTGGTTCACGGACCGGAAGCTGCAGCTGAGCCTGGAGCACCAGGCCGAGCTGGAACAGACCGGCGTGCGGCTGCAGGAGGATGCCGCCCGGCTCAAGGGCGAAACCACCCAGCTGCGCCGCGACCTCGCCGGCGTGGAAGAGGACATCCGCACCAACGGCGGCGGCCGGCTGGCAGCCATCGACGCCGACCTGTCCCGGCTCGGCGCCGAGTCCGCGGCCCAGCGGCAACGGTTCGAGACGTACACCGCCGCCGCAGCTGACCTGGGGCTGCAGGCCCCGGAGGACCGGGTACTGTTCGATGCCAACCGGGCCCGGCTCGCCGAAGTCGAGGCCGAGCTCGGCAAGGCGTCGGACGAGCTGCAGGACCGGCGCACCGAGCTGACCATGACCCGGACCGTGCTGACCGGCCAGGCCGCGGACATCGCCGCCGAGCTCACCAGCCTGCAGGCCCGGCGCAACCTGATCCCCCTCCCCCAGCTGGACATTCGGCGTCGGCTTTGCGAGGGCACCGGGATCAAGGACACCGACCTGCCCTACGTGGGCGAGCTCCTCAAAATCCGCGACGGCGAGTCCGCCTGGGAAGGTGCTGCCGAACGCACGCTGCACGGGTTTGCGCTCTCGCTCCTGGTGCCGGCAGAGCACTACGCCGCCGTCAGCACCTGGGTTGATTCAAATAACCTGAGAGGCCGGCTCGTCTACCTAAAAATCGGCGATTCGTACGCGCCCAAACCGGCGGAGCTTGGGACACTCGCGGCCAAGATCGCCATCAAGCAGGGCACACCGTTCCGCGACTTCCTGCAGGACGAACTCAGCAGCCGGTTCGACTACTTCTGCTGCGAGAACCTCGCAGACTTCCGCCGCTACCCCAAGGCGCTGACGGCCAACGGCCAGCTCAAGGGCGGCCGCGGCAGACACGAGAAGGACGACCGGAAGGACCTCGCGGACCGGCGCAACTACGTCCTGGGCTGGGACAACCACGACAAAATGGCCCGCTTCCGCGCCGAGCAGGATGAGGTCCAGGGCCGGCTCAAGGTGGTGGCCACGGAGCTCGGCAAGGTCAATGACCAGCTGGGATCGCTGGGCCGGCAGAACCGGCAGCTGGGCATCATCGGCTCGGTGCAGGACTTCGGCGAGATCAGCTGGCAGCTCACGGCCCGCCGGATCGAGGACCTCAAGGCGGAGAAGCGGGAGCTGGAGTCAACCAGCGACGTCCTGCAGCAGCTGATGGCCAAGCAGGCCCAGGTGACGGACGATCTGGGCCGTCTGGAGGACAAGGGCGGGAAGCTGCAGCAGCGGCTCGGCGCCAATGAGAAGGACGCCCGCGACATCGCCGAGGCCATCGATGAGTGCCGCGCCGTCCTGGCCGGGACGCCGGTAACGGACGACGGCGTGGTGCTGGCCGCCGTCGGACGCCTCACTGCGGAGGCGCTCGGCGACAAGCCGCTCACCTACCGGAACACGGGCACCGTGGAAAGCACGGTGCGGAGCGGATTGACGGAGCGGATCGACGCCCTGTCCAAGCGGATCGCGAGGGCGGCCGAGAGCACGGTCAGGCAGATGGCGGACTTCCGCAACAATTACCCGAACGAAACCACGGACATCGACGCGTCACTGGAGGCCGCGGCGGACTTTAACCGGCTGCTGGAGCAGCTGGAGGGCAACGACCTTCCCCGGTTCGAGGCCCGGTTCAAGGAGTCGCTGAACCAGAACACCATCCACGAGGTGGTGGCGTTCAACGCGTTCCTGGACAGCCGGCGGCAGGACATTGTGAACAGGATCGGCGAAATCAACCAGTCGCTGGCGGGGATTCCGTACAACACGGGCCGGCACATCCAGCTGGAGCACCAGAGCACGTCGGACCAGGACGTGCGCGAGTTCGGCAGTGATCTGCGGGCGTGCTCGGAGGGGACCATCGGTGACGAGGACCAGTACTCGGAGCAGAAGTATCTCCAGGTGGAGCGGCTGATCGAGCGGTTCCGGGGCCGCGACGGGCTGACCACGCTGGACGAGCGGTGGACTGCGAAGGTGACGGATGTGCGGAACTGGTTCGCGTTCTCGGCGTCGGAGAAGTGGACGGAGACCGGCGAGGAGTACGAGCACTTCACGGATTCCGGCGGCAAGTCCGGCGGGCAGAAGGAGAAGCTGGCGTACACCATCCTGGCTGCGGCGCTGGCGTTCCAGTTCGGGCTCGGGTCCGGCAAAGGCGCGGGCCGGAACGCGGGCAGCGGCCGGAGTTTCCGGTTTGTGGTCATTGACGAGGCGTTCGGCCGTGGCTCGGACGAGTCGGCACGGTACGGGCTGGAGCTTTTCCAGCGGATGAAGCTGCAGCTGCTGATCGTCACTCCGCTGCAGAAGATCCACGTGATCGAGCCGTTCGTCTCGCACGTGGGGTTTGTGGCGAACACCAACGGCGACGACTCCCAGCTGCGCAACATGACCATCCAGGAGTACCGCGAGGAAAAGGACCGGCGTGGCCGGTGACGCGGGCCATGCTCACGGCTGGACCACGCTGGCGGGGCTGCGGGCGCAATCACTAAAGGCCTGGAACAGAGGGGGGCTGCTGCGGGAGCTACTGGAGCCGTCCGGTGTATATCCGCGGCGCCGGCCGCTGAAACGCCCGACGGCGGCCGAATTGTTGAGTGATTACGGTGCTGTCCGTGCGTGGGCGGCGGAGCTTTCCGCCGCGGCTGGTGCGTACGGGCTGGAGACGGTGGAGGTGGGGCGCCGGACGGTGGGGTCCAACCGGATACCTGCGGCCGCTGTGTTTCCGACCGTGGAGGACGAGATCGGATTCGTCGGAAAGGGCAGGGAAGCTGCCCAATTTGGCCGGCTCGCCGCGGACCTGGGCGGGCTGGAACCGCTGCTCCTTGGCTGGGCTGCGAGGCGGCCGCTGAAACTCCTGGAGCTGGGAGCTGATGCGCTGACGGCGGCGCGGGTGGCATTGTGGCTGCGGGACAATCCCGAACCCGGCATCTACGTCCGGCAGTTGAGCCTTCCCGGCGTTCACACCAAGTTCATCGAGCAGCACCGGCAGGTTATTGATCAGCTGCAGGCCGCCGTCGGGCCGGTTTCCGCCATTCAGGACGCGGACGTGGACGACGTCAGCGTCGAGGATCCTCCGGGCGGGTTCGCCGCGACGGACGCTGCCTTGGAGGAGGGGGCAGGCCGCACGCCGGCGGCACGTTTTGCGCGGCGGCACGGCTTCCTGCATCCGCCGGAGCTGGTGCGGTTCCGGCTCCTGGATCCGGACCTGGACCTGTTCGGCGGTGCCCGTGACATCACCGTCACTGCCGAGGCCTTCAGTTCGTTGCGGTTGCCGGTGGAAACCGTGATCGCAACGGAGAACCAGGTGAATTTCCTTGCCCTGCCGGAGCAGCCCGGGTGCCTGGCTCTGTACGGGGGCGGCTACGGGTTCACCTCGTTGCGGCACACTGCATGGCTGCGCGGCTGCCGAGTCCTTTATTGGGGCGACATCGACACCCACGGCTTCCGGATCCTGGACCAGCTCAGGGCCGTGCACCCGCATGTTGAGAGTGTGCTGATGGATGCGGAAACCCTGCTGGCACACCGGGACGGGTGGGGATCGGAACCAACGCCGTCGAAAGCTCAGCTGACCAAGCTGACAGCCGGGGAAAAAGAGGTCTACGAAGCCCTCTGCAACGACAGCTACGGAAAGAAGTTGCGCCTGGAGCAGGAGCTGGTTACTTGGGACTGGGCGCTGAAACGACTGCGCTAAGGCCGATGGTCAGCGTGCGATGCCGAGAAAGACGGCGAGAGATTGCTCCACCGCAACAGGGGCGTGGACCAATGGCTGGAGCGTCCGGAATAGGTGACATGCGCCGAAGGCAAACCTACGTCGTAATAGCCAACGCGATCGGCGCGGAATTTTCACCCTGACTGCCAAGTGCCTCTGGTCATGCATGCAGTTTGTCAGCGCACCTGGCTGCCAGGGCGGTCAGCCGGATTCCTTTGGTACCAATGTTCCCAGGGCCTGACTCAGGCCCGTGACGGGAATGTCGGGGAACTCCGCGCGGGCCGGAGCCCACTCAAAGGCGACGGCTCCCGATTCCTCCCAGATCCCGGCCTGTGATACGCGGGCGAGGAACGGTGAGAACGGCCTGGCTACGACGGACAGGAGGCGCTCGGCAGCGGGCGGGATCCGTTGGACGGCCCCGTGGCCTACCCGCGCCAGCACAGCCTGAGCCACTTCGTTAGCCGTCAGAGTCTGCGAGCCCCATTCGATGACACGGTTCCGCAGCGCCGGGTCCGTGATCGCACGAAGGGCGAGTGCGGCCGCGTCCCGGACCGACGTGTAAGTGACAGAGGCGGTCCCCGATCCGAACACGAGCACCTTGCCCTTGGGTTCGAGCGGCGCGGTCATCAGTTCAAGGCGCTGCTCGAGGAGCGGGCCTATCCTGATCACGGTCCATGCCATGCCGGAGGTGCCGACGGACTCCTCGGCCGCGGCCTTACAGCACAGGAAGTCGATGGGTCCGTCGGGGGCGGCGCCATGCATGGACATCATAATCACTTGTTCCACTCCGGCCTCCGCCGCAGCACGGACCAACCTGATGGCGCCATCGCGGTCCACGGCGCGCGGGTCAGAGCCCTTGATGCCGAATCCCGAAGCCGCGAACACGGCCGCCGTGCATCCGGCCACCGCCTTCCGGCAGTCCGCTTCGGAGACGAGGTCCCCGCGTAGGGGCTCGACGCCGTCGCTCGCCGTGTCCGGGAAGGGCTGGGAATCGCCGCGCGCCATGATGCGGACTTGGTGGCCGGCGCCTGCCAGCATCGGGACCAGGGCGCGGCCAAGACGGCCCGTGCCGCCGACCACCAGGATCATGACCGGTCACCGCCTCCGGCTGCCCCGCGGATCGCCACGCCGATGGCTTCATCCACGTCCCCGGAGTCGTGGTCCACCGGTTCAAGGTAGAAGTGCGCCGCGGCGATCCTGTCCTCGCGAACGGTGAGGACGGCGACCCCCGCCGACCTGGTGACCGAGCCATCCGGCCGGGTGCCGCGGTTGCTCCATTCCATCCAGACCTTGTTGCCCGGGCCGGTCGCTGCGTCGTGCACTGTGAGGCTCAGGTCCGGCAGGCCGGCGAAGAGTGCGGCCCAGTTCTTCCGCACCTGGGCTGAGCCCTTAAAGCTGCGTGCCGGGTGCACGGGCGTGGTGTTCTCGTAGTCCTCGTCGAACTCGGACACCATCCCCTCAAGATCGTGGCGGTTTGCCGCGGCCACCATGCGCCGTACGGGACCTTCCGGAAGGATGCCTATTCCTGATGCGTCCATGATCTGCTCCTTCGATCTGACCGTCGCTGGAGGCGGAGAGGCTGGTACGCTGAATTTGATACAGTCAGCTGTAATTAACTGCTCTCAGGAGTCTATTCCCGATGGGATCCGTGGTCAACGAACCGCATCGTCGGGCTGCGCGTCCCCGCACCTACAACGCCCAACGCCGCCAGGAATCGGCCGAGGAGGCGAGGAAGGAGGTGCTTGCGAAGTCGCGCGAACTGTTCCTGGCGGAGGGATATGGCCGGACCACCATAGCTGCGATCGCCCGGGCCGCCGGCGTCTCGAAGGAGTCCGTGTACAAGGGCTTCGGCGGGAAGCCGGGGCTCGTCCGGGCGATCTATGAGCAGAGCATCCTCGGAGCCGGCGGCTCCCCGGCGGAAGAGCGGTCGGACCGCGCGCAAAGCACAGTCACGGATCCGCATGAGCTCATGGAGCAGTTCGGCCGGTTCATCACCGAGGTCAGTCCGATCGGATCGCCTGTCTTCCTTCTCATTCGGGATGCCGCCGCGAGCGGGGACCCGGACATGGCCTCGCTCCTGCGCGACGTGGACGACGCGCGGTACCGCCGGATGCTGCACAACGCGCGGCAGGTGCGCAGCAGAGGATTCTTGAGGACGGATCTGACGGAGGAAGAGGTAGCCGATGTCATGTTCACATGCACCTCAGCTGAACTCTACGAGAACCTTATCCTCAAGCGCGGCTGGAGCGCCGAGCGCTACGGCGGGTTCATGGCCAGAACACTGGCGGCCAATCTCCTGCCGGACCCTCCATCCTAATCAACCTGCGCACCGGGCCATCCGGACTGCCACGTTGCGCCGAACTGCATGCGTAACCCGTTGGATCAGCGAGATCACCCCCTGATCCGAAAACCCATATCGCATCCAGGAGACCATATGACAACCCTGCACAACTCCCGCACAGCAACCCGCACCAACGTCCAGAAAGCGTCCATGCTGGTGGGCGCCGTATTCCTGCTGGTGGGCGTCCTGGGCTTCGTCCCGGGTTTCACCAGCAACTACAGCGAGCTGCAGTTCGCCGGCCACCACTCCGAGGCCATGCTGCTGGGCCTCTTCCAGGTCTCGGCCCTGCACAACATCGTTCACCTCCTCTTCGGCGCAGCCGGCCTCATGCTGGCCAGGACCGCCCTCGGCGCCCGTTCCTTCCTCCTCTACGGGGGAGTCGTCTATCTGGTGCTGTTCGTCTACGGGCTGGTTGTACCCGAGGATTCGGCCGCGGACTTTGTGCCGCTGAACGTCTTCGACAACGGACTCCACCTGCTGCTCGGCGTCGGGATGATCGCCCTGGCCCTGATCCTGGCCAAGGGCCACAAGGCACGCGTGTAAACAGTCCCCTGCGGTGACACCGGGAAACGCCCGACGGCGGGACTCACCTTTCGGTGGGCCCGCCGCAGTCGTGTTTGGGACGTTTGCCGAGCGCCCGCACCGTTTCACCGGCCTCTCTACCCCCTCAGGGCTTCTGGAAGTTCCGTCAGGGTGGTGACAGTGTAATCGGGGGCGGCAAAATAGTCCGGGTACTTGGCGCCGGTCCGGTTGATCCATGCCGTGCCCAGGCCCGCCTCGGCCGCACCGTGGATATCCCAGGGGTGCACTGCCACAAGAAGCATCTGCCCCGGCTCCACCGAACAGGCCGACGCCGCGTAATGGTAGGCAGCCTGCGCCGGCTTCCACCCGGGGGCGTCCTCCACGGAAAGCAGCCGCTCGAACTGGTCCCGGATCCCGGCCGGCGTGAAGAGTTTTTCCGCTACCTGAGCCGAGCCGTTGGTCAGGGTGACCAGCCGGTACCCTGCTGCCCGCAACGCCCGGACGCCTTCCGGCACATCAGGATGCAGCCCGAGTGCAGCCATTCCTCCCATGACATGCTCCACAGCCCGGTCCAGGTTGGCATCGATACCCGAACCGGCCAGCAGCCCGCGCAGGACCTCGGCGCCGATCTCCGCGAACGTCCCGTTGCCGCCGGCAGCGGTGAGGGCGAAGCCGTCGCGCAGCAGCGTAGCGAACCAAAATTTCGCCAGCTGGGCCGGGGCGCCAATTTCAGCGAACCGCTCCCCCATCGGCGACATGTCCGAGAGCGTTTCGTTGACGTCGAAAACGATGACTGGCGTTGCGCTGTTCATGGGTTCTCCTTCATCTTCACGGTCGGTGGACTACGAGGCGCAGCAGGAGAGCCGCGAAAAATCCGTGGTGCAGCTATCATCGCAATCACCCACCAAGGAACGGCTGGATAGTCCAAGCGTTTCTCCAGGCGTCATGTCCCGGAGCCATGGTGGCAAAGTCGCCTAGCCCCTACTCCATTTCCTCGCCGTCGTCCATGACTACCTTCATCCGCCCGGAAACGAAGTACCCCATGTGGGATGCCTGGCAGCCCTCCGTTTTCGCGATCGGCTTGACGTGCGCCGGCGGAGGTGCGTCGATTTCATGGATATCTCCTGGAAGTGGGCTACTGCGAAGCCCCGATATCCCACGGCGGAGAAGGATATGGAACCCCGCCAGTGAGGACATTCTCCGCTTGCGCGATGGCGCCCGCAAGAGAGTTTTACGAACCTCGACCCATCCGCCGGGAAATGTGTTCCGAATCACTCAGGACCAGAGGGATCGCCTCACTGGCCAAGACCGAGGAGCGAATTGTGAATCGTAAATCAGTGATAGCCCTTGGGGGCTCAGTCGTTGCCCTAGTTGCCGCGGCCTCCCTGGCAGCAATTCCGGCGCAGGCGCACAATGACCAAAGCGACAGCAGAGACAACGACAAGAACGTCACCCTGACCGCCACGCTCACCGAGCTCAACGGTTCCGGAGCCTCCGGCACTGCCACGGCCGTCGTCGGCAACAAAATGATCAAGCGCATCGAGGTCCATGCCGACGGACTGACCCCCGATGCACCGCACGCCCAGCACATCCACTACGGCCAGCAGGCCCTGAATGAGTGCCCCACCCTGGCCTTCGACACCAACCACGATGGACGGCTCAACACGGTGGAGGGCATCCCCGCCTACGGTCCGGTGGTCGTGTCCCTGACCACCACCGGCGACACCACCCCGGCCAGCCTGCTGGCGGTGGACCGCTTCCCGGTTGCCAAGGACGGCAGCTATGACTACAAGCGCAAGAACATCAAGTTCACCGACGTCGCCGGGACCGGAGACGACGGCGGCATTGGAACGGCCAAGGACATTGCCCAGGCCATCCGCGACGGCGAAGGTGTTGTGGTGATCCACGGCATCGACTACAACGACAACGGCAAGTACGACTTCGGCACGATCGGCGCCAGCGAACTCGATCCCAAGCTCCCGGCCGAGGCCACCGACCCCGCAGCCTGCGGCGTTCTGGAGCGCCACTAGGTCGTCCTCCGAGGGCGTGGAATCTTCGCAAAGCACACCCCTTAAGTACCGCTTGCGTACGACGACAGTGCCACGGGCCGGTCACCGGAAGGTGGCCGGCCCCGCTTGTCGTGCCGTGCGCCTTGGGACCGCCACCTTCAAAGCCCTCAAGGTCCCGAGGCCGGACCGGCCCATCCACCCCATGGGTGCGGCTGGCAGGGGAACCATCGAACGGGCTCTACTGCGCCCGGCCTGGCGGGAGCTGGATCCGTTTCGGTCCTGGCGGTGGCCTTGGAAATTGGAACTGCAGACCAAGCGATTGATATAGACAGAGTCTGAATAAGCCTCCTTCTTGTCTAGGTGAGATGCTGTCCTGTGGGCCTACGACGCGGGGCGCTAAACCGGGCCGCACGGCGGGCGATGTGGTGGGTTTCGTGGCGGCGGCGGACCAGGACGGGTCCGGCGGGCAGCTGCTGGGCGTCGCGGGCGAAGAACCAGGCCTTCGCGAATTCCACCAGGAACATGTACACCACGATCATGCCCAGCAGGGCCAGGAAGAACGGGACCGGCAACGGATCGAAGCCCAGCACTGCCGCCAAGGGCGAGAGCGGCAAGCTGATACCCAGGACCACCACGCCCAGGGAGGCGCCGATCAGCCCGGCGGACGGCCGGCTGCGCAGGAACGGTACCCGCCGGGTGCGGATGGCGAAGATGATGAGGGTCTGCGTAGCAATGGATTCGATGAACCAGCCGGCACGGAACTCCCCCGGCGCGGCGTTGAACACGAACAGCATCAGGGCGAACGTGGCGAAGTCGAAGAGTGAGCTGATGGGCCCGAACAGGAACATGAACCGCCGGATGAACGCGATGTTCCAGTGCGAGGGGGCCCGGAGCTGTTCCTTGTCCACGCGGTCACCCGGGATGGCCAGCTGGCCGGAGTCGTAGAGCAGGTTGTTGAGGAGGATCTGGCCCGGCAGCATGGGCAGGAAGCTGAGCACCACGGAGGCGGTGGCAGCGCTGAACATGTTGCCGAAGTTGCTGGATGTGCCCATCAGCACGTACTTGATGGTGTTGGCGAAGATCCGCCGGCCTTCCATCACTCCTTCGGCCAGGACGCCGAGGTCCTTATCCATCAGTACGACGTCGGCGGCGTCCTTGGCGACGTCGGTGGCGCTGTCCACGGAGATGCCGATGTCCGCCTTGTGCAGTGCCAGGGCATCGTTCACGCCGTCGCCCATGAACCCCACCGACCCGCCGCTTTGGCGTAGCAGGGCGATGATGCGGGCCTTCTGTTCGGGCGAAACGCGGGCGAAGATGGTGGCGGTCCGGGCGGCGGCGGCCAGGTCGGCGTCGGACAGCTTCTCGATCTCCGCGCCGGTCAGTGTTCCACCGGACAGCACGCCGAGGTCCGCGCAGACTTTTTCGGCCACCTTGGCGTTGTCCCCGGTGGCGATCTTCACCGAGATTCCCAGCGCCGCCAGCTGGTCCAGGGATTCCTTGGCGTTGGTTTTGGGCCGGTCCAGGAAGATGAGGAACCCGGCCAGCACCAGGCCGTGCTCGTCGGCCGGGGTGATGCTGGCCAGCCCCGCCGCGGAGCGGGTGGCCACCGCCACCACCCGGGAGCCGGCGTCGAACTGATCATCCAGCATCGCCTGCACGGCCGGCGGGGTGGGCCCGCACAAGGCGAGGACGTCCTCCGGGGCGCCCTTGGTGACCAGGCGCGCGGGGCCGCCGGCCTCCCGGACCAGCACGGTGGTGCGGCGGCGCTGGTGATCGAAGTCGATCAGGTCCAGTCGCTCGAAGCGCGCCGGATCAAAGCCAGTCGCGTCCGGACTGTCCCAGAGGGCCGCGTCCAGCGGGTTCTGCCCCGCGGAGGAGAGTTTCGCCTCCGTGTAGTCAGTCTCGGTGGCCAGCAGCCCCAGGGTGAGCAGGCCGCCGTCGGACATCTCCGGGGTGACCGGGAGCGCGCCGGTGAAGCTGATCTTTCCTTCGGTGAGGGTGCCGGTTTTGTCTGTGACCAGGATGTCCATGTCCCCCAGGTCCTCGATGCAGACCAGCCGTTTGACCAGGACTTTCCGTTTCGCCAGCTGGCGGGTGCCGGTGGCCAGGGAAGTGCTGACGACGGCGGGGAGCAGCTGCGGCGTGATGCCCACGGCGATGGCCAGGGAGAACAGGAGGGATTCGATGAGCGGGCGCTGCAGCAGCAGGTTGGCGATGAAGATCAGCGAGGTGAGCACCACAGCCACCTGCAGGAGCAGGAAGCTGAAGCGTTTGAGTCCGAGCTGGAATTCGGTCTGCGGCTGCCGTTCGCCCAGGCCCAGGGCGATCCGGCCGAATTCGGCGCGGCCGCCGGTGGCCACCACCACGCCGGTGCAGCCGCCGGACTGGATGATGGTGCCCATGAAGGCGCAGGAGGTGAGGTCCCCCAGGGACGCTCCGGCGGCCACGGGCGCCGGATCCTTGGCGGCGGGCAGGGACTCCCCCGTGAGGATGCTTTCGTCGCAGAGGAGGTTTTTGGTGCTCAGGAGCCGAATGTCGGCGGGGATGATGGCGCCCAGGGAGAGATGGACGACGTCGCCTGGCACCAGGGCGGTGACATCCACGTCTTGGGTGGTTCCGCCGCGGAGCACCACGGCGCGGTGGGTGACGCGGGAGTGCAAAGCCTCGGAGGCGCGCTCCGCACGGAACTCGTTGGTGAAGCCTAGCCCCACACTGACCAGCAGGATCACGCCGATCACGATCGAATTGGTGGCGTCACCCAAGAAGAGGGACAGGCCGGCAGTGACGATCAGCAGGATCAGGATGGGGCTCGCGAACTGCCGCCCCAGCACCGCCCAGCCGTCGGCCCGGTGGGTGCGGACGGCGTTGGGGCCCAGGGCGGCCAGGCGGGACGCGGCTTCTCCGCCGGTAAGCCCCTCGAGGCATGAGCCCAGGCGGTCCAGGACCTGTTCCCCGGGAAGGCTCGCGGCGTCGGTGATGGGCAGCTGGAGGGAGCTCCGCTCCTGGACGTTGAGCTCTGCCATGCGGATCCGTTCGGACGCGTCGAACATCGGAAAGTCGATGTACGGCTAAGCGTACGGCGCTACTGCCGGGGACTGAACCCCGGAATGTGGTGGAGCACAACCAACATGAACCACGTAGCAAGGATGAACGGCCATGTGTAAACCGGCAGCGCCGTCAGGCCCATCACCCAGGCAAGCACCGAAGAAACGACAACGCCCACAATGGCGGCAACCCAAGGTTGCCACGTGCCCCGCAAAAAGACTGCCGCCAACGCAATGGCCGTCAGGACCCCGGAATAGCCGAGGAGCCCGTGGGTCACGGCCTGCACATCGGAACCTGTGACAAGGTCCATGACGGCCTCCAAGACGCTGCCCAGGAGTGCGGCGGCGGCCACCTTCCAGTGGGCGATGAATAACCCAAGGAGGATAACGGCGCCCGCGATGGCTGAGTCGACCAGCACCACTTCGGAAATATTGGTCAGGATGGCCTGGCCCATGTCGGCAAGTATGTTTTCAGGCACCTCGCCCAGATCGGTGTGCGGGCCGTGCAGTGGGGCGTGCACGGCAAAAAGCACCCCGGCGACGATACAGAACGGCGCGGTGGTTACGGGCAGCGAGTACTTTCGGATGGCAGGGTGGTAAAACAGCCACGCAAGCGCGACGGTGACCGGGCCGCAGGCCAGGCCGCCGGCGACGGCGAACGCGGCGGCCGGCCAGGTAAAGCCCAGAGCGGAGAACTGTGCGGCGCCCACCAGGGCCCCGCAATAGCCGTGCAAGCCGTTGCCCAGTTCGCCGCGGCTCCGCTGGCACAGCACTCCGCTTAAAGTGGAAAACAGCAGCCCCACAACCGCAAGGACAGCCATCCGCCAGTTGGCGATGGCGAACCCGGCCAGCACGGTCAGCCCCGTCCAGACATTTGCCTGGAAGTAGATCTGGCCTAAACCCCGGGCGGTAGCGGCGGTCCAATTGAGGCTGCGGACGACTTCGGGACGCATGTAGTAGGAGGTCATTTGGCGTGCCGCCGCCCCAGCAGAACGGCAAGAATCCACACCGCGGCGAACGTAGCAACCAGGGCAAGCCCGGCGTTCCCGAGGTCGATCCCAGCCAGCCATCCGGCCGCACCGTCCACGCCTAATGCACCGTTGACAAAACCTCCCAGGGTGATGACCGAAACAAAAAGAGCAGAGAGCGCCGACAATCCAGTGATGACGGTGTTGAACCCGAGCCTGCGCTGCGGGTTCCCGATGGCTGACTTGTACAGGCGCATCATGGCGACCCCATTGACGGAATCACACAGGGTCATGGCCGCCGTGAAGGCCAGCGGAATGGCCATCAGTGCGATTGGAGAAACGCCGGCCACGGTCGCTGCGGTGGTCATCACCAACAGTCCGACGGTTGTGGCGGTATCGAACCCCAGGCCGAACAGGAAACCGATCACGTAGATGTTGCGCGGCCGCTCCACCTTGGCCAAAGGCTTGGCTAGAAGCCTCGCCATAAACCCCCTGGCTTCGAGGTCCTGCTCCCCCACGTCACCTCCCCTGGCCATCTTCCGGTAGGACTGTGCGGCGCTGAGGAAGGCCGCGCCGTTGACGATACCCATGAACAGCAGGAAGAGTCCGGATACTGCACTGCCGATCAGCCCCAGCACCAGGTTTCCGGTGGTGCCCCCTTCCATCAGTTGTCCCACCAGAGAGGCACCCGACACCACCAGCACCCCTGCCAAAACAACGACGGAGCTGTGGCCCAGGCTGAACGCAAAGCCCACACTGACAGGGTTCTTGTGCTGGGCAACGAACCTGCGGGTGGAGTTGTCAATCGCCGCGACATGGTCCCAGTCGTAGCTGTGCTTAACGCCGGTCAGGTAGGCGGTCAAGATCAGTCCCAGCGCCAGCGGGTGCCCGGTTGTGCCCGCGAATGACGTTCCCGCGAGCAGGAGTACGACGGCGGCCGCATGCAGCGCGGCCACCGCGCCGAAGGTGAAGAACAGGCGCGTCCGGAGCGGCAGGGTCTCCCGCTCGCGGTACATGACGGCGAACTGGGTCAGTGCGGCCATCAGTACTTCCTCAGGTCCATAGGTGATTGCCCGTACCAGCGTTCGCGCAGCAGCCCTGTGCAGGCTCCCAGGATGTGGTTGAGTTCCCCGGTGCTGTTGGACAGGGACCGCAGGACAAGACCCGTGGTCCCCGCATTTCGTGCGGTCAAAGACACGCCGGTGTGGGCGTCGTAGCCGACGGTCAGTGCGTGAAGTTCATCCGCGAGGGCTTGATCCACCCGCCGGTCTACGACAATCAGCGAGCCCAGGTGACTGAAGCCTTCCATGAAGCCCATCCCGGTGACATCACCCAGTGGCGGCCTGATGAGCAGGTTGTCCAGGGCCAGCAACTGCATGCCGTTAGGGCCGGAGACGTGGATCTCATTCCGCAGCCGCAGTTCTTCATACTTGAACGAGGAGCCATCAGGAGACCAGCCGGGAGTGACAACCTCAGCCATGATCAGGCTCGATGTCGGGCGCACGGTGATGTGCGTGTTCTGCCGGTAGGTTGCCTCGCGGTAGGCGATCAGCTGGTCCGGCGCCAGTTCCAGCTGTGCGTTTTCCCCGAGTCGCAGGGTCGTCCGCTGCTCGGCAAAGGAGTCAGGAGTCCGGTAGATCTTGGTGGCCGACTGCGTCGTCAAAAGCAACGAGGCCCCCGCCTGCACCTCAACGTCCACCGTAAAAAGGTCAGCTCCGAGATAAGCGCCGCCCGGGTTCACCGTGACATAGCAAACCTGCCCGGAGTCATCAAGGTAATGCGGCCGCAACACCCGAAGAGCGCCTTGATGATACTGGTGCGAGGCGATGGATTTGCCGCCGCGCTCGGAAATGACGAGCTCAAGCACACCCCTGGCCCCCGGTGCTTGAGCCTGTCGAAATCCCTGGGTCTCGATGAGCTCCACCACCGGTGCAAGCCCGGATGCCGTCGTACTCATTTGGCCAAATCGAGCATCAGGACGTCGTGCCGGATCCACTCGATGACCTTGTCGAGCCCTTCGTCGGTTTTCAGGTTGGTGAAACAGAACGGCTTGTCCCCGCGGAATTCCTTGGAGTCCTTCTCCATGACGGACAGATCGGCGCCGACGTGGGGGGCGAGGTCGGTCTTGTTGATGATGAAGAGATCGGATTTGATCATGCCCTGGCCTGCTTTACGGGGGATCTTCTCCCCCTGGGCCACATCGATGATGTAGACGGAGAAGTCGACAAGTTCGGGACTGAACGTGGCGGACAGGTTGTCGCCCCCGGACTCAACGAAGATGACCTTGAGGTCCGGGTGGCGCCTCTTCAGTTCCTTAATGGCCGCCGTGTTCATGGAGGTGTCTTCACGGATGGCGGTGTGCGGGCAGCCGCCGGTTTCGACGCCGATGATCCTGTCCTCAGGCAGGATACCGTTTGCCGCCAGAATTTTGGCGTCCTCGATGGTGTAGATGTCGTTGGTGATGGCGGCCATGGAAATGTCACCGCTCATGTGACGGGTGAGCCGCTCCACCAGCTGGGTTTTACCGGCCCCCACCGGACCGCCGATACCGATAATGATGGGTTCAGTCATTCTGTCCTCCTGTTAACTCATGAACATGCGCGCACGTTGCCGCTCGTGCCGCATCTGCGAAATTTCCAATCCGGGGCTCATGGCCCCGAAGTCGTCCGGTGCCAGATGCCCGATCCGCTCGACGGCGGCCGCGACGTCGCCGGCCGCTCGCCCAAGAAGCCGCTGTCCGGCGTTCTGGCCAAGCGGAATGGCGCGCACCGCATTCTGGGTCAGCGACGTGACGGTGGCGAACAGGTACGCGCCGAGTGCCTCCGCCAGCGGCACGCCCAGGGAACGGGCGACGACGGCGAACGCCAGCGGCTGGTGGCCTGCGGCGCGGCCTGTGGCCACCAGGTCGCGGTACTCCGCCAGCTCAGGCGACGGGAAAACCTGGCCGCCGATCTCCAGCAGCCTGCCGCCCATCGTGATGCCGGCTTCGCGCACCTGCCGCGGAAGGAGCTGCGCCGTGAGCACAGGATCCAGCTCGGCGACGGGACTTCCCTCATAGAGCAGCCGAATGGCCATCCCGTCGGAGTAGGTGAGCTGCTGGCCGATAAACGCCGAGAGCCAGCGCCCAAACGAGTCCGCATCGGAGATCAGCCCGCGCTCAATGTACGTCTCGAACCCCAGCGAGTGCGCAAACGCCCCGGTAGGGAGCGCTGAGTCCGTCAGCTGCTGGAGCGCGAGCTGGTAGCTAGTGCGAGTGTTCGGCATGGCGGAAAGGAACGGGCATGACGCGTTCCTGCCGGTCGTAGGGAACACCGACGTGCTTGAGGTAGTCCTCCACGGTGTGATCGTAGGCACAGACCATGACTTCGGAGCCAAACTCGGACCCTGCATCGAAGAACTGGGCCTGCAGGTGACGGTTGCCGAGGGAATGCGCCACGATCCCCATCTCCTGGATGGACCGGGGCGCGATGACCAGGACGTCGGTGGCCAGCACCGACACCACGATCATGTTGGTTTCGGCCACATCCAGGATGTCACCGTCCCGCAGGTCCGCCGAACCTGCGGGCAGGCGGATGCCGATCACCTTGCCGTGGTCAGTGGTGACCCGCTGGATCCGCTTAACCAGCTCGGCGCTGGGCAGGATCACCTTCTCCCGGTGCAGGCCTGCATACTCCCGCGAATCCGGTGGCAGCTCGTGCAGGTTACCTAAAACCTTTTCGATAATCACAAACCGCTCCTAGAAGAGGAAGTAGCGCTGGGCCATAGGCAGCACGTCGGAGGGCTCACAGGTGACGTCCTCGCCGTCGACAGTCACCTTGTACGTTTCCGGGTCAACCTCGATGTTAGGAGTAGCCCCGTTGTGTTTGAGGTCTGCCTTGGTCAGGGAGCGGATGCCGGAGACCGGCCGGATGACCTTCTCAAGTCCCAGCTCCGCCGGCACGCCGGCCTCGATCGCTGCCTTGGACAGGAACGTGATGGACGACTTTTGCAGCGCCTTCCCGAAGGTGGCGAACATGGGACGCATGGTGCGTGGCTGCGGCGTGGGGATGGAGCCGTTGGAGTCGCCCATCAGCGCGTACGCGATCTGGCCGCCCTTGAGCACCAGTTCCGGCTTGACGCCAAAGAACGCCGGGTCCCAGAGCACCAAGTCCGCAAACTTCCCTTCCTCCACCGAGCCGATGGAGTCCGCCATGCCCTGCGCGATAGCCGGGTTGATGGTGTACTTCGCCACATAGCGCTTGAGGCGGAAGTTGTCGCTCTCTTCGCCGGAACCGTTCGCCGCACCGTGCGTCCCGCCGTCGGGATCCTTCAGCACGCCGCGTTGCCTCTTCATCTTGTCCGCCACCTGCCAGGTGCGCGTGACCACCTCGCCCACGCGGCCCATCGCCTGTGAATCGGAGGACGTAATGGCGAAGATCCCCAGGTCCTGCAGGACGTCCTCCGCAGCAATGGTCTCGGCGCGGATGCGGGAATCGGCGAACGCCACGTCCTCGGGGATGGCCGGGCTGAGGTGGTGGCACACCATGAGCATGTCCAGGTGCTCTTCGATGGTGTTGCGGGTGTAAGGAAGCGTCGGGTTGGTCGAGGCCGGCAGGACGTTGGGGAGCCCGGCGATCTTGATGATGTCCGGGGCATGGCCGCCGCCGGCGCCTTCGGTGTGGAACGTGTGGATGACCCGGCCGTCGATGGCCCGGATGGTGTCCTCCACAAAGCCGCACTCGTTCAGGGTGTCGGTGTGGATGGCCACCTGGACGTCATACTCGTCGGCCACCTTCAAGGAGGTGTCGATCGAGGAGGTGGTGGCGCCCCAGTCCTCGTGGACCTTCAGCCCCACGGCGCCTGCCCGGATCTGCTCGGCCAGCGGCTCGACGGCGGACGCGTGGCCTTTGCCGAACAGCCCGATGTTCATGGGAAGCCCCTCAACGGCCTGCAGCATCCGCTGGATGTGCCATTTGCCCGGCGTGACGGTGGTGGCCTTGGTGCCTTCGGCCGGGCCGGTGCCGCCGCCCACCATGGTGGTGATCCCGCTGCAGAGGGCGGTGGGGACCTGGTCCGGGGAGATGAAGTGGATGTGGGTGTCGATGCCGCCGGCGGTGAGGATCTTCCGCTCCCCGGCGATGATTTCGGTGCTGGCGCCGATCACGATGTCCACGCCGTCAGAGATCTGTGGGTTGCCGGCCTTGCCGATCTTGAAGATATGGCCGTCCTTGAGGGCGATGTCGGCCTTGTAGATGCCGGTGTAGTCCAGGATGACGGCGTTGGTGATCACGGTGTCCGGGACGTCCTCATCCCTGGTCAGCTGGCCGTTCTGGCCCATGCCGTCACGGATCACCTTGCCACCGCCGAAAACCACTTCCTCGCCGTACACGGTGAGGTCCTTTTCGATTTCGAGGAACAGGTCGGTGTCCGCCAGGCGGATGGCATCTCCGGTGGTGGGGCCGTACAGGTCCGCGTACTGCTTGCGGGGAATTTCAAGGCTCATTTGTTTGCTCCTTCAGCGTTCGTGAGCGGCCCGTTGACGGCGTTACTCAAGCCGTAGACCTCGCGGTCGCCTGCCAGTTCGATCAGCCGGACAGGCCTGCTGTCGCCGGGCTCGAACCGGGCGGCGGTGCCTGCAGGGATGTCCAGCCGGCGGCCGTAGGCAGCGGTGCGGTCAAAATCAAGGGCGGCGTTGGCCTCGGCAAAGTGAAAGTGCGAGCCCACTTGGATGGGCCGGTCGCCGGTGTTGGTGACGACGACGTCGGTAGCGTCACGTCCTGCATTCAGCGTCACGGGTTCGGACCTGAGGGCGTATTCTCCGGGAATCATGGACCTACTCCTATCGGATGGGATCGTGAACGGTGACGAGCTTTGTGCCGTCGGGGAAGGTGGCCTCGATCTGGACATCGTGAATCATCTCAGGCACCCCTTCCATGACGTCGTCCCGGGTGAGCAGCGTGGTCCCGTAGCTCATCAGGTCCGCCACGGTCCGGCCGTCGCGTGCCCCCTCAATGAGTTCGTAACTGATGAGGGCCACGGCCTCGGGGAAGTTCAGTTTTAGCCCCCTGCCCTGCCGCCGCCGGGCAAGGTCGGCGGCAATAACGATCATGAGTTTTTCCTGCTCACGTGGCAAAAGATGCATAACTTCTCCTTTATGAAAGGTCGGAGCCGCGGAAGCCGGACGTCTGATCACCCAAGGCTTGGAACAGCCGGGGACGTGCGGGGCAGCTATACCGTTATATGCCTTAAAGCCGAGGCCATGCAATTCAGAAATGCCGCTTGCTTCCCGGCTGTCACTCGACGCGCCCGTCAGCCCAGCGGAAGAGTCAGCCCAGCGGAAGAGTCAGCCCATCGGAGGAGTCAGCCCGTACCGGGCGATGATGTCAGGGAGCCATGGTGCTTCGCCGAACTGCAGACCGTATTCGGCTGCGAGTTTGCCGATGGCCTCAGGATCGGGTGGTCCCCCGGGTTCGAGCTGATCGGCCAGCCCCCAGAAGAAGTGCTCGAATCCGGCGGGGCTGATGATTTCGATCATCCTCGCGGGAACTTTGCCCGCGTTCCACATGGTGTGCAGTTCGCCGCGCGGCTTCGTGATGTAGCCCCCGGCGCCTAACACCGCCTCGCGCTCACCGGATCGGAATCCGATCTCGCCTGCAAGGACGATGGAATACTCGTCCTCGCGGGTATGCAGGTGCGGCGGCACCAATGCCCCGACGGGGAACGGGTGCTCCACGATGGAGATCTGCTCATTGGTGTGTTCACCGAACAGTTTGAAGACAACCCCAATACTTCCGAGGCTGCCCTGGCGTCCTTCCCCTGGCTCCACGACAGTGAGCCGCGGAGCCTCCTCAGCGCCCATGACAGGCCACCTTTCCTCATTCGATATACAATGGTGTATAGCGAATTATCCGACCGCACAGGAACCGGCGTCAATGCTTTGAATGAACAGAACCGATCAACCAAAATCCGCACTTATCAGATGAACAAGCGTGCCGAGCAGGTGGAGACTACGCGTCAGCGCATCGTGGACGCTGCGGTTGCCCTGCACGGTTCAATAGGCCCAACCCGGACCACCATTGCGGGCGTCGCCAAGCAGGCCGGCGTGACGCGCCTGACGGTCTACCGGCATTTTGCCGATGACGAGGCACTGTTCGCTGCCTGCTCCTCGCATTGGCTCTCACAGCAGCAGCTACCGGACCCGAGTGCCTGGTCCGAGCTCGCGGACCCCGCGGAACGCCTGCAGGCCGGCCTGACGGATCTTTACCGGTTCTATCGCGGCGGCGAGCCGATGCTCACGCGCATCTATGGCGATCGGGAGGTCATTCCGGAGCGGCACAACCGACAGCTCGAAGAGCGCGATGCGTTTTTCCGCGACACGCTCCTTCAGCCGTTTCCGGCGACAGACAGCAGCGGCCGGCTGCGCGCCGTCGTCGCGCATGCGGTTTCCTTCTGGACGTGGCGGTCCCTCTGCCACGACAACGGGCTTTCCAACCGGGAGGCCGTGGAAGCCATGATGGACCTGATAGCAGCGTCGCGCGCAACAACCCGAAGAAGAACGAACCTCCAGAGGATGCTGCAGCGGTAGCATCTGCCCCGGCCGCGCTATTACAGCTACATGCTTCAGGCCTCGGCAGGACATAGAACGCCCCGGCAGATTTAAGGCTGCCGGGGCGTTCTGGGGTAAAGAAGGATGTACCTGTGATCAGGCTGCTGCGGGCTGGGACGGGGCGTTCGTCGTTTCGGGCGGGGGTGCTCAGGGCTTGGCGTAGTCGGCGAATCCCTGCCAGTCGATTACCACGCAGGGTTCGTCTCCCACTGTCCAGGCGTCATGGCCTGGCGCCATGGTGCCGAAGTCGCCTGGCCCATACTCCATCTCTTCGCCGTCGTCCATGACTACCTTCATCCGCCCGGAAACGAAGTACCCCATGTGGGATGCCTGGCAGCTCTCCGTTTTCGCGATCGGCTTGACGTGTTCGGACCAGCGCCACCCGGGCAGGAAGGTAGCGCGGCCAACGGCTCCCGTATCGAGGTTGACGAGTTGAAGCTGGCCGGTACCCCCTTCGAAGGGACGGGTCTCCTCGGGCGAATCCAGGCTCTTGCGAACTAAACTTGGCATTTCAACTCCTACAGGGGGTAAAGCTCTTGTTTGGGGTGGGTCCCGGAATTGCTCAGGGGCTCACGACGTCCCGAAGGACAGTCGGGAGCCGGCAACCGCGGCTGATGGGGAGACACCCTGCGCAATGCACGGCCAACGCAGTGGCGGCGCTGGCAGCGAAGGTGCGTTAATGTTCACGGATTTCTCCTGAAAAACGGCTGCTGGCAAGCCCCGATATCCACAACGGTGGAGATATGGAGCCCGCAGTAAGCACATTCTCCGCCTGGCCGATGATGCCCGCAAGAGCTCCGGCAAACGTCCCGGATGTGTCCATTAAACGACCATCATCCACTGTCATGAAAAAATCGAGGTCAGACGCCGGCTTTGATCAGGAGCGCATCGACCATCATGAAGAACTGGGCGCGGTGATCGGTCGCCTTCGCGTCGGTCATGTATTGGATGGCTGCGCCGTCGTAAATCGTGAGAAAGAGCCTCACCAGGGTGGCAAAGCCTATGAGGCACTGATCCCCGCTGTTTTCGGCGGCGGAAGAAAAGATGTCTCCCAGTTCCACTTCATAGGCCGGATAAGTCTTCGCGGCCAGCGGGCTGACGGCGGCATTTCGCGTTGCCCAGAGAATGAGTTCGATCTCAGCAAGGATGCTTGCCGGCTCTTCCTCCAATGCACGCCAGTAGCCTTCGGCCACCTTTTCCACAGCCGTACGCAGACCCAAGTGGACCGGGACGCCGCTGGAAAAACGGCTCAGGTTCTTTAACCAAGCCTCGGCGGCCTTGTCCATGAGTTCGTCTTTATCGCTAAAGCAATAATGAGCCGCCGCCAAGGGAGCGTTAGCTTCCTTGGCAATGGCCCGCATTGTCACCGACTGAACACCCTCACGGCGCATAAGTTCAACCGTTGCTGAGATCAGCTGCTCTTTTCGTTCCGAAGCGGCTACCCGCATGGCCCATTCCCCACTCTCCACGGTTACCGCCACAGCGGGCGGTAACCAACCAAAGACTACCGCTCGGTCAACCGCGATGAATCTTCATCTTGCCTGGCCTTGCGGTTTGATGTCGTTACCACCGAAGACCGTATCCCGGCTGCCCATGCACCAGCCAGGACACGGTCCGGAGCGCGGAAGCCCTCCAAATAGTCAGGGCAGCCTGCCGGAACCTAGAACCTTTCTAGATTGGCCAACGGGTATGCCTCCAGTTACCGCGCGGCCAGGATGTCGTCCACAGCGGCAGGCGAGCCGGCGTCCACATCCTGGGACGGGCCGTCCAAGTACCGCTGCATGGAGTCGTCCATCGCGTTGAGCCAGCGGGTGTGGTGCTTGGTCGCCATGGTGCCGGTGACCACGGACCGGTGGAGCATGTCGCGGTACCCCAGAATGTCCGTCTCCTTGTGGTGCATCCAGTCCTTGAACAACTGGCAAACAGCGTCGAGGTCGAAGGGCGGGTAATCCGTGGCCTCGATGAGCTCCCGCAGGTAGTCCGTCTGGAAATCGGCCTCGGCATCGTGATTCGGCAGCGCGTCCTGGCGCTCAAGCCAAAGCTGGATGTCCGCCTCGCGCTCGGCGAGGGACGGAATGTCAATCACTCCGGTCATAACGTCGCGGGCAAACCAGGCCTGCGCGTCGAACATGTTGAAGGTGTAGTACTGGTCCTGCGCACCCAGGTAGAACAGGTTGGTGTTCTGCTGCCACACAACGCCCTTGTAGAGGTTGCCCGGGTACAGCACGTTTGGCGACTTCAACGACAGCTCACTGGGAAGGTACGGGTACTTGTGCTGGTATCCGGTGCAAAGCACGACGGCGTCAAAGTCGCCTTGGGTGCCGTCGCTAAAGTGTGCGGTGCGGCCTTCGAAGCGGGTGACGAGCGGGCGCTCCACCGTGTTCTCCGGCCAGTCATAGGCCATCGGGGTAGTGCGGTAGCTCAGGGTAATGGACGCAGCGCCCATCTTGTGGGACTGCATGCCAATGTCCTCAGCAGAGTAGCTGCTGCCGATCATAAGCAGGTTCTTACCATAAAACCGCTCGGCTCCGCGGAAATCATGGGCGTGCAGGACTTCACCCGGGAATGTCTTGACGCCCCTGAACTCAGGGACCGAGGGGACGGAGAAGTGTCCAGTCGCGACCACCAGCTTGTCGAACACGTGCGTCTCAGTGATGTTGGTTTTGAGGTCCTCCACCGTCAGCGTGAATTCCTGCGTGGCCTCGTTGTAGCTGGTGTGCCGTGCGACGCTGTTGAACCGGACGTACTTGCGGACATCGGACTTCTCCACGCGGCCCTTGATGTAGTCGAAGAGAACCTCGCGTGGCGGGAAGGACGATATAGGACGGCCGAAATGCTCGTCAAAGGAGTAGTCCGAGAACTCCAGGCATTCCTTGGGGCCGTTGGACCATAGGTGGCGGTACATGCTGGAGTGAACCGGCTCGCCGTGGGCATCCAGGCCAATTCGCCAGCTGTTGTTCCACTGGCCGCCCCACTCGTCCTGCTTCTCGAAGCACATGATTTCGGGGATTTCTGCCCCCTTCTGGCGTGCTGATTCGAATGCCCGCAGTTGTGCCATGCCGCTGGGTCCTGCACCGATGATTCCGACTCGAAGTGTCATGCTGCTCTCCTCTTCCAAATTTTCATGGGCCGCCGGTATGCGGCGTAGTGAGTTGGGTTGCGCTGATGGTCCTTACGGGTTGAAGGTGCGGTCGCCGGCGAAGAACCCCAGGCCGTACTCGGGGGTCTCGAACTTGACGGTGGTGCCCTTGGGGAAGAACAGCACGTCGCGTTCCTTGGCGTGCGTGACTTCGCCGGTGGTCTGGTCCGTGAGGATGAACTCGCCCTTGATGACGACCTTCATCTCGTCGTAGGTGTAGGTGTACACCAGCGGCTCGGAAGCCTTCAGCTCGAAGAAGCCGGCGCACATGACCGACCCCTCGGGGTTGTGGAGGGAGTCGCCGATCGCGGCGTCCGTCCCTGGCTCGTTCATCGACGGCAGGGCGGTGAAGCCGTTTTCTACTTTGTGGATGGAGCCGGCCTTGCTCAGTGTTCCTACGAGGGTGGTTTCCATGGTTTCTCCTGTGAATTGGGTGGAACAATCTTCAGAACTGTTCATGAGGGCATAAATGTCCATAGGGAATTGCACTTTTGGCGCATGAGGAATGCATTGAAGTGGCCTCTGAAACCGGGTTATGGCTCCGGGAGGAATAGCTGCAAATGCGACATTATTGATTCGCAACGGACCGGCTGAGTTCCTCTTTGAACCGTGCGGTATGAAGTGAATCACGTCTGCTCGCTCCACTGACTTTTACATGAACGGCCGTGCAAGTCAATCGTTCAGGAAAACTTGTTGCAGGGAGTCTTTTGCAAAACTGATCCTCAGATCCCCCCGCCCACAAACGTCCACATTCCTTCTCATGGACCCTTGACTGGGACGCTTGTCAATGTCAGAGTATTCAAATCCGTGATCCATATCACGTTGATGCACTTGATTTTAGATTCACCGATACGTTCCGCAAGCAGGTTCCAACTGAAGAACGGTGAAAGACTATGACCACAACAACCCAGCCCCCGTCACTGACGACGGGGGAAACTATCGACTTCTGGTCAGCGAAGACCATGCAGGTCATGAAGGACGAGTGGCCGCGACTGCGCTGCAGGTTTATCAACGCGAATCCCGACGGCCCATGGGATGACTTCCGCCTCTCGGAATGGGAAATGGAAGCCTGCGGCTGGGAGGACTTCCACCCTCACAGCGAAACGAACTTCGTCGTGGAAGGCGAGCTCTACATAGAGTCCGAGGGCAAGACTGTCGTCCTCAGGCCCGGTGACTCAGCACGCGTCAATCCCGGTCAACTTGGCCGGTACTGGGCACCCGTCTACGCCCGGATGGTTACTATTTACGGACCCAACCCCGATGGCGCGAAGTCCCACTCCTTCCGGTACTACGAAATTTGAGCCTTAGACACTTCCACAGCCGCTCCACACGCGGCGCCCGCGGGACCCTCACCAGGATGCCTGCACGCCGCCTTCGGCCACGATCGCCACACCCGTTCGCCCAACAAGTGCTTCTGCATTTCTGCGAATCCTCTCCGCCCTGAGGCCAGTGCGCGAAGATGCACGCGACATAATTCAAACCCTCGCCGCGGTAATACATGCAACTGCAATCGCAGTCGCATGGTTTGTCGAGCCGTAAAAGACATAAAGATATATCAATCTTGGCCTGCCGCCCTAAGCGCGCAAATGCGTTGAGATTTCCACCTTTACATGGCAGTAAACCATCAAGGATGGCATGAATCTTTATTGAGGCGGATTAATCCGGTCTGGCACTGCGAGCTGTCCCATAACGGCGGGCGCCGGAATATTTCCACGGCCGCCAAAATATTCAAGAGCTTCTCTATCCAGCCTCACAGACCAGACGACTTGTCGTCTAAGGAGACAGTTATGAGTAAAAATATTTCGGAAGGTGTTGACCACCTGGAAAGGTCGATCAACTGGAAGCAGGGTTTGGCCATAGCACTGGGCGTCCCCTTGTTGATTCTGCCCTCCCTTGGCTACCTGCCGATGTATATGGCCGCCGCAGCAATCCTGGTCTGGGGGTTGTCGGTCATCCAGGGCTTCATACAGAACGCTGCCTATGCTGAGATGGCTACCACTTTTCCCAAGGCCAGCGGCCTGCCAGGTTTTGCCCAGCATGTATTTCGCACCGAAAACTACAAGGGCAAGTACGACAAGGGAAAGCTGATCGGCGGCTTCTCCGCTTGGAGTTACTGGTTTGCATGGAACCCCGTCCTGGCGATCTTCGCCATCCTGGTCGGCGGCTACCTGCATGGACTGTTTCCGGCTTTGGCCGAGACATTCACCGAGTTTCAGCTCTCATTGATCTCCGGTGCGGTGATCTTTACCGGGTTGTTCATCGTCAACTGGTTCGGCCTCAAGGACGGCGCCATCCTGGGTTACATCCTGGCTGCTGTTTCCCTAATACCGCTGATTATCCTTACTGTGGCGCCTTTTGCTACCGGACACGTTGACCTGGCCAATATCACCGGCAACTGGTGGCCTGCTGACTGGGTGTGGGACATGCACCACGTCCTGATTCTCTTTGGCATCTTTGCGATTGCTCAGTGGAGTGCCTGCGGTTGGGAAACGGCAGCCATCTACGCCCCCGAATACAAAAACCCGTCCAAAGATGTCCCGAAAGCATTGTTCGCCTGCGGCGCTATCTGCTTTCTCTCGTATGTTCTGGTGCAGGCAGCAGTCATCGGCGTGCTTGGTGTTGAAGGTGTGATGGCGGAGCCTGTATCGCCTCTCATTCCGGTGGCCAAGGCGGTCTTCGGGGAAGCCGGCTCAATCATTACCATCATCATGCTGATCGCCGCCATGATCCTCATCATCCAGACGGCTTACCTGGGCTCCTCCCGCGCCATGCACTCCATGACCACGGAAGGCAATCTTCCCAGGGTCTTCGGCAAAACCAATCGCCACGGAACCCCCTTTATTGCCTTGCTCGTCACCGCGGCGTTCAACATGGTCCTGATTTCCATGGGATCCCTTGCTGCAATTCTTGCGGCCGCCGCCATTGGCTACACCTGCGCCAACGGCATCAGCCTGTTCGCCTACGTCAAGGCCAAAAAGCACCCGGCCTTCGCCAACCTGGAACGGCCTTTCAAAGCACCCAAGGGCTGGAAACATGTCGCCATGATCTTTGGCCTGTTCAATCTGCCCCTCTGCCTGATCGGCGTGGTCTACCTGAACAGCCAGGAAATCGGCTGGACCTCAACCTGGCTCGGCTTCCTCGTATTGTCGCTGTACATTCCCATTTGGTTGTATTCGCAGCACGAATCGAGGCGCAGGAATGACGAAGTAGATGCTGTTGTGAGCTCTTTGGACAATGATTCGGATAACGATGCCGAAGACCTGGAAACAGTTCCAACATCCAGGTGAAGTCGACGGTGCAGGATTCTGGACCAAGCGCGGACGGCAGTTCTACATGGCTCTAGGATCGGAGGCGACGGGTTCGTCGTCGTCGTACTGAACTACGACGGCGGCACTCCACCGAGGGGACCCGTCGCCTCCCGCGGTGGTTGAGTCCGGGGAAACCCAGAGGCTCAACCACCGACGAACCCCAGCGCTGGGACATCCTGGGCCAGCAGGACTTCTTCGCCGAACGCGACCGCAACGCCGTGGTCCTCACCGGTGACGTCCACCGGAACTGGGCCAACGACGTCAAGGTGGACTACCGGGACCCGGCCTCCGCCGTGGTCGGCTCGGAACGGTTGAGCCTGTCGAAACCCTCCAACCGGATGCGGGGCCTAAGCTTCCAGACCCCGCATCGGGTTGTTGAAGAGCGGGCTAAACAGCTCCACGTCCGATCGCGGTATCCGGCAGGCATCCGCGGCCTCCCGCCAAGTGCCCAACGCCTTGCGGACGGCGGCGAGAAGATCGAGGTAGTCACCCCCCGTTTCGCCGCAATGAAGGCCCGGCCCAAATGCACGGTGCCTGATTCCATTTCGAGATCGACTTCGATGGATGCACTCATCGGCGCACCCTCTGAGCCAGTTCCTGGCCTGCCCGCGCCCGCCCGAAGTCGGTCTCATGGGGGTCAAAGGCGACGTTGTGCTGATCTCCGAGGCCGAGGACGCGGGCCACGTCGAGGAAGGCCTCGAATGACCTCCAAACGGTCACAAACAGGAAGTACCCCCGCCTGGTGGTCCCGGCGTTCCTCACCAGCTGAAGGTGATGGGCGAGCGAGGAGTCCGTATCCCGTCTGCTGTGCACGGCGTTCGCGCACGCGAAGGCGACGTCGGCACCCTTGCCGCCGATGGGTTCCCGCACCCGCACAGGGACGTCCTCCAGCCTTACCGCCCGAGCGGCCCGGTCCGTGGAGCAGCGGCTTCTGCTAGGGAACGCCGGCCGCCGATTCCGCCGCTGCCAGGGTCTGCGAAAAAGTGTCCACAGCCAGCTTGTAGCCCGCCGGGTTACCTGCGGTTCTCTGCTGGTCTGCGGCGCCCATGGCCTTGATCATGGCAGCGGTCGGTGGGGAAAAGACATCGGACATGGCGGGGAAATCGAACTGCAACCGCGGATCCATTTCGTAGGTGAGCCATCGCCGCTTCAGCAGATCGTGCCGGTCGGCGGTCCTCCCGTATTCCTTGACATCCGCCACGGAAAGGTGCGCTAACAACCCGGCGTCCGCGCCTGAAGCCAGGGACACTGTGCTGACTGCCTCAGACTGGCGACCAAGGGCTTCCTCGGTCCCCAGAGCCAGAGGGGAAACACCCTTCTGGGTGAACTCGACATTGAACTGGTAGGCCCGTATCTCCGCCGGCGTCATGTGGTCCAGGTCGCTGGGAGATTTCCTGGCTACCTCTCTGGAGCCATATCGGCTCGCTACGCTGCTGCGGGGAATCGGGTAGAAATACTTTCCGCCGGCAAACCCGGCGGCGACTGCCACCCAGAACAACCAGTCAGGAGAATCCACAGACACTGCCCCAACAGCCGCACCCACCGTGCACACTGCATGGCCACGAGTAACTATGATCTTGGTGCGGCCGAGCCGGTACACGCGGCGGGGACGATCCAGTTGTTTCTCGTGGAATTCTTTGAGCCTGACAGCCCATTCACCGGCGTTGCTCACCAGTCACGCTCCTCAGTCAGATGACGACACCGGAAACGTGCTGCTGCTCGGCCAAGCCGGTCAACCCAAACACCGGTGTAGGACTTGACCGGTACGGCCCCCCTTCGCCAACGATACCCTTCGCCGGATGGCACGGATTCCTTGGGCTCGTCGCCGCCCTCCCGGGTGCCGCCGTCGCCGTTTCAACGGCGGACGACAATGCGAAGTGGCCGAGGACGAGGGCATGCGCAAGGTAGTAGCCCGCGCTTCCACCGGAAGACGACTCCTACCCCCTAACGTCGCAAACGTGAGTGACCGCACCGGCCCACCAGGTCCACCAGGTCCACCTGCACGCTACGACTGAAATTTCGGGCCCGGGAAGGCCTGGAGTGCTGCGTTCGCAGGCTTTTGCCAGGCGGCGAGGCCGAGAATGCCACCGGCTGCGAGGAAGTCTGTTTCCTCCTCAGGCACTATGAGGTGGGTCCGTCCGCCACAGCTGGCAACGATGCGCCGACCGAGGAACTTCACATCAGCCAGGATCTGGTCCCAGTGCCGGTACTGCACATCGTGGCCCTCGCCCGGGTAGACCCGTTCCACCGTTTCGCGCCCGGCCAGTGCAGCTGTCCAGCGCCTCATCTGTTCCAGCGGGACCAGTTCGTCTGCACTCCCCCAGTACAGGAACACCGGTGCCTGGACCGCGGACAGGTCCCTAAGCGGCTCGGAGGCGTACAGGCCAAAGGCCTGGCGCAGGCCGTCGGGGGGCACGTCGCGTCCCTTCGCAAAGAGCCCCCGCGTGGCTTCCTCGATCACCGAGTCAACGAAGCCGGGAATTGAGTGGACGGAGCTTTCGGCAGGGAACCGCCACCAGGCCACCGGATCCGCAGCCACACTTTCCGGCTCCATGGGCGCATCCGCGCCCTCGAGCATCTCGGCGAAGGCGCAAGCCAGATGCAGGGACCGGACCTGCCCCGGGCGCGCCGCGATAATCGCGGCGGCGTAGGGTCCGCCGCCGGAAATCGCAAGGACGGAGACTTGCCCAATGTTCAGGGTGTCCAGGAGGGACCAGACGTCCGCGGCGTACTCGTCCGGTCCGACGGCGGGATCGAACACGGTCTGCCCCAGGCCGTTGCGCTCCACGGACACCACACGGATCCCCATTTCCTGCCGGAAGGACCGGGCGAACTCCAAGAGCCTGAAGGCCCTGACGGTCGTTCCGGCGCCGCCGAGGAAAAGCAGCGGAACCGCCCCGGCGGCGCCGTCGTCGATATAGTTCACCGTGCGGCCGGACCCCACGACGGCGGAGCACACCACCGGGCCCAGCGGATCGAAGCCGGAATTCCGGACCTGGATCGCTTCGACGGCGTCCGTGAGGGCCTCCATGGATGTTGTCCTCTCACCTGTAGTCATAAAAACCGCGTCCGCTCTTGCGGCCCAGCATGCCTGCCTCCACCATGCGCAGGAGCAGCGGCGGCGGGGCGTAGTGCGGTTCCTTGAATTCCTCATACAGTGCGGCGGCCACATGCAGCGCCGTGTCCAGGCCCACCAGGTCCGTCAGTCGCAAGGGACCCATCGGATGTGCACAGCCGGCCACCATGCCGGTATCGATGTCGGCCGCGGTGGCGTGACCTGCCTCCACCATGCGGATGGCGGACAGCAGGTAGGGGATCAGGAGGGCATTGACCACGAATCCCGCACGGTCCTTGGCCACAATGACTTCCTTGCCGAGACCCGCCGCGAAAACGCTGGCCCGTGCCAAGGTCTCGCTGCTTGTTTGCAGGCCGGTGACCAGCTCCACGAGAGGTTGGACCGGTGCCGGATTGAAAAAGTGCACCCCCAGGACGTTTTCCGGCCGTCGCGTGGCTGCGGCGATGCGGCCGATGGGCATGGATGAGGTGTTGGAGGCCAGAATGGTCTCGGGGTCCTGCAGTACGGCGTCGATGCGCCGGAACGCGTCGAGTTTGAGGTCCATGATTTCCGGGACGGCCTCGATCACCAGGCGCCTGTCAGCGAAGGCCTCGATGTCGGTGCCAAAGCTGATCCGGGCAAGGGCTTCGTCCCTGTCCGCGGCATTCAGTCGGCCGGAAGCAACCGCCTTGTCCATCGACGCCGTGAGCCGTTTGCGGCCTGCGGCCACCGCGGCGTCGTTGGCTTCAACAACCACAACGCCGGCACCGGCCCGGGCACAGACTTCCGCGATGCCGGAACCCATGAGTCCGCACCCGAGCACGCCTACCCGCTCAAATTCGCCCACGCTCATTCGGGATCCCCCGCGGGGCGGTTGAGGGCGGCGTAAGCGAGCTGTTCGATGAGCATCGACGCCGAGGCCGAAGACTCCGCTGCGGCGTCGATTGCCGCTTTGGTCCAGGCCACCGCCATCGCCGGCTGCCCGGCCAGGAATTCCGCCCGCGCCAGGGCAACGGTCAGCGCCTCTCCCGCCGGTACCACTTCACGGACCAGGCCCAGGCGGTGGGCCTCGGCCGCCGGGAACCGCTCGCCGAACAGGATGATCTCCCGGGCAATGGCAGGGCCGGCGGCACGGACCAGCCGGGTCAGCCCGCCGGAGCTGGGCAGGATACCGAGCCCTACCTCCGGAAGGCCGAAGCTGGCGGTCTGGTCCGCGATCCGGATGTCACACGCCAGTGCAAGCTCGAAGCCGGCGCCCAGACAATACCCCGACACCGCAGCTACGGTGGGCTGCGGCAACCGCGACACAACCTCATACAGCGAACCGCTCCCCCGGTAGTAGGCCGCGATCCTCTGCGGCGTCATATCCGGCAGTTCGGAGGTGTCCGCACCGGCCGAGAAGGCCCGCTCCGATCCCGCGAAGACGATGGCCGAAGCACCCGTCACCTCCGGCGAGTGCAGGGCGTCCAGCAGCGCCTGCTCCAGGGCGGTGGACAGGGCATTGAGTTTGCCGGGACGGTTGAGCTGCACCACCGCCACCTTGCCCTGACGCCGGACCTTGACGAGGCATTCGGGATGAGGATCCTGGGCTGCCGGGCTGGTCACCGCGGAGTGCGGTTCTGCAGTTTGTGCCTGTGACGTCACTTGGCCACCGCGCCGGCGTAACCCAGCAGGCCCTCGGCGCCCCGCTTGTTGATTTCGTTGCCGATGATGACCGTCTGGATCTCCGAGGTGCCTTCCCAGATGCGGTCCACGCGGAGTTCGCGCCACAGGCGTTCCACCGGGTTTTCCCGCATGTAGCCGCGGCCCCCGAAGATCTGCAGGGCATTGTCGACGCAGCGGTTGGAGGCCTCGGAAGCGCCCAGCTTGATGACGGCGGCTTTGGCGTTGAGGAGCTTCCGGTCCATACCCTGGTCCGCTTCCCAGGCCACCTGGTACGTCAGGGCGCGATTGGTCATGATGTCCACGGTGTTTTTGGCGAGCATGTTCTGGATGAGCTGGAATTCCAGGATGGGCTTGCCGAACTGCACACGGGATTTGGCGAACTCGGCTGCGAGCAGGGTGGCCCGTTCGGCGGCGCCGATGGTGCGGGCGGCGATCATGAGGCGCTCCTCCACGAACCAGTCCCGCGTCAGTTCGTAGCCCTGGCCGATCTCGCCCAGGATTTTGTCCGCCCCCACGCGCACGTCCTCGAAAAGGAACTCGGGGTGCTCGTAGACGAAGGTGTGGGTGTAGCGCGGGGTGCGGGTGACGGAGACACCCGGGAGGTCCTTGTCCACCAGGAACATGGTGGGGGCACCCTCCACGCTGGCGAGCACAAGGATGAAGTCCGCTGCATCCCCGACGGTGACGAAGAGCTTCTCACCATTGATGATGTAGTGGTCGCCGTCCTTGACCGCGGTGGTCTGGATGTTCTGCGGGTCCGATCCGGCCTCCGGTTCGGTGATGGCGACGGCGTCGCGGCGCTCGCCGCGGATTTCGGGGATCAGGTATTCCTCGCGCTGGGCCGGGGTGCAGGCCTTCAGCGCGTTGGCCGGACGCCACAGCGTGTCCCACAGGGCGCCGGTCAGCTTTCCCACTTCCTCGGAGACGATCGCGTGTTCCAGCACGCTGAGTCCTGCGCCGCCCCACTCGGCCGGCATGTTGATGGCGGCGAGCCCGTGGTTGATGACCAGCTGCTTGACCTTGGCGTGCTGATCATCCGTGAGCCCGTTATTCATTTCACAGTCGAGCTCGTACTGGTACATCTCATTTGTCCAGGCAATAGCACGCTGCTTGATTTCGATCTGGCGGGAAGTCATGCGAAAGTCCACGGTTCCTCTTTCTTGAGTATGTTGGTGCTGCTTGGTCTTGTTTGGCGGAACGGTTCAGTCGAGTACGATCCGGGCATCCAGCGCGATGGCGCCGGCGGGCATTGCGGCCACCGGGTTGCATTCGATTTCGGCGATCTCCGGGTGGGCGGCGGCCACCGCTGAAAGCCGGGCGACGATGTCCGCCGCTGCGTCGATATCCACCGGCGTCCGGCCGCGGGCCCCGGTCAGGAGCGCCGCCCCGCGCAGGGACAACAGCATGTCCCTGGCCTGGGCGGCGGTCACCGGACCGAGTGCGCAGCGCACGTCACGGAGGATTTCGGCAAAGACCCCGCCCAGGCCCACCAGCACCAGCGGGCCGAAGCGCGGATCGCGCCGGACCCCCACCAGCAGTTCCACCGCTCCGGCGAGGTCCGCCATTTCCTCGATGGAGCACGACGGCGGCGCGAGCCTGGCGTCGACGTCCCGCCAGGCCGCGAGCAGCGCTGCCTCGTCGGCAATGTTGAGGATGACACCCCCGCGGTCGGATTTGTGTTCGTCCCCGAGGGCCTTGAGGACAAGCGGGTAGCGCAGTGTGGCCGCAGCCTCCAGGAGTTGGTCCTCGCTGGAAACCTCGGCCGCCCCGACGAACGGGATGCCGGCGCCGGCCAGCAGCTGGCGTGAGGCGTAGTAGCCCGTATCTTCAACAGGCTGTGCCGGCGATGGCAGGGCAGGAATTCCGGTGGCCGGTTCGGTGCGGCGGCGGGCGAGCCGGCCGAGCGCCCATGCGGCTTCCTCAATGCCGCGGTAGACGGGGATACCTCCATCGCGGAGGGCGGCGGCGGCCGCTGACTGCCAGTTCATCGTCTGGACGAGGACTGTGCCGCCGCTCGCGGCCGTTTCCGCGGCCATCCGTTGGGCGGCCTCCACTTCCCGTGCCGCGAGTTCGGGCCCGTAGCTTCCGTATCCGCCGAAATAGCCGCTCATGAGGGTGGCGTCGACGTCGTCGCTCGCCACCAGGTGGCCCAGGACCCGCTGGAAGCACATGATGTCCTGCTCACCGCCGCCGGCGACGTCCACCGGATTACTGACCGCCGCAGTCGGCGGCAGTTCCGCTGCAATAGCCGACTGCAGCGCGGCGCCGAACTCGACGACGTCGAGGCCCTGGTCGGCGGCATTGTCGCTGGCCACGGATGCCTGCCCGCCGCCGTCGGCAAATACGGCGGTGCGGGCGCCGGCCGGTACCCGGCTACGGACGAGGGCTTGCAGCAGATGCGCCATCTGGGCGGGCGAGGAGACCTGTTCGATCCCGGCGGCGCGGCAGGCAGCCTCCACGACGATCCCGGAGGACACCATGGCGCCGGTGTGCGACTTCGCGTTGCGGACCGAGGCGTCCGTGGCTCCGACGGTCAGCAGCACAACAGGCTTGCCGGCTTCAGCGGCGCGCTGGGCGGCTCTGGCGAAGCGTCGGCCGTCGCGGAAGTCCTCGCAGTACACGGCGATGGCTGCAGTGCCGTCATGCTTCACGAACGCGTCGATCAGATCCGCGGCATCGAGGTCCGCCTGGTTGCCCAGCGAGGCAAAGCGGGAGACGCCCAGCCCATGGTCCACCAGGAGCGTGGCCAGCTCCAGGGCGAGGTTTCCGCTCTGGGAGATGACGCCGATGTTGCCGACCGGGAACTCGTTGGAGGCGAGCATCAGCGAGCTGCTGTGATCCAGCACGCCCAGACAGTTGGGGCCCAGGAGCCGGGCGCCTGCGGCACGGATTTTGGCAGTGATGCGTTCCTGCAGCAGGAGTCCTTCTCCCCCGGCTTCGCCCAGGCCCGAACTGATCCCCACAATGGCCTTGGCGCCGCCGGCCAGGGCGTCGTCCACGGCATCCTCGAATCCGGCTGCCGGGACCGCGATGACCGCCAGCTCGACGGGGCTGCCAATCGAGGCGACACTGGGAACGGCGGGGCGGCCCAGCACTGTGGACCTGCTCCGGTTCACCAAATGGACCGGGATGCCGCCTTGGAGCGCCTGAACGGCGATCCAGTTCCCGTATTTGCGGGTATCGTCGCTGGCACCGACGATGGCCACCGCGTTGGGGGCGAACAGCGCGGCCAGGTCACAGGCCTCCGTGGCGGGCAGGACCGGCCGGTCCGTGATTGACGTCATGAGAGCTCCTTTGCGGGGACGGGACGGCCTGAGCCCCAGGCGTCGGCCCCGCCGTCGATGGTGATGGTGGTTCCGGTGATGTAGCGCGCGGCGTCGGTGGCCAGAAAGGTAATAACGTCTGCCACGTCCTCCGGCTGGCCGAGACGTCCGAGCGGGACCCCTTGTTCCCATTCGGAGCGCGCCTCGGCCGTGTACTGCTCCAGGCCTTCGCTCATGATGCTGCCCGGGGCGACGGCCACGGAGCGGATCCCGAAGCGGCTCCACTCCAGGGCCAGCCCGGAGGCGAGATTTTCGACGGCGGCACGCGCGGCCGTGGCATGGACCATGCCCGGGATGCCCCGCCGTGGCGAGAAAGCCATAAAAACCAGCAGGCCCGAACGGTTGGGAATCATGGTCCGCGTGGCCACCTCGCGGGTGAGGTTCCAGACAGAGTCCACCGAGAGCCGGTGCACGGCACGCCAGCCGTTGAGCGAGATGTCCTCCGCCGGGGACTGGAACTGGCCGCCTGCGTTGTTGACCAGGACGTCGATCCGGCCGAAGGCGGCGAGTGCGGCGTCCACAAGTTCGGTGGCCTGCTCCGGCTCGCGGATATCCCCTGCGACGGCGATGGCCTCCCCGCCGGCCCGGCGGACCAGTTCGGCGGTTTCCTTCAGGAGGACCTCGCGCCTGCCGGCGAGCACGAGTTTCGCGCCGCACCCGGCCATGGCGAGGGCTGTGGCACGGCCGATGCCGGTGCCGCCGCCGGTGACCAGGACAACCTTTCCCGCCAGCGCTTCAGCGTGGAAGCTGCGTGCGGGTACCTGTGCGCCGTTCATGGGGTGCTCAGACGGTCGGGAAGCTGGAAGTTGGGCGTCGCTGTGAGCAGTGATTGGGTGTAGTGATGTTGGGGGTCTGCGAACATGCCCTCCACCTCTCCGAATTCGACGATCCGGCCGCGCTCCAGGACGGCCACCTGCTGCGCGATATTGCGCACCAGGGCGATGTTGTGGGTAATGAAGACCAGGGTGAGCCCCATTTCCGCCTGCAGCCCGCGCAGCAGATCCACCAGGGTGGACTGCACCGAGACATCCAGTGCCGACGTGATCTCGTCGCAGATGAGGATCTCGGGTTCGGTGGCCAGCGAACGGGCGATCGCCACGCGCTGGCGTTCGCCGCCGCTGAGCTGGTCCGGATAGCGGGTGGCGTGGTCCGGCCGCAGCGATGCACGTTCCAGTGCCGTGGCCACGATCTCGCGGGCGTTGCTGACCTTGCCGCGTACGGCGGTGACGGGCTGCAGGATCAGTTCCTCCACCGTCCGCCGCGGGTTCAGTGACTCGTAGGGGTTCTGGAAGATGTACTGGACACGGCGCCGCTGATCCTTGGTGCGCTTAAAGCTGCTTGGTGCCAGGGCGCTTCCATCCAGGAAGACGGAGCCGGTGTAGTCATGATGGAGCCCTGCGATGCACCGGCTCAAGGTGGTCTTCCCGGACCCGGATTCGCCCAGCAGGGCCACACAATCCCCGGCGTACACCTCAAGGTTGATGCCTTCCAGGACAGTGTTGCTGCCGTAGCCGGCGGTCAGCCCGTCGATGTTGATCACCGGCTTCCGTCCCGGGGCCGGGGCGGAACGGATGGACGGGACCCGGACCTGGACCGGCGGAAGCGGCTCCTCGGCTTTGAAGCACCGCACCGTGTGCCGGGGACCAACCTCGGTGGCTGCGGGGGCGTCCGTTTCGCAGCCGGCGTCCGCGAGAGGGCAGCGTGGTGCGAAGGCGCAGCCCTGCGGCCGGGCCAACGGTGATGGGGCGTGGCCGGGAATGCCGATCATGGGACGCTTGGCGTGAAGATCCGGTACCGCCAGCAGCAGGCGCCCGGTGTAGGGGTGGCGTGAATTGGACAATACTTCGGCGGTGCTGCCGATTTCCACGATCCGGCCCGAATACATCACGGCTATCCGGTCAGCAAGTTCAGCAACAACGGCCATATCGTGGCTGATGTAGACGGCGGCGCAATCGTAGGTCCTGCACATGGAGCGCACGGTGGCCAGAACATGGGCCTGGGTGCTGACGTCCAGGCCCGTCGTGGGTTCGTCCATCACGATCAACGCCGGCCGCGCGGTGAACGCCATGGCGATGGCTACCCGCTGCTGCTGGCCGCCGGAAAGCTGGTGCGGGTAGCGCGCCAGGAAAGCGTCGTCGTCGGGTAATGCCACCTCCCGCAACACCTCCCGGACCCGATCAAGCACCTGGGCTGAGGGTCCCGCAAGGCATTCCTTCAGTTGGGTGCTGATGCGAAGGGCCGGGTTCAGCGCCGACGCGGGCGACTGCGGGATGTAGGCAACCGTGCGCCCGCGGAGTTGACGGACCTGCCGCCAGTGCAAACCGGCCAGCTGCTGGCCGGCAACGCTGACCCTGCCGCCGCCCAGCCGGGTGCCTTCCTTGCAGTAATTCAGCAGTGCCAGCCCCAGCGTGGTCTTCCCGGATCCCGATTCTCCGACGACGCCGAGTATTTCGCCGGGACGGACTTCAAGGGAGAGTTCCTCTACGATGGCAGCCATCGACGGAATGCCGATGATTTTCAGGTCCTCCACCTCCAGGGTGGGCGCGGCCGTGCTCATACCGTGACTCCTTTGTCGCTGCCGATGGATGCTTTAGCCAGACCATCGGTCACCAGGTTGGTGCCGACCGTCAGCAGGGCGATCGCGATAACGGGTAATGCCACCGACCAGGGGGATATTGTCAGGGCAATCCGGTTTTCGTTGATCATCAGCCCCCAGTCCGCCGCGGGCGGCTGCATGCCGAGTCCCAGAAAGCTCAGACCGGCAACCAGCCCGATCGAGTACGTCAGGCGCAGGCCAAACTCCACCGCCAGCGTGCTGCTGATGTTGGGAACTATTTCGCCGATCATGATGCGCCAGCGGGGAATGCCGACAGATTCGGCGGCCTTGACGAAGTCCCGCTCCACCACCGACAGAGCGGCGCCGCGGACCACGCGGGCAACCCGGGGAAGGTGGCCGAATCCCACCATCAGTACCAGCAGCCACAGCTCCGGACCGATGATGGACAGGAACAGGAGTGCCAGCACAATCTGGGGAAATGCAAGGGCCACATCGCCGGCGCGCATCAGCAATTCATCCAGCCAGCCCCGCCGGTAGGCGGCCAGCACTCCCACCAGCGCGCCCAGGCCCACCCCGAGGGCGGTGGCAACGATCGCAAGGATCATCAGGGTCTGCCCGCCGGCAAGGAAGCGGGAAAGCACGTCCCGTCCGAGGTTGTCGGTGCCGAACGGCCCGCCGATACCCGCCGGCGAGAAAGGTGCGGCCACGAATTCGGTGGCGGAATGCGGCGCCAGGTAAGGGCCAAGGAATGCCACAGCCAGAACGGCCAGGCTCAGCACCAGGCCCACCACGGTGCGCTTGGACTGAAGAGCCCGCCGGAAGAGCCCCTGCTTCCGGGTGGCACGGGCTGTATGGGCGGAGCCACCGGCCGGCCGGGTACTCATGCTGATGCTCATGATGCCGTCCTTACTTTCGGGTTGGCGGCCAGGGTGACCACATCGGCAAGAAGGTTCACCGCCACGTAGAAGATGGCGATGACGATGACCAGTGCCTGCACCACCGGCAGGTCCCTGTTGGTGACGGCGTCAATCAGCTGGAAGCCGACGCCCGGGAAGCGGAACAGGAACTCAACGATCACTACGCCGCCGATCAGCCAGGCGAGCTGCAGGGCAATCACCTGCGCTACCGGGCCAATGGCGTTCGGCAAGGCATGGCGCAGGATGACCGTGCGCTCCGGCAGACCCTTGAGCCGGGCCTGCTGGACGTACTGGCTGTCCAGGACCTCGAGCATGGTGGCCCGCATGATCCGGATGATGTACGGGGACACGGCCAGCACCAGGGTCAGCACGGGCAGCACCAGCTGGGCCGGGTTGCTCCATACCTGTTGGCCGGGAATGAGGACAAATACCGCCGGGAAGATATGGAAAACCCCGGTGGCCAGAAACAGGACCAGCAGCACACCCACCACGAATTCCGGCAGCGAGGCCAACACCAGGGTGATGATGCCGGTGACGTGATCCACGGCGGAGTCCTTCCGCAGGGCGGTCCAGGTGCCGATGCCGATGGCCAGCGGGATAGCGATTACGGCCGCGCACAGCATCAACACGCTCGAGTTCAGGAGCATGGGTCCAACAGCCGAGGCCACCGGGATCCCGCCGGCCAGGGAGGTTCCCAGATCAAAACTGAGGAGATTGCCCAGCCATCCGAAGTACTGTTCCGGGAGCGAGCCGCCAAGGTTAAGCTGCTCGCGGAGGGCAGCCAGCCGCTCCGGGGTTGCTTCGCGCCCCAGGATGGCTTGGGCCGCATCGCCCGGCAGCGCTTGTGTGGCGAGGAAGACCACCAGCGACACCACCCAGAGGGTAAAGAGCCCGAACAGGGTGCGCCTGAACAGCAGCCGGCGCATGCCCCCTCCCTGTGCAGCCGTCACTTATTGAGCCAGGCGTTGCGGAACCCGAATGATGTCAGCGGTATGCCGCTCTTGTCCGGTGTCAGTCCCTGGACCGTGGCACTGTAGGCGTCCACGCTGTTCGGAAAACCCCAGATGATGTTGCCGCCGCGCTCAAATTCGATCTGCTGCGCCTGCTTGATCAGTCCGCAACGGGTTTCGGTGTCCGTGGTGGCTCGTGCCTTGGTGACCAGCGATGACCATTCCTGATCGTCCCAATGCGTTTCGTTGTAAGGCGACGTGGCGAAGCCCGAGTTCGACGCCTGCGAGATGTAGTCGCGGGTGAACCAGAAATCCTGGGCGAACGTCCACTTCAGGTACTGGTTGCCGTAGAACTCCCCCGGATCCACCTTCTTGACGTTGACGGTGACGCCGGCCGCTTTCGCTTGCTGCGCGAAAACCTGTGCTGCCTCCACGAGTCCGGCGGCCACTGGCGATGTGACCAGGTCGACGCTGAGGTCGCTCTTACCGGCCTCCGCCAAAAGCTGCTTGGCTTTCTCGATGTCCTGGGCACGCTGGGGCGTGTCCGACGGATAGCATGAGTCCAGCGGTGAGTACATGTCGTTGCCAACGGTGCCGTGGCCACCAAGGACCTGATCCACCATCTGCTGGCGGTCCACGATCAGGCGGAAGGCCTGGCGGACTTTGGGTTCGTTGAACGGCTCCTGATCCACGCGCATGGTGAACGGCAGCCATGAACCGGTGGCCGATTCCAGGACTTTCATGGCCGGATTGGCTTTGATCACGTTGACCTGGCCGAGCGGCAGCTGGTCGATCGCGTCCACCTGGCCGCCCAGGAGTGCGTTGACGCGGGCGGTGTCGTCCGGGAAGTCGATGATGGTGACCTTGTCCACGTGCGGCTGGCCGGTCCGCCAGTAGTGCGGGTTCTTCACAAACACGCTTTGCTGGCCCGCCGTGAAAGTTTCCGTCATGAACGGCCCCGCACCGATCGGCTTCTTGGGATCGTAATCGGCCGGCACAATGCCCAGCGCGTACTGGGCCGCGGTGTCCGGAAATGTCGAGTTGGGAGCGTTGAAGGTGAAGACGATGGTCCGCGGGTCCGGGGCCGTCAGGGCATCGCGGTTGAGCGTAGCCAATGCTGAGGCTCCGCTCTTCGGGGACTCAGGGTCCGTAACGCGGCGAAAGGTAAAGATGACGTCTTCAGCCGTCAGGGGCCTGCCGTCGCTGAACTTCAGCCCATCCCGGAGACGGACGGTCCAGGTGGTGGCATCCGCAGACGGCGTGATGGAGTCGGCCAGCGCCATTTGAATTTTGTGCTCGTTGTCGTAGCTGGCAAGCGTGTCATAGAGCTGGATGACACGTGCCTGGTCCGGATGGGTCACCGGGGCGTGGGCGTCCAAGGTATCTTTGGCCGACCCACCCACGATGCCCACGCGCAGATTACCGCCGGGCTTGGGGTCCGACACGGCTTCTGCCCCTGCCTGGACCGCTGACGCTCCGGAAGAGCACGCGGACAGAGCAATGAGCGAACCCATTGCCAAAGCGGTCATGAGGTGAAAACTCTTAGGACGTCGGTGGGCGGTCATGGTGTGCCTCCTGCGGCGATGAAGGAAGAATCGGAGACCTTGACGCATTGACTGACGCGTCGGTCATTGACCCAAGCTTCGTGTCTTGGATCACAAACTGTCAAGACGCCCTTGTCCGCCAGACCAAAAAGCGCCTACATCCAGGGTTCCAACCCGTAGTCACATTCCGGAGGATGGGCAGAACGGGTTGGCAAGAACCCAAAATTCATGCGCATAAATTGACTGACGCGTCAGTTTTTTGCCTAAGCTAGAGTCATCGGTACAAATGATGTGCCAGTCCTCGGAAGGAACTGCCATGAGTGATTCGGGCGATGCCAAGGGATCCCAGGAACGCAGGAACACCATTCTCGAAGCCGCGTCGCAGCTGATAGCGGAGCGTGGTTACCATCATGTCCGGGTGCAGGACATAGCCAGGATCTGCGGCACAAGTACCGGCACTATCCACTATTATTTCCCGGGCAAGGACGATGTCCTCCGCGAAGCACTGCGCTACTGCGTGGACCAGGCCTTCGAACGCCAGGGTGCCGTGCTGAGCCAGATTGACAACGCGCACAAGCGACTGTTGGCGCTGATTGAACTCCAGCTGCCTATTGGCACGCAAGTACGCAACGAGTGGTCCATCTGGCTCCAGTTCTGGTCCGAAACGTGCCTCAACCCTTCGCTCCGGCCTATCCACAACGACTTCTACGCCCGCTGGATGGACGCAGTCGTCAGCATCGTCCGCCGCGGCCAGCGCCAGGAAATCTTCCCCGACCTCGATCCCGTGGGATTCGCGCGCCTGCTGACCTCGGCCACTGACGGAGCGGCCATCAAGATCCTCACCGGCGCCCCTGACATGACCATTGATGGCATGCGGACCATGCTGGTATCCATCGTTGACAGGGAGCTCACCCTGTCCCCAAGCGTGGCCTGACAGTGGAGCACATCGCCGGGACGCACAGTGAAGTTCGTTCTCTGTGGCGTTCCCGCTTGGAGCACCGGACCCGCCATGTTGCCGGCCAAGAGGACCCCGGAGTGCGCCGTGCCGCTGTCGCCGTCACCGCCTATCCAAGGTCCGGCTCCCTCCACTTTCTGATCATCAAGCGTGCGGCCAGGGGCTCCAACGCCGGGCAGTGGGCGCTCCCGGGCGGCCGCATGGATCCGGGCGAAGACCTCGTGGACACCGCGCTGCGCGAGTTACGAGAGGAGACGGGGATCCTGGCATCGCACGACGATGTCGTTGGCATGCTGGACGATTTCCCGGCCAGCTGCGGCATCGTCATCACCCCCGTCGTCGTCCTGCTGGATGAGCCGCAACGGCCCCGCCGGCATCCGGCCGAAGTGGCCTCACTGCACCCGCTGGCACTCGAGGCCCTGACTGCGGACGGAGTCCCGCGCTGGCAACCACAGCCGGACGGCGGCCAGATCCTCCAGATGCCGCTGCGTCGTGGCATGGTTATCCACGCCCCAACAGGCGCCATCTTGTGGCAGTTTGCTGACGTGGTGCTGAGGGGACACGAGCTGCGAGTGGCGGAGCTTGCCGAACCGGCCTTCACCGCCCGCTAAGCAGATTGCCACCAGACCGCCCAAAAAGGAGACTAGCCCGATGGAATTTCTCGCCGAAGCTTCCGGCTGGTTCGGTGCGCTGGCCGTGCTCGCCGGGTACCTGCTCTTTTCCGTGGGCCGGATCCCGAACGGCAGGACCTTCCAAAGCGCCAACCTGGTCGGCGCCGTGGCCCTGCTCGTCAACGGCGCCTATCATGGCGCCTGGCCCTCGGTGGTCACCAACATCGCCTGGTGCGCCATCGCAATCACTGCCCTGATCCGCCTGCAACGCATACGCCATTCCGCGCCCATGCCGCCGGAAGCCGCAGACCTGGGCGGGGCCGAGCTGCTGCCCCCGCCAGGGCCGGCGCCGATGGAGGAAATCGGGCGCTGACATGGATCCGGAGGGGCAATACGCGGAGGGGCAATACCCGGCGGCGGAGCCAGGGGATGACGACATCGTGTGGTCAGTGTCTTGTCCAACAAACTTGTCAGACTTCCAGTAGGCTGAAAGTTCCCCAGACCCAGCAAAGCGAGGCATGACGTGCACCAGGACGCTGCCCGGTTCCTGGCCCGGCCGGTGGCCGCCCAGCCCGGCTCACCACTGCGGGTGGCGGTGTACTCCCGGATCGCCGAAGCCATCCGCAACGACCTCCTCAGGCCCGGCTCCATGATCCCCACGGAAACCGAGCTCGGCGCCGACATGGAAGTCAGCCGCACCGTGGTCCGCGAGGCCCTGATGCTGCTTGAGGAGGACGGCCTCATCCGGGCGCGGCGCGGCGTGGGACGCTTCGTCTCGGATACCCTCCCCCGCATCGGCATAGAGCGGATCCGGCCCTTCGAGGACGTCCTCGGCAGCGCCGGCCAGCCGATCAAGGTCAAACGCATCCGAGTGGGCCGGGAGGCGGCCTCCGAATTCGCCGCGCCGGGCATCGGGGTGGAGCCCGGCAGCGATTGCTGGTTCTGGGAATCCGTGCTGATCCGCGACGGCGAGGCCATCGCCCACCTGCAGGAAAACGTCTCCGCCGGGCCTTTCCGTAGCGGTAACAGCGCCGCCGCGCCCCTAGAGATCCCGGACGACGGCGGCGCCACCATGCTTGCCGCCCTCACCAGGGCATTGGGCCGGCTACCCGGTCCGGGCGAGTGCCAGATCAGCCTCAGCCAGGTAGGACCCAGCCGCGCGAAGCTGTTGGACCTGCGGCCCTCGGACCCCGTACTGGTCCTCACCCAGTACGTCCGGCAGGGCACCCGGCCCTTCTACCTGGCCAAGTGCCTGGTCTCGCCCCGGGCCGGGCACCTCTCGGTCATGCAGCAGTACCAGTAACGCCTCAGGCAGCCGATCCGGCGGAGGCGAGTGCCGGCGTCGTACTTTCCACCCTGGCCGAGAACGAGAGCAGCGTCTCCACCAGGTGCGGCGGGAACTCGCCGTCAAGCTCCAGGACCACACGGCACCGCGCGCCGGACTGCTCCGGGTAGCCCATGTAGCGCCCGCGCATGTCGCAGACGGTCTGCCCGCGGCCCGGCCCGAAGGACGTATCGACGGCGGCACGCACCACCGGCGCGAGGGACGCCCGGATGCCGCCCACGGCGAGCGCCGCCGCCAGGGGATCATGCATGGCGGAGCAGTGCCGGCCGAAGATGTCTTCGTAGAACCGGAAGTAGAAGCCCAGCATCTCCCCGAGCGCACGCGGCACCGGAGCGGCCGAGGCGAGCAGCTCCCGCCGGTGGGATTCCTCCAGCACGTTGGTCATGGTCACGTCCAACGGAACCAGGGTGAGATCCCAGTCGGCGGCGAACACCTCGGCGGCGGCTTCGGGGTCGTTATAGATGTTGGCCTCGGCCAGCGCCGTGATGTTGCCGGGGGCCAGGGCGGCGCCGCCCATGATGGTGATCTCGTGCACCAGCGTAGGAAGTGCGGGTTCCAGCCGGAGGGCTTCGGCGATGTTGGTCAGCGGGCCGATCGCGAGCACCCGCAGCGTGCCGGGGTGTTCGTGGGCGAGCCGGACCAGCATCTCGGCCGCGGTTTCGGTGGCCAACTTGGCAGCGGCGGTGTCCAGCGAGACGCCGCCGATGCCGTTGTCCCCATGCACCCACGGGGCGCCGCCGCCGAACGAGCCGGCCTGGGGATCGTGGGCGCCGAGCGCCACGGGGATGTGCGCGTGCCCGGCGAGCTGGAGCAGGTCCAGGGTGTTGCGGGCGCCGAGGGCGGCGCTGACGTTACCGCTGACGGTTCCGACCCCCACCACCTCGGCGGTGGGGGCGGCCAGCAGGTAGGCCAGGGCGAGGGCGTCGTCAATCCCGGTGTCGCAGTCCAGGTAGAACGGGTGGGGTGTGGGCGTGGTCATGGCGGTGGTTCTCTTTTCCGTGGTGCGGACGCGGGGTGCGGCGATTAGGCGGTCTCGCCCTTGGGGGCGGCGACGAAGAGGCTGACAATGAACCCGGCGGCCGTGATGCCCACCGAGATCCAGAGGGCGGTGGCGTAGCCGGCGGCCGTGGCCTGGGCGGCGAAGGGCGCTACGAGGACGACGCCGAGGCTCGCCCCGATGCCGAAGGCGGCACCGTTGACGCCGGGCAGGGCAGCCGGAGCCTCCTCGGGTGAGAGGAGGACGGAGAGACCGTTGATGGCGGTGAAGAACAAGCCGTTGTAGAAGATGCCCAGGGCTGCGATGGCGACCAGCACGGCCACCTGGTTGTCCGGGAACATGGCGGCAGCGATGGCGCAGGCCAGGCTCAGTCCGGTGCCGGCGCGGAGGATCTTGATCCAGCCGCGGCGGTCGGCCAGCCAGCCGGCCAGCGGGGCCGCGAAGACGCCAATGAGAGCGGCCGGGGTAAGGAACAGCAAAGCCGACACGGAGGCGGACAGCCCGAAGCCGGCGCCGGTGTCCTGGCTCAGCAGGACCACGGTGAAGTTGATCACGGCGAAGATGCCGGCCAGCATGAGGACGGTGGTGGCGATGACCGGCCAGACCTGCCGCGAGCGCAGGTGGTGCACGGCGATGAGCGGGTTGCGGCGCCGTTTTTCGATCATCCAGAACGCGGTGAAGGAGGCGATGGTGCCTGCCAGGAGGGCCAGGGTGCCCGGCGCGGTCCAGCCCGCGGCCGATCCGCCGGAGACAAAGTAGGTGATGAACACCAGGAACAAGGAGAGCGATGCCGCGCCCCACCAGTCCATGGCTCCGTGGATGCCCGCCGGCCTGCCCTTGGGGACCACCCTGATGATGCAGGCTGCGGCGACGGCGGTCAGGACGAGCACCACCACGAAGATGGACCGGAAGCCGAGGGTCTCGGCCATGAGGCCGCCCACGTAGCCGTCCACCCCGCCGACACCGCCGTTGATGGCGGCGATGATGCCCACGGACGTCCCGAAGACCTTGGCTGGCAGGTTCTCGCTGAGCACGATGTAGGCGAGCACAAAGACGGCGCTGGAGAAGCCCTGCAGGAACCGGCCGGCGATGAGCAGGGGCAGCGTGGGTGCGGCGATGCAGAGGATGGTGCCGGCGCCCATGATGCTGAGGACCAGCAGCAGGGCGGTGCGGCGGCCGAGGAAATCGCTCCACCGGCCGATCACGGGACCGGCGATGCCACCGGCCAGGAAGAACATGGACTGGACGGGCGCGGCGCTGTCGGCACTCAGTCCGAAGCTCGCGGCGATCTGCGGCAGGGCCGGGGTGACCATGCTGGCGTTGAGCTGGAAGGACAGCACGCCGAGCATCAGCGCGGAGATCAGCAGGGCGGCGCGGCGGCCGGTGAACTTGGCTGGGTCGTCGGGAAGTACGACGGCGGCATCGGCTGCCGCGGGAGGCGCGGCTGCCGCAGGGGTTGGGGCGTTCACATCAAACTCCTTTGTTCGAGCAGGGGTGGGTCGCCTGGGAGGGCGAGTCGAGTTGTTATACAACCACGTATGACGAGCGAGTACAACCATGGCGTACACTATTTCCTAATCCAGCCGCTTCCGGCATCCCCTCCAGAGAGACTTCTCATGAGCAATCGACTTCCTGCCGTCACCGTCGTCGGCAGCATCAACCTGGACCTGATCGCCACCGCCGAGAGGCTTCCCACTGCGGGTGAGACCATCGGCGACGCCGTCCTGTCCGAGCAGCCCGGCGGCAAGGGCGCCAACCAGGCCGCAGCAGCGGCACGTCTCGGCGGCAGTGCCCGCATGGTGGGCGCCGTGGGCAACGACGCGCAGGGGCAGCGGATGCTGGACGCACTGAAGAGTGCCGGCGTCGACACCGCGGACGTCGCCGCCCTTCCCGGGGCGACCGGAACGGCGCTGATCGTGGTGGACCGCGATGGCGAGAACCAGATTGTGGTGTGCCCGGGTGCCAACTCCAGCCTCTCCCTCGACGCCGTCGAGTTCGGCCCTGACGAGACGGTCCTGTGCCAGCTGGAGGTGGGCCTGCCGGTGGTGCTCGAAGCAGCCAGGAAGTCCGCCGGTTACTTTGTGCTGAACGCTGCGCCGGCCATGGACCTGCCGGCGGAGCTGCTGGAGCGCTGTGACTTGGTGATCGTCAACGAGAGCGAGTTTGCGCTGATCCCGGCCCTCGCCGAGGCCAAACTGGTGGCCGTGACGTACGGCAAGGACGGCTCGGCGATGTTCGAGAACGGCAAGAAGGTGGCGGCGGCTCCGGCGTCGGCGGTGACGGTGGCGAACACTGTCGGTGCCGGCGACGCGTTTTGCGCGGCTCTGGTCTTGGCGCTGCGGAGCGGGCTGGACTACACCCGGGCGCTGGCCGTGGCCAACGCGGTGGGGGCCGACGCGGTGGGCGATCCGTCATCCCAGCCGGAGTTAGCACGGCTGGCCCACTATGTGGAGCGGACCGCCCCTGCCACCGACGCACGGTGAGCGTGGAACTGCGGCGGGCGGCACCGCAGGACTTTCCCGAGGTCCGCCGCATCACCCGCGACGCGTACCTGCGGGCAGGGCACTTCGCGGCCGCCGCCAAGAGCAGCCTGAAGCATGAGACGCCCGCACTTCGCCAGCATCTGCTCGGCCCCCTGCTTCTGCGCTTCCGGAGAGGTGTGCCGCCGACGTTCGTGGGCGGTCGCGCCGGACTTACCTCAGGACGCGGCTCTCGCATCAGCCTGGTCATGCACGTGATGGTACGGGTGGTGCAGAACTCCGTGGAGCGCCGCGATGCTCTGACTCGTCGACAGCTTCACTCTTAATGGGTCAGGTTCCGCAGAAGGTACGGTACGGCCCGAAGCTTTCCGGGGCGGGCGCCGCGTAACGCTCGAGACCGGGACGCTCCTCGTACGGGGAGGCTACTGCTTCCATCAACCGCTCCAGCGGCCCAGTGTTCCCGCCCGTAGCGGCCGCCAGGACCTCCTCCACCAGGTGGTTGCGGGGAATATAGATGGGGTTGACCCGGTCCATGGCGTCAGGGTCCGGCATCAGGGCGCGCCAGCGAGCCAGCCAGGTATCAAACGCTTCCAGGTCCAGCATCATGCGGCGGGCAGGCTCAGCGTGGCCACGGGCGGCTTTGCCTAGGTGCCGGAAAAACGAGGTGTAGTCCGGGCGTGACTCCTGAAGAAGAGCGACCAGCTCGTCCACGAGCGGTGAGGTCACGCCGTCGTCCAACCCATCACGGAATCCAAGCTTGGCGTTCATACCCACAGACCAGGCGGCACTATACTTCGGGCGGAACCCTTCGAGTGCTTCCACCGCAAGGGCCACCGCCTGTTCCTGGTCCTCGTGGAAGAGGGGCAGGAGCGTTTCAGCGAGCCGGGCAAGGTTCCACTCGGCCACCAGTGGCTGGTTGCGGTACGCGTAGCGTCCGGTCTCATCGATCGAGCTGTAGACGGCTACAGGATCGAAGCCCTCCATGAAGGCGCACGGCCCGTAGTCAATGGTTTCACCCGAGATCGTCATGTTGTCGGTGTTCATTACCCCATGAACGAACCCTACGAGCATCCAGTGCGCCACGAGCGTCGCCTGGGCGGAGAGAACCGCCTGGAGCAGGGCCAGGTAACGGCTGTCCTCCCCCGCCGCGGACCGATGGTGACGGGTGATGGCGTGATCAGCAAGACGGCGAAGCAGACCGATATCGCCGGTGGACCGTGCGTACTGGAAGCTGCCCACGCGCAGGTGACTGCTCGCCACCCGGGTAAGGACGGCGCCCGGCAGGAGAATCTCACGCTGGACCTGGCGCCCCGTCGCGACGACCGCAAGGGATCTCGTGGTGGGAATGTGCAGCGCGTGCATCGACTCGCTCAGGATGTATTCGCGCAGCATGGGGCCGACCACTGCCTGGCCGTCACCGTTTCGTGCGAACGGTGTCCGCCCTGACCCCTTGAGGTGGATGTCGCGGAGTTGCCCGTCAGCGTGCGCGATCTCGCCGAGCAGGAGTGCCCGCCCATCCCCCAGGCGGGGTGCATACCAGCCGAACTGATGGCCGGCGTATGCCTGCGCCACCGGCGTCGACTGGGCGGGGACTGCGTTGCCGACCAGCAGACGGAGCCCCCGTGGGCTCCTGAGAAAACCCGGATCAAAACCCAACTCGGCGGCAAGATCCTCATTGAGTACGAGAAGGCGCGGATCAGGAGCTTCGTCCGCCTGCCAGGGTATGGCCATCTCCTGGAACTCCCGGGCGAAATGATCATCGAAGGTGACGGGTGAAAGCGCGATGTCACTCATCCCTCAAGGATACCGGCGCCACTCATAACATCGTTTTCCAGCGTGTCCGGAACTGTGACGCCGTTGTCCGCTCGCGGTCCCAACTGCCCCCGGCTTTTTTGACTCCTCGGCCTAGCGAGCAAGTGCTCGTGGAAGGATGCTGACCTCAAGCATCGGGCGGGACCGTAAGCAGCGAACGGAGTCCGTGTGGTGTCGGTGTGCACAGGCGCCTTCGCGCTCGCTGCCGCGGGTCTCTTGGACGGTAAGCGGGCAACCACCCTCTGGAGAAACGCTGAACGCCTCCAAACCCTTTACCCGGCCGTCGCCGTCGACGCCGGTGTCCGGTACATAGACGAAGGCAGCGTCAGCACCAGCGCCGGGGTCGCGGCAGGCATCGACCTGTGCACCTGGTCCGCAAGGACTATGGAACCGAGGCGGCCAACAGCATTGCGCGGCGGATGGTGGTGGCGCCACACCGGGAAGGGGGCCAGGTCCAGTTCATGGAACGTGCGGTGGCCGCACCCCTGGTCCTCTTCGCCGACACCTGCGCCTGGGCCAGGCAGAACCTCGCTGAACAGCTCACCGTGGAGGAACTGGCAACCCATGCGGGGTGGTCTCCCAGGAAGGCAGCTACGCAGCCGGGCCGGCCGCTTCCTGGCCTACCCGGCGATCGCGGTGCTCGCTCTGGCTGGTGGTGCCCGGCTACGCGCCGCTCAACGATCCGGCCACCGAGGTCTGCGAGGCGCTGCGTCAGGCAAGCTTCGCACGGAAGTTCAGCGCCGAAGCAGGAATGACACCCCTGAACTGGCTGAACGATCAGCGCATGGCCGAAGCATGCCGGATCCTGGAATCCACCGACCTGACGGTGCAGGCGGTTGCCTCCAGAACGGGTTTGGGAACCAGAGCAAATTTCCGGCAGCACGGCGAACATCCCCCTGACGAGTAGCTCGCCGAACTGTTGGGACCCCGCGGAGTCCTTGGTTGTCAGCTGCAGGCCGCCGTCGTCCATCTTGACGATAAGCGCGACGGCGCCGTACACGAGGACTGTGATCACCAGAGCCACGATGGCCAGGATGGCCAGGATGAACGCACGCACCCAGATGGACTTATTGGCCACCTCGTTTATGAAGATGACTATGATCTCGCAGGACAGGATGAAGGCGGTAGGCCGGACCCCGCTGGACCGCGGGCGCCTTTTCGTCCGAGCGGTCACCGCGGAGCTTGTGCTAGACCTTCTCGGCACCCTCGTAGCAAAGGTAGGTGCCGCCCAGCATGAGGATGAACGGCCACCTTCGCCGCTCAAGGTAATCAAGGGTCGACGATCAAGGTAATCAAGGGTGGTCATGCACAGAGTGTATAAAAACCCTCAACAATCTGATTGATTATCTGACACAATCCGGTAGTTAGGCGATTGCTAGTGCACATCTCAGAAGCCCTGGAGTGTCGGCTTTAGAAGACCGGCGACGCAGGGGCTGGAGGTCCGGGTAGCGGAAGTTACGGGAGCGGCACGGGCTTCTTACCGGGGCCGCCTGTACCGTGCGCAGCCGCGGGCATATCCTGCAGGAAGACCCGTCCCTGCAGCATCAGCCTCCGGAGAAAACCCATGGAAATGCCGAAAGCGTCCGACGCCGACAAGGAACACTTCCGCTCGGTGCTGCCGGACCTTCACGAGGTGGTCATCAAGCCGATGTTCGGCAATCTCGGGGCGTTCGTGAACGGCAACATGTTCGCCGGCCTGTTCGGTCCCACCATCGGCGTGAAGCTGGCCGGGGCGGACAAGGTACTGCTCGAAAGCACCGAACGGACCGTGCCGTTCGGCCCGGCCGAGCGCCCGATGGGCGGCTACACCGGGCTGCCGGAGGCCTGGAACGCAGACGACGGCGACGCCAACGGCGCCGAGCCCGACGCCCGCGCCAGGGTTTGGGTGGAGAAAGCGTTCGAGCATGTCGCCGGGCTGGCGCCGAAGGCCCCCAAGGCGCCGAAGACTCCCAAGGCCAGAGCCGCGAAGCAATAGCCATGCCCTCCTCCGCCGAACTCCCGGACCACGTCGACACCCTGGTGATCGGCGCGGGGCAGGCCGGCCTGGCGACGAGCTATTGGCTGACCCGGTACGGCGTCGAGCACCAGCTGCTGGAGCGTCGGGACACGCTCGGCGGCGCCTGGCAGGACCGCTGGGATTCGTTTTACCTGAACACCCCGAACTTCTCCTGCGTGATGCCGGGCATGCCGTATGACGGGCCCGAACCGGACGCCTTCCTCCCCCGCGACACGGTGATCGGGCTCCTCCGGGACTACGCCGCCAGGATCGCCGCCCCGGTCCGGCTCGGCACGGACGTGACGCGGGTCAGCGCGGCCAACGGCGGGTTCGCCGTGGACACCAGCGACGGCCGCTGGCAGGCGCGGAACGTGGTCCTCGCCAACGGCGCGTTCCAGCTCCCGCGGATCCCGGCATCCGCCGCCGCCATCCCGCAGCATGTCCGCCAGCTGCACAGCCACGACTACCGCAACCCGCAGCAGCTCCCGGCGGGCGCCGTGCTGGTGGTGGGCACCGGCCAGTCGGGCGGCCAGATCGCCGAGGACCTGCTCGACGCCGGCCGGGAAGTCCACCTGTCGGTTTCGTCCTGCCCCGAGGCTCCGCGCCGGTACCGCGGCCAGGACGTCTTCTACTGGATCCTGCAGGTCAACCTTCACGGCCCCGAGTACGGCATCAACGGCCTCCAGACGGACCACCTCCCCTCCCCCGCGGCGCGCTTTGCGTGCAACCCGCTGATCTCCGGCAACGGCGGTGGCCACAGCATCCACGTCAGGGACCTCGGCCGGCGGGGCGTCCAGCTGCATGGCCGGTTTGAGGGAACCGACGACGGCGGCCTCGTCTTCAGCGACGACCTCCCCGCACGCCTCGCCCTCGTGGAGGCGGGGTTCGGGCAGCGGCTGGGACGGATGACCGACGCCTACATCGCCGCCGCGGGCATCGAGGCACCCGCCGCCGAGCCTGTGCCGGCGGACGACTGGCTGCCGACGGACTCAGGAGCCCGCCTTGACCTCGACGCCGAGGGCATCAGTTCCATCATCTGGTGCACCGGCTACGGCCTGGACTTCGGCTTCCTCGACGTGCCGGTGCTCGACGAGTGGAACTACCCGCGGCACAGCGGCGGCGTTACCGAGGTCCCGGGTCTCTACGCCGTGGGCCTCCCCTGGCTCACCAAGCACCTGTCGGCCACACTGTCGGTTTTGGGCGACGACGCGGAGTTCGTGGCGGCACACGTCGCGGCACGGTGACGCGACTCGAGGAATGGGCTCCCAGACTCGAACAGCAGCAGCGGTACTAAGGCCACCAAATGACTAAATATCAGTGGCGGATCGAACTTGTTACCTGTTTGTGACGGTTCGCCGCATCAATACGAACTAAGAGCGTCGTATCCCTCACTTAAGCTGAGCAAACTGACTCGCATTCTCTACTGGGGGAACATTGAAAGCCAAGACTCTTGGAGCCATAGCGCTCCTGCCAATCCTCCTCGCCGGTTGCGGCGGCACGCCCGCAAGCGCGCCAACGGCGCCAACTGTCGCTCCCGCCACATCTACGCAGGCTACTGACGCAGCTAGCCCTGGCCCGTCTGCAAGCGCGGCGTCGGCTAAGTCCTCCCGCGGGAACATCGTCAAGACGCCAGGTGAAGGCGCGTCTGTGACGGACAAGGAAAAGACCGTTGCCAGCTTTGTAATCAACTCCATCCAGGTTGACCCTGCGTGCACGAATAGCTCCGCTATGCCGGCAAAGAACGGCCATTTCGTTGTATTGGATGTTTCTATGGAAACAATGCCCGCGCTTGCCGACTCAGTAAACCCGCAGTTTGGACTTGCCGGCTACGGCTGGAAGGCCATCGCCGACAATGGGACCACATTCAACGGCGATGTGGCGTCGTTCGAGTCATATATGTGCCTCCCTGAAGCCGAAAGATTCCCGTCAGCTCTCGGGCCCGCAGAGAAGGCGACAGGAAAGATCGTTTTTGACGTCCCCACAACTACTGGCGTGCTCGTCCACAAGCAGGCATTCATGCCGGCAGGGTGGGAATGGGCATACCCCGCCAAGTAGCCTGCATTCAGCAAGGACGGCCCCAGCTAGTCCGTCGACCGGCTGGGGCCTCAAGTTCTCGGGACCTATGGCTGAGATTGCAGGAATGAGCCCGTGGGCGTGACATCTGGTCCCGATGCTGGTGCTACGAGCCCGCTCCTCCCGGACCGGCTGCCGTAATCCAAGCGATGAACCGCAGTTCGCCGAAGAGTGAACACACCCTGATGCCCTAAGTGCTGGGTCCGCGTAGGCAACCACCCCTGTGGCAGAATCCTCCTGTGATCGAATCAACCAACGAAGTCGGTATCCGCGTCTCCGAGAACAACGCTGTTCTCGTGGGAGACCCAGACCTAATCAGCACCCTCCTTTCGCGGTTGGATGTTGACGCTAAGCAGGTACAGAAGGCGGGCAGAGGGACAGCCGACCTCGTAGCGCAGGCCACGGGCATCGGGGCGGTCGTCTCGGCGCTGGACGGCAGCTGGGTGCAGCTCACCCCGGACTCCCATCAGAGGCTCATAGAGCTGGCAAACTTCAACATTTCCCCCGGGGGCACGTTCAGCGGAGCCTTCCGGGGAACGAAGGGGCAAATTGATTCGTTTGCCCAGTTCACGACAGGCGGCATGAACCCGCTGGTCATATCGAACCTCGCGACGCTCACTGCGACGATGGCTCTTCAAAGCGCCGTCGCGCAGCTCGAGGATCTAGCGCGGGCGATGGACGTCAAGTTGGATCGCCTTCTTGAAGATAACCGCGCCAAGGCACTGGGCGACATCCAAGGCCTCACGCAGGTGCTCCTCCGTGCATTCGAGCTGTATGAGGAAACCGGCAAGATAACTGACACTGCCTGGTCCCAGGTCGCAGGTCATGCCACGGCCCTTGCACAGGCGAGTTCACACGCGCTGGCCCAGATAGAGACCCTGACGCAATCTCTGAAGGCGCGTTCCTTTGCCGATAAGATGAACGCTGCCGAGACCCTTGCGGACAACGAGCTGCGTTCATGGCTCGTGATTCTGGCTGCTTGCCAAGCGAATCAGCAGCGTCTCGAGACGCTTGAGCTTGTTCACCTGCGCCAACGCGACCCCGAGGCGGTCGAGGCACATGCCGCATCCATCCAGGTCTCCGCAGCCAAGCGGAACGACGCCGCTGCGAACCGGCTGCAGTCCTTGGTGGATGCGCTGACATCGGCCGCCAGCGTCAGCGACTTCAATCGTCTTCGAAGCCCGCTGAAGAGCCGTTCGCTACTGGACTCCGCTGAAAGCGCCAACAGACTGATCGGCACCTTCGCAGAAATTTATGGACTGGATGGCCTGAGCCAAGGAGAGGTCGAGCGCGAGACGTGGCGGAAGTCCTTGTCCGATTTGGCCAAAACCACGACGACGGCCGTTTCGTCCGCTGCAAAGGCGGTGCCAGCTGGGATCGCGAAGGCTGGCGGTGACGCTGTGATCAGGGCAGCCAGCCAAATCGAGGCCCAGCGGTCGCCCAAGAGGGAGTTGACTGCGCCGACTTCGGAGGAGCCTGCGGAGCCGAAGGCCGTTGACGTCCGCTGATCCCGCACGTCTGGACACAAGGGAGGCTGGACCAGCCAGTGCCAGTCCAGCCTCCCTTCTTAGCTGCAGCCCGATTAACGGCTACTGCGTCGTCTCGTAGGACCCGTCTGGCCTGCGGACGCAGTACCCCTTCTTGGTGGATCTTAGAAGGCTCCGCTGGAGGGCGGTTTGGATGTCCGGGCCCCGTCTTGCCCACCCAAATACGTTGCGTACGGCGATAAGAAGCTCTTCCTCCGTAATCACGATTGCGTCGGCCACCACGAGCCTGACGGCTTCATCAAACTCTTCCGGCGGAATCGACCCGGCCTTCCGCAGGTCGGCAGTTTCGGTTGGACGTCGGACATTGACCGCATCTGCACCGTCAACCCGGATGAAGCCTTCCTTGTCCAGCTTGACTTTCATGCCGCTGACTTTTGCCAGCGATAGCGCACGCTCGACATTTGCCCGAGCACGTGATCCTATTCCCCCGGTTTCCCAGTGCTCGCGCAATCGGGAGTTAAAAGTATCAACGTGGAGCGGGGCTTCAACGCTCACCACGTGGCCAGCGTACTGAATAAGGTCGGTGAGAGCGTCGGCATCTCCTGGCTGATACCAATAACGATGGGCTGGGCGAGACGCTGCTGCGTACGGCACAGTCCACGCAGGAGGCGCCGAAAGATCGATCTCCTCGTATTCCATAGGCTCCGGCACCTCCGCCGGGCCAGAAATGGCCGGGACGACTTTCTGACCACGAAGGGCAGCATCGAGCGCGACCTTTAGCGCCACCTCCTGCGTAGCGCGGTCCCGGTACCAGCTAAGGCCCCAAATGCGGTGGATTTCCCACCCCAGGCCACGCAAGACGGACTCCCTGAGCCGATCACGGTCGCGTGCGCTTTTCGCGGAGTGGTAGGCGGCCCCGTCACACTCGATGCCAAGCATGAACGATCCTTCTTTGTCAGGATGGCGCACACCGATATCAATTCTGTATCCCGCCGCTCCAACTTGGGAGACGGCGTCATATCCCCACGATCGGATAACCCGCAGGACTTCTTCTTCGAACGGACTGTCAGCCTCGCCGGCCGTTCCGGAGATATCTGAGGCCAAAGCCACGCGACCTCTGGCTGCGAAATCGAGATAGTTCTTCAGGTGACGGTTGCCTTCGGAGGCTCCGTCGGTCATGTCTCCCGCGTAGAAGGAACTGACAACCTCCACCCGACGTCGGGCTCGCGTGATTGCAACATTAAGTCGCCGTTCACCGCCTTTGCGCGTTAGCGGGCCGAAGTTCATGGTCAGCTTGCCCAACTCATCCGGGCCATACCCAACACTGAAAATAATGATGTCGCGCTCATCGCCCTGAACGGATTCGATGTTCTTGACGAAGAATCCGTGGAGTCGATCGTGATCTTCCATCAGCCCCGCAAGGAGCGGCTCATGCTCCGCACGGCGTTCAATGGCCTCAGAGACGGCTTCCGCCTGTTGACTGGAAAAAGTCACTACGCCAAGGGAGAGGTCCGAGTTAAGGCGTCTGTGTTCAAGCACTCGGTCAACGACGCGCTCCGCCTCAACGGGATTCCGGCTTCCGGCGCCACGTTGATAAACGCCACCAACGAACTCGTGGTGAACGCCAAGATCGTTGGCCTCATGCGTGGCTCCAGGAAAGGTGTTGAGTTTCCCCTCGTAAATCCGATAGTTCGAATAGGTGATGAGGTCCTCGTGCAGGCTCCTGTAGTGCCATGACAGTGGCAACGAAACCATCGCACCGGATGCCTTGCAGAGATCCAGAACGCTGTCAAAATTGTCAGGCTCGTCCTCATCATCCGTTTCGATGTCCGCTGAAGAAAAGAAGGACGTCGGCGGAAGCTGTTTCTGGTCTCCCGCAACTATCAGCTGTTTGCCTCGGTAGATGCAGTTCACCGAGTCGGCGGGCATAACTTGCGACGCCTCGTCGAAGATGACGACGTCGAATTGGATGGTAGGCGGAAGGTATTGGGAGACCGATAGTGGGCTCATCATGAAACACGGTTTGAGCGCCTGGACGATCGAACCGGTTTCTTCAAGTAACCGCCTGATCGGCTTGTGCCGTGATTTCTTATTCGCCTCGTGAGCAATCACCGCAGCCGGGCCCGCGTTGGTTCGTGGACGCCGAGCGACGCAAGCTTCCACGATGGCGCTGTGGGCGTTGCTTACGAGACGTGAATCCAAATCTTTGAACTGTTCAAGCAAGCTCTCCCTGCCAGAGGCTCGGTGTTCGGAGAGCCTGCTGTCGCCTTCAATAACTTGCTCTGCCCATGGCTCCAGCGCAGCGCGTTCCACAGCGGGAACCACATGGGATGAAGGTGCGCGAGAGTCTCGAAGCGACGCCAACGTCACCGAAACGCCGCCAGCGCTCAGCGTTGAAAAGAGCTTCCTATATTCAAACCAGATATCAGCATCAGAGGCTGTATCGGCGCCCAAGTCAGCCAGGAGCTCTTCTGCGTCTTCGAGGTCTCGGTCCAGATCTGCCCTCAGCTCAGCCGAGCGCTTGGGGTCGAAGAAGGCGACGAGTTTGTCCCTAGCTTCGAGCCATTTCGTGTGGTCTTCCGCCAGGTCGACGTTGGCGGCTTCGAATTCCTCTACGAAACGAACTGCGTCTTCGTCGATTGGACCGCCTGTAGCCTTCCGCACCGAGGTTATCCATGCGTGGTCTGCGCGCAGTGTCGCCCAATCTGTGCCCCGAGGCCGGTAGCGCGGGCCTAATGCCTCCATGTTGGCTGGCGCGGCCTGAGCCGCGGCGGCCTCCGTTTGCGCCAAGTCGCTGATCTGGCCGAGTACGGTGCCTGCGGCAGAGAGCGTCGTCATCTCTCCGAGAATTTCTGACAATCGTGTGCGTAGGGGCCTCGCAGCCGTGAAATTCTCCCCAGCCTCGACAAGACTTCCGTGAAGCGCACCCAGAGGGACGTCGCCAACCGATTCTAGGAACTTCTCGTTGAAGAGTGCACCTGTGTCGCGGCCGAAGCGCGCGACCATGCCGGCGACGTCCCGCGCGAGTGGAATAAGCTCCGCATCAGGGGTGCTGGACCGGCTGAGCTGACGGGCCAGCGCAGAAGAACCAACATCGTCGCCTGCCAATTTGATGGCGGATCTAGCGACTTCGAGGGCCTGGGCGATTCTCGTGAAGTCAGTTGCGACGCCCTGGTAGTAGCTGCCAAGGCGGGGACCGTATTCAGGTTCGTTGGCCGACAGGTTTTCTTGAGCCGTCTGCCACGCCAAGGCGTCGCCGAGCATTGCTATGACTTCTTTGTTCACAACGCCAGCAACGGTGACCTCGCGAAGGGCCTTCTTGTCCAGCCGGGCCTGTTTGCTCCACAGCTTAAGACCCCGATGTTGAGTTTCGAAGCGAACCCTCAGCCCGTTGATGTCGAGCGACAGTATGTCCGGACGGTAGACCGCCTCCATCGCAGCCTGGCGCTCTCTCACAACCGTCGACAGCTGCCCCAAGACGCGTGCACTCTCGTCCAGGGCGCCCTGCACACTCGGGTTGATCCAATGGGACTCGGGCAAACTCCCGCCCTGGCTCAACTCCGCAAGAGAGGAAAGTGCTCGGCACTTGTTCAGCGTTAGGGCCTCGAGTTCCAGGTCGAACAGACGGCCCAGTTCCTGGGCCTTTTCCATAATGGAACTGACTTGATCCGCCGCCGCCGAGGCACCTTGCTCAGTGCCGTCGATCTGACCGAGAGTGAGCTGGTTGAGAGGACGGCTGTAGATTTTTGAATCGCGTTGGAGGAATTCGCCGAGTGGGACCTGAAGGTCTTTGTCGCTCCTGCTCCATCGGTCAGCGCACGCTTGGCGCACCTGGTCTTCCTTGGCGTTCAACAAGTTCTCGTCTGACTGAAGCTTCTCTATCTTGGTCAAGAGCGGACCCAGCTTGGCGGTCGAGAACCAAGTTCGGGGCACTTGGCGCCGGTCCCGAAGCAATGAGGTGAGAAGTGTCCTGGACTGGACGCCGGCAACATCCAGTCCGGCTGACCAAAACGGCACTTGGGCATCAAAGAGGCGGACCGCCCGGAGAAGGCATTCCGTGGCCTGGGACAGGGTGCTCACGGCAGTCTCCAGCTCTTTGACCCGGGCCTGCGTTAGTCCATCGCCAGCAAGCCCACGCCACGCGAAGGACTCCCCTTCTTCAGCTGGACGCCAAACTTTAGACAGGGACGTTGCTGCCATGTGGAGTTCTGCCAAAAGGTCCGCCGAAAGCGATCCAAGTACATTGGGATCGCCCGTCGGATATGCATCAAATTCCGCCAGTTGGGCGAGCCTACCCAGGACGTCGTGGAGGCTTCGACCGAGCGGCCTGCGGATCTCGTTCATAGCATTGGCGTGGTCGGTCAGCCGTTTCCGGCTCTTAGCGAGCTGGGAGCGGTCCGTATCCGAGAACGAGTTCTTCGCGATCGGCCGGCGAGTCAGCTCTGCGTGGAGTGTTTGAACAACTTGCTTACGGGTGGCCTTGTGGCTGTGCAGTTCCAGAAGAAATGGGTCTAATTGCCGATGCGTCAATCGATCGCGCACCACATCCAGCGCGGCAGCTTTTTCGCTGACGAAAAGTACAGTCTTCCCCGTCGCCATGAGCTCAGCAATGATGTTGGCGATTGTCTGACTCTTGCCGGTGCCGGGAGGCCCGTCCATGATGAAGCTTCGGCCCTCCCGTGCGGCCAGTACACATTTTCTCTGGCTGCCGTCGGCGTCGAGGATGCTGTGTAACTTCTCAGGCGCCAGATGAGAATCCAGATCCTCATCGGCTACAGGATCAAAGGAGAAATCCGACGAATTCGGGGCGTCCGGGCCGAGCGCCATCAACTGGATCATGCCATTGGCGACGATCTTCGCCTCGTTCTGCTCGAGGTCGCGGTACATAGCCTCCTTGTGGAAACTGAAGATGGACATCACAACTCGATCATCGACACTCCATTCTGGTTCGTGCGAGACCGCTCGTCGAACTCCGGCAAGGACTTTTGAAACAACCAAATCGTCGACTTCAAACTCAGGCAGGTCGACGGCGAAATCCCGACTGAGCTTGAGTCCGAGCGCTGAATTCAGTGCCGGCTCGTCCTCCGTTCGCCGCAGCACATACTGCTGGCCTTCCTTCACGAGCCGGACTGGCACCAAAAGCAGAGGACTTGAGATCTTCTTGGAGTCGGCGGGATCTACCCAATTGAGCATGCCGTAGCCCAGATACAGGGTCCAAACTCCTCGATCGGCGTACTCCTGTTCTGAACGTTGATGGAGGCGCTTGGACGTACTGAGGATTTGCGCAGTCGTCTTGGCCGCAATCCTTAGAGTTCGGGGTCCCCTCGTAGGCAGACCGATTCCCGCGGCGGACTCTTCCGCGTCACGCTCCGCCGGCCCAATGCTTTCGAGGATCACATCGCCGTCGTTGACAATGGCTTCGACGTCCAAGCAACCAGGTTCAACTACTTCAAACGTCCCACTCTTAGGATGCTGGAAGTAGACCAGTCTCTGACGCCTGTCGATTGACAGCAAGTCGTCCCGCCACCGCTGCATCTGCAACGCGAGTTTCTTGTCCAAGACGCCTTTGGCTGTCGACACCAGTTCCCCTGCCTTCCGACCGAGTCGGAATGTCTGCTGCATTTCTTACATTGTCGAAACCGGCGGGCTTCGATCATTCACTGCAGAATATCTGGGCCCGTGACCGTATTTGACCAGCGAGTCGGAGAAGGCCGTGAATGGTTAGCCACTCGATACAAACCGGATCGCGTCAGTCGTCGTCCAGCTTCATGCGCGCCAATTCCTCCAAAACAGCAGGAATCAGCTTGGCTGGTACGTTTTCGCTCAGCTGTGTGGAAAAGAACTTCGCCCAGTGGGCGGCCATTGCTTGCTGCATACCGTCAAGGCTCGCCATTTCGTTCTGTACAAGAGCCTTTTCAACATTCCCTCCGCCGGCAGCCGTGTCCGCCGGCGCTATATCGGCCGGGACCGGGAGGACCGACTCATTGATCGGCGAACCACCCTGCTGCATCGGTTCGAAGTTCACGGTCCCCTCGTATGGATCTTGGGTAGTCGTCGACACGACTGGCGCATCGACACCCTGCGTTCTTCCATCTTTCGGAGTGTCCGAACGTTGCTCTTCCTCGCCACCGAGAATCGAAGGCAGGGATCCCAACGGATAGATGACGTCCAGATGGGTCGTCGTCCGAGTCAACGCAATGTACAGCATGCGTTCACCGTGCGGCATTTCCAGAATGGCCGCCGGATCCACAACGATCACGGCATCAAACTCCAGGCCCTTTGCGTCCTCCGGGGTCACCAGGTTGATCGCTGTGGAGAGTTCTCCTTCTGTCGACTCGCTCCACTGCAGATCGTCCGCTTGGAAAGCCTCCCGAAGGCCCGCCCAGAGATTCACGGGGGCGACCACGCCCACGAAACGACCCCGTCCACTGTGCGTAAACACTGTGCGGGCAACTTCCTCCGTCAGCTCTCCGGTCGGAACTCCCACAAATCGTGGAGCGTACTCCACGTCTCTCAGGATTCTAGGCGGCGTGACGGAAGGCGCAGCGGACTGCAGGATCGGCAGTGCCACGTCAAACACTTGCTTCGGGACTCGGTAGCCGTGCTCAAGTTCTGCGATCTGCGAAGCCACCGGACCGGAGATTCCTTCTCCGAGGGTGGCGGCGATGTCGTCCCACGAGTCCCGCGAATAGGGGCCGGTAGACTGCGCGATATCGCCTACCACGGTCATGGAGCCGTTCTTCGATCGACGGCGAATCGCCCGGAGCTGCATCTTCGACAGATCCTGGGCCTCGTCCACGACGATGTGCCCATAAGTGCGGGGCGCTTCCCTCATCGCAGCTTGCGCCTCGTCCAGCAGCGCCAAGTCAGCCATGGTCCATGGTTCGTCCGAGACCTTCTCCGCCTGCTGACGATAGACCAATTCCATCTCGGCCGGTGCCAGGTGTCCCTCGGCGGCCCGCTTCATCCTTTCCTTCGAACCGAGAAGGTCCCTGAGGAACTGCTGCGGAGTGATCTGCGGCCAGATTTTCTCAACTTCCGCATCGAGGGCTCTGAGATCCAGGAATTGTTCAGGAGACACTTGGCGGATGTTGCCCAGCTGCGGCGCGCAGAGTTCAACCAGCCTCTGCCGAAACCTGCGGCGTCCATCAGCAAATGAGTCGAATTGAAGGTTCTGCAAGACTTCCGCAACACTGCTCGCGGGCAATGAAATCGTCAGGACCGTATTGCGGCGCTGAATCCGGATGTCTGCGGACGGCACCCGAATTCGCTGCTTGAGTGCCTTCTCCAAGACCTGACTCATTCGAGCCGAACCCTTCACGGTGGCCACGGCGGGGCTGTCCCTACCGATCAGCTGGACGTCGTTGGACAGCAGGTTCTGAAGTGCCTGCTGGACCACGTCGCCGTCTCCCAAGTCTGGCAAGACCCGCCGGATGTACCGTGTGAACGTAGGGTTGGGTCCGACCACCAGGACGTCTTCCGGCGGCAGTTCGTCCTGGTAGTTGAACAGCAGCCACGACACCCGGTGAAGCGCGACGGCGGTCTTGCCGGTTCCGGGGCCGCCCTGAATGATCAGGAGTTGATCCTTATCCGCTCTCACCAACTTGTCCTGCGCGGCCTGGATTGTCTTGACGATGTCCGTCATCTCCGACCCACGCTTGCGGGTCAGGGATTGGAGCAGGGCATCCCCTGCGTAGCTGTGATCGTCGAGTTCGCTGACGGCCTCTGCCAACGCTTTGTAGACGATGTCCTCGAAGCTGACGATCCTGTTTCCGGGTGCGTCAAAGATTCGTTTGCTTCGCAGTCCCATGGGATTATGCACGGATGCCTGGTTGGCCACTGCAGCGGCGGGCGCCTGCCAGTTGATAACCAGCAAGTCCTTTTCATCGTCGAAGATGGCGACCTTACCGATGTGGAGCTTGTTGCCGTCCTCGTAGTCGATGCTGGTCAGCGCCACGGGGTCGTCGGGCGAGGCAACTTTACGTTTTTCCATGGCGTTCTTATATGCCCGGCGCTCGACGGGCGTTCCGGCCGAGGCGCCTGCCATGGACCACGCGCTGTTCTGGCCGTCACGGTGCTGCTTGGCCCTGTCAAAGAAGGCCTGCTCGAGTTGCAGTTCAGATGTCTTCGACAGGTTCCCGACGCCGGTGTCCACGCTCACTATTTCCCCCAGTTTTGTGGCCCCCAGGGCCGCGCTATGTAACTGATAATAATGTATCCGCGATCACAGACATTTATGCGACCGGTTCCAGCCAAGGACCTATGACGCGCATAGCGACGCGTTTTTCTCGCTGACACGCCATTTCTCGAATGCCGCGACCGACAGCTTCTGCACTCGCGCCAACAGGTCCTCCGGCGATTGCGAAAGGTCGATGGGGTATTCCACAACTGAAACCACTGAGTTTCTAATACGACGCACCCGGGCCTGCCCTGGTCCTGCATAGATAAGCCACGCCGTCTTGACGTCCAGCGCAGTGCAGTAGGCCAGCATTTGGTAGTGGTCAGCGTTTGGGTAGGCGCCGGACGGGGATGCTGCTTTGTACTTGGCGTCGAAAACCATCGCAGGAATTCCATCGATGGAGTGGACGAAGTCGACCAACATTCGGACTCGGTCACTTCGGCGCCTGATGGGCTCCGCCACGTCTAGGAACGCCTGATACTGCCCGACGGTCTCCCCCGGATACCTGTCGAGCGCCTCCTCCAGCGCTGTCGTCATGAAGTCTTCAAACACGGTGGTCATATTCACCACAAACGAGGCGACAGAATGCGTCCCGAGCCCGGCCTCCGCGGACATGTTCCGCAGGATGATCTCTGCCAGCCGAAGCGCCGGTACGTAATGCGCGTTAAGCCGGGATTCCTTCCACGCCGGCAGCGGCGCCCCGGCTCGCAGCTCCGACACTCCGTCCAGCTTGGAATCCAAGTGAGCCAGTCGCCAACGCACGTCGTCGGAGAGCCTCGGGACCTGCATCATCAACCGGAGCGCAGCCCGCAGAATACGGTTCTCGGCGATGTCCACAGTGAAGTCGTCGAACGCAACTTCCAGCGGCAAGAGCATGCCGGGACGACGAGTCATCTGGTCGCCCACCCGGATCCGCCCACGGACGGTGCGCAGCGCCTCCTCAACGTGGACATACCCGCTGAGCGAACCGCGTTCCAGCGCCCGCAGGCCCTGGCGGACCAGGGATTCGCCAAGGGCAGCGAAGAGATCGGTGTCTTCGACACCGGCAACGTCCTCGGGCCGAAACCCCGGGTTCGTGGCATATCCGAGCAGGAAAAGTAGCCGGCTGAGACCGACTTTTTCTTTGGGTTTGACCTCAACCAGCAAGTTCCCGACCTGGACCGCCCCAACCGTTCCTGTCGGCAGCACGGTCCACCTGTCGCCATGGGCTGGCAACACGGCGACGAGCCCCGTGTCCCGGAGCATCGCGGCGACTTCCCGCTCTAGCTCGACGGGGTCCGACGATGTCTGCAGCTCGTCCAGGACGATGTTCTGCAACATCAGCGGGGCGTGACTTCGGATTCCGCAATGAGTTGCCCGAGTTCGTCCTGTCCCTCGGGAACCGACTCGCCAGCGCCGAGCGACAAATCAACCGGCCCAACATCAGCGCCGGCTTTCCTCCTCATGGCCGCCAGTCCGAACTTCTCCCGGACCTGGTCCCGTTTCAGGCGCCCAAAGTACTGTTCCTCCAGCAGGGGCAGCAGCTCGTACTTCCAGATTTCCTCGAGCCCCTCATCGGTTTCGGCGTGCGGCTTCATGAAGTAAGACGGCCCAATCATCAGGTCGCGGTTCGTGTCCTCAATCTCGTTGTTTAGAGCGTTGAGGAGATCTGCCCGCAAAGAAGGCTTTCCGTTCTCCTTGAGGAAGCGTTCCAGCAGCCCCGAAATCATGCCGTCCTGCGGGTGCAACTCAATGAACGCAAATCGACGCCGAATGGCCGCGTCCACCATCGCGATGGATCTGTCGGAGGTGTTCATCGTGCCGATGATGAACAGGTTGGGCGGCAGGGCGAAGACCTTCTCCGGGTTGTACTGGAGGTTGATGCCCTCGTTGCGGTACTCCAGCAGGTAGTACAGCTCGCCGAAGATCTTGGCGAGGTTGCCGCGGTTCATCTCATCGATGATCAGAAAATACGGCTTGTCGCGGTTGCCCTCAGATGCCGCTTCGTCGGCGATACGCCGCAGCGGACCCGCTTCGAGGCTGAATGCCACGTTTCCGTCCTGGTTTTTCGCCGGCCGGTAGCCCTCAAAAAAGTCTTCGTAGGCGTAGGAAGGGTGGAACTGGACCGTCTTGACGTGGTCGGAGTGCTCCTCCCCCGCCAGGAACTTGGCGATAGCAGTTCCCAGAAAGGTCTTGCCGGTTCCAGGAGGTCCATAAAATACGATCTGCTGCCGGGTCTGGAGGAGCCGGATCACCTCCTGCAAGTGCTCCTGGTCCACGTGCAGCTTTCGTGCCAGTTCTGGCGTGGCTTTCTTCAAGCGGGGTACGACGGCGATTTGCGGCAGGGGTGCCACAACTTCCGTCTCGTTGTCGGGGTCAGCTTCCACACCGAACCAGACCGTGATGATGGAAAGTGCTTCGGTAAGGTCCACGACTGACCCTTGCTCGGCCAGCAGCCGCGGCAGGGGTGCGGGCATGTCTTCATTGCTGATCGGCGTCTTCTGCCACGCGACAGCGCGTCGCAAGCGGGATGTCGCGTCCTCGACGTAGTGAGCCTCCCCGGTCACGACGCCTAGATAGAGACCATCTTCGAAGGCGGTGAGGACGAAGTCGTCCACTTTCATGATGCTGAGGAAGCGATGGTATTCCATGGCACGGAGTTTGCGCTCCGAATATTCGATGTGCTGGTAGCCCTTATTGATGGCCGCCTGTATTTGGCTCAGGTTCGATCCTGGCGTGGGTGACCCAAGGTGTTGCGCGGGGGTGGACACGAACCCGTCTTCAAGCCACGGGTGCAGCATGGTCGTCCCTGCCTGGCTCTGCCTGACCAGCCATGCCCGCTGTCCGGAGTCTTCCGCGCCTGCCCGCCACTGGCTCAGATAGGGCTCGCTGTACCATTCCACGAATTCATTCGAGCTGCCCTGTTGGACGAGCCGAATGGCGTGGAGATCTTTGGCAATGGCGGCCTCGTCGTTCTCGTTTCGACCCGTTGCACCGCCAATGACGCCTGCAAATGCGTGCCAAATCTCTGTCCGGTGGTCCCGCTTTACAACAGGGGGCAAGTATCCCGGCCACACGATGTAGTCCACGCTGTAACGGATCATGGGGCGGTCATCGGGGACTGACTGGGTGATGTCGCGAAACGCCCAAGGGTCCATAAGTGCGGCTTCAATCAGGCTCATTGGTTGTGTCCCTACATGCTCAACGAGCCGAGAGAGCCATTTCATGTGCTCTGCCACTTGGATGTTGAATCCGACACCGCCGTGGAAGGCGCCTTCGACATCCAGACCCTCCTGAAGAAGCGACGGCAGCGATACGGCGTCTCCCTCAATCCACGAAAGTATCTTGTTGATCCTGGTCGTCTTTGTTTGCCCACTTACATTCCAGAGCGGCAGCACCTGCAAATAGGCCAATTCCGCTGCCAAGAGAACCACGCCACGGCCACCCCCCTGCAACTGCCGCTCAAACTTGGCCATGAAGGTTCCGGGGCCGACGTCGAGCTCGCTTCTTCTTGCCAGCTCGCGAGCGTTCTCAACTGTCCACGTTGGCGTTGCGCCGTCGATGGCGGAAGGCGCGCTGCGAAATCCGCTCTCGAGGATCAGTCGCCCTGCGGCTTCGAGCTGGGGAGCTATCGTGGCAGCAGGAGTGCTGAGATCGACCTCGGCAGCCGCGGCCTTGTCTCCGCGCCATTTACGGAAGTTCACAACGTCCTGGGAGGCCCATTCGTCCGTCGGATCGGCGTTCATGACCGTCCACATGATGCCCTGGGCCTCCAAGCGGTCAAAGTTACCGAGGCCCGCAAGAGCCAGCTCCGACCGGAGCTGATCCAGGACGTCCAAGAACGCGTCATAGCGTCCTTGCGGAGTCCGTACGGCGTCTTTGTAGTCAAAACCGATGATGTTCCAGAACAGTCGGACCGCTTCCGGACGGTACGGCGGGAACTCGGTCGGATCCACAGCCATAAGCAAGACAGAACCCACTCCGGTGGCGATGCCCTGGGAAAGTTCTCGAGAGTTCAACTCCTTAAGGCCGGCGACCAAGGCATTCATCTTCCCTGTATCGGGGGCCCCCGACCAAAAACTCGTCAAGAGGGCTTGCAGGCTCTGCGACGATGCATCATCCAGCTTGTCCATGGAACCAATGGTTCTGTAGTTGACGAGGTTCGTCGTCCGCAGGGCCCGAACAAAGTGTGGGTGCCATCCAGGATCCCCTGCCAGCAACTCGGTCCGCACGGCCGAGAGCTTTGCCGCAAGCTCTTTCTTGTAGTCGTTCTCCTCCGCGTGAAGGTCGACAGTTTCGATAAAGTTGCCGGCAAACTCGATGACCCGAGTCCAGTTCAAGTTCTGGGTCATGCGGAGAGCTCCTTGGCGGGGTGGCGGGGGCCTTGGCCGGGCAGTGGATTGAGTATCGATTCGAAGGGGATCCCCGAGTCGATTGCTACTTGCATCGCGTCGTAGGCCTCGAGGATCAGGCGTTTGGTTCGGTACTCTCCAGCGGAACGAACTTCATTCTTCGTGAGCGTATTGAAGCTATCCAAAATCTGCTCTGCAGATTCTCTACCTACGTCATATAGATGCAAGAATCCTGCATCTATTTCCGCCAACATGGATTCTCGACGAATCAAATTCCACTTGAAAGGAGGCCTACGGTCCTCCAATTCTTGCGCGAATGCATCGACGGAGTATGACGTGTAGCTCAATTCGAGCACCCTGCAGGACACCCATTCCTCAATAGTCTCGGCCGTATTCCAACCACACTCCCGACCAAAGACCGTCGGCTCCAAGATGGGAAGCTGCTTCACATACGAGTAGGTTAGGTGGAGACCTGCCACCTTCTGTCTCGCTGCAAAGTCAACCACGATGCTGTTTAGCAGGGCGAGCAGCAGATGCCTTTTTTTCCCGAAGAACAGTGGGTACGTATGTCCCGTTGGACTGAGTGGAAGAATTGACGCAAGTATTGTTCGCTCATTGGTTGCGCTGGTTACGTCCGAGAAACCCGTCAACCAACCGACATTAATGGCTGGCATCTTGTGATCAGCTATCCATGAGTTAGGAAGGGCTTCTCGATTTGCATCCACATGGAGTTCATCCGACAAATATCTCGGCTGATTTTGCCGTTTGTCGGCGGTCAAGCTCTTCACCACATCAGCATCTCTGTGGTCATAGCGGTCCAGCATCTTGGCCTCGTACAGCGGCAGCATCTTCTCCAGCTTCCCGCCAACGGCCCGTTCGAAGACGTTGCCCTTCAGCGTCCAGCCGTCGCCCTCCAGCAGCTCGCGGGTGTGGAAGAGGTGTGAGTCGTTGGACATGTGGAACATTGTCATGAACGAAACCCCCCAGGGATTGCCGTTGACGGGATCGTTCTCGTTGATGAGGACCGGGACGCGCCGGTAGATGCCGAGCGTTATTTCTGCGTCGCGGCGGGTACGGAAGATGGGCAGGGTGCCGGTGTTCGGGTTGATGAGCTTGATCTCGTCGGGGCTGAGCTCAAACTCGGAGACAGCAATGGCGGCCGGGTCATGCAGGAAGAACGCGAAGGACGCCACTTCTTCCTTCGCCAGCCGTCCGGCCATCGTCAGCAGGCAGAACTTGAAGCTTCTGTGCACGCCCTCGAACAAAGGCCCGGGCGTTTTCGAAGTCGTACAGCGCCGCGATGGTGCTGGTATCAACCAGGTCCTTGAAAAAATACTGGGTGGTGGCGTCCGTGGCAATGCCCGTCGGGACGATGACGCCGGAGCGTCCGTGCGGCCCGGTCAGGCTCCGGAAAAGCTCAGCAAAGACGGCGTAAGTGTTGACGTCGCCGCGGCCGTTGAAGGGGTACCGGCCGGACGTGCGCATGCTCGCGCTCTGACCTTCCGCGTTGCGCTTGGCGGCCAGGAACTCGTTGTGGAGGATGGGGTCGTCCTCCACGAGCCTCTTGATGAGCCGAGTCCGTGCGGCGGCGTTCGGTGCCTTCGCAATTTCTTCGTTGCGTGCCGCGAAGAACTCCTGTTCCTGTAGCTTGACCCGCTCCCAGGGCGGGTTGCCGAGCATGCAGGAGAAACCTCCGGGCCAGCCCTCGTCTCCGACATCTTCGCCGGATTCAGGGTCGCCGAAGACTTCCGGGAATTCCAAGTGCCAGTGGAAAAAACGGTACTCATCGGCCAGTTTGTGAATCTCAGCCACCGTCTCGGCGTATCCGGCAGCCTGGCCGGAGTCGCCCAGCTGCCGGACGATAGATGAGGTGGGCGGCTCGGCCTCGCCAGCTTTCAGGGGCCAGACGAAGGCTGCGCACCAGGCATCCGCGTGGAGCCTCTTCTGCTCCATGGCCGCGGAGTGGTCGAAGGCGTCGTAGGCCTTTGCTCGGGACCGGGCCTCCCCGGCGCTCGCAACGGGTTTGACCAGTTCGCGGCGCTGGCTGATCAGCTGCGCGACAGCCGACTGCGTGCCGCCGAAGCTGAAGGCGTCCTGCCCCAGCGAGCCAAAGAGCTTGTCCGCCTTCCGGGTGTTCTCGGTTTTGTTCCACTTTTTGGCCACCGCCGCGAACTTCTTGTCATCGCCCTCCAAGACCGAGAAGGCCCCCTCGGGTACGCCGCCGGCGAGCAGCGCAGGCGTGGTTCCCAGCAGGCTGTTGCCGATCTTGATCCGTGCGTCCAGGAAGCCCAGCGGTTTCCCGGGTTGCATGGCTTCCAGCCACAGGGACACCTTGGCAAGCTCGGCGGCGAGGTCATTCATGTCCACGCCGTAGATGCAGCGTTCCACCACGTCATGCAGCGCACTCTGCACCTCGCCCGGTGTGGGCTCGTTATCGCCGGCGCGCACCTCGGCCAGGCGACGGGCAATCCGCCGGGCGGCGGCCACCAGGAAGCCGCCGGAGCCGGAGGCCGGGTCGCACACTGTCAGCGCAAGAAGCCGGGCCTCGGCGTCGTCCCGTCCTGTCGCACCGTTCACGGCCTGGTCCAGCAGCGGGTCCAGGGTTGTGTCCAACAGCGCGGACACCAGACTCGGCGGGGTGTAGTAGGAGCCGGTGGTCTTGCGCTCGTTCCCGGCCAGGTGCGCAAGTTCAAAGGACCGCGTCTCGGTATCGACGCGGGGCACCAATTCCAGCAAAGATTCGTAAACGGAGCCCAGTTCCTCGGCCCCGAGGTGTCGGTAGTCAACCGGCTGCAGACGACCGGTCTTTCCAGCCACCCAGCCCAGGCCGCGGATGGCTTTCAGGAAGTCCTGGTTTGCCAACTCTGCACCCAGCAGGAGGTCGTCACGAGGTTGGGCTTCCAGCCGGAGGGCCCGGGGGTCAGGGTCAAAGAGTCCGCCGAGAGCCGGCAGGCTCACGGCAGCGAGGCCGTCGCCGCCCAGGGCGCCCAACACGAGTTTTTGGGTACGCCACAGGTCCGGGTGCGGGCCTCCGTCGCGTGTGCGGGACATCTTCCGCAGTCTTTGTGTCGAGAAATAGGTCTCGTAGCGGTGGCGGGCCTCTGTGGTCGCCGCCGGATCGAGGAGTGCGCCGCGATCCTCCACGACGAACAAGAAGAGCAGGCGGTAGGCAGTGCGAAGGAGTGCCTTGTGGAAGTCGCGATGGCTTAGATCCCCGGAATGCAGGGCATCGACGAGCCAGCGGTTATCCGGGTGGCGCAGAAAACCCGAGCCCAGGCAGCCCAGAGCTTTCTCGACGCCGGCACCTAGCTTGTCGAGGGCACGAGCTCCGGCCTCGACGGATTCACCGCGCCAGAGTTCCAGCCAGCAGTCAGACGGGGGCGCTGCGGAGCCACCGCGCTTGTCCAGTCGGGACTGGTGGCAGAGTTGCCAGAACAGCTGGAACTCGGAATAGAGATCCGACTCGAAGATGGTCTCGAGATCGAACTCGATGTATGCGGAGCCTGCCAGCGCGGTGGAGTCCCGCAGGAGACGGAGCCTGAGGCCGTTGCTGAGAATGGCCCAGAGGTAAGTGTCCTCACGGTTCAGGAATTCCTGCATCATCGCCTGGGGCGCGCGCCGGGCCGCACCTTCAATCTTCGGGGTGCGCTTGTCCAGGTCCACGCCAGGGCCAAGCAAGTGTATGGGCACGGACTCCCAACGGTGCGAGACGGGGTACGCCTCGCCGCCGATCGTCAGGCCGCCGGGGGTCGTCGGAACCTGCCCATAGCCGAGTTCGCGAAGTAGCACCAGAAGCCACTTCTGCCGGGCATCACCGGTGCCGGCGCCTTGCCCGTCCGGGCGTTTGGCGGCGTCCGATTCGCGCCATGCGCGCCAGGCACCCTGAAGGTACATCCACGTCCGTGAGGCCGCGTCACGGACCGTTTCCGTGCCGGCAAGGTGGAAACTGGCCGGAGCCATGCTCCTGGCATCATTGACTTCCCCGGCCTGGATGCGCCCCAGCAACGAGGGGGGAACGACTCCTCCGACGACGGTGATGGCTTGGAATGCCGCGCTCATTTGGTGCCTCCGGCCGGGCTGTAGACGTAGACGCCCAGGATGTCTGCGGGGAGATTCGGTTCGACTGTGAGGCCTCGGATGCCAAGCTGGCCGGCACGGTCGCCACGGGCGGCGATCCTGACCTCGCGGTGGGCATCACGGATTTGTTCAGCTACCTCGCGGGCTTTCTGGTCCAGCTGGTCCTTCAGCTGGTCGAGGGAGCCGAGGATGGCGGCCATCATGTTCGTGACATCGCCGGCGTTCGCGTGCGGTCTGGCCTGGAGCAGCGCTTCGACGGCTTCTTCCGGGAGCCAGATGGGATTCTGCGGGCTGCCGCTAAAGGCCAGTACGCGGGCCTCCTCTGCCATGTCTGTCTTGTCGCCGAGCCGTGCGGGAAGCACCAGTTTGGTGCGGAAGCGGATCAGGAGGGCCACGGTAAGTTTGTCCACCGCGTTGGTTTTGATGAACCCGCAGCGGCGGGCCGGGCGTTCCTTGCCCGTGAGCTGCGCATCAAGAGCGGAGTTCAGGACGTAGTTTGCCGCGGCAGCGACGACGGGGTCCGTACGTACCAGCACTGAGGTGTGGTGCGGGGCCGGGAAGTCGTTGACGAAGCGGATCTTGGAATCCGAGCCCAGGGCGTTGCGGATGCCCGGCACAGCCGCTGTCAGCTCGGCCACAAGCCCATCGGGAGTGGTATCGACGTGCGCGCCCGTTTCTTCGAGGGCTGCTTTCACAAAGGCCGCGACGTCGTCGGGGTCGCCTAGGCTGCGCCGGGCTGCGTCCACGACTGTCTGCACTTCTTCCGGGCGGATGGCATTCTGCGCGAAGCGCGAGCGGCTGAGCTTCTCCTGTTCCGCGCTGCTTCGCCATTCAGCGTCCAGTTCCTCGGCTTCTGGGGTGAGGCTGAACAGCTCCAGCTGATCCCCGTTCTTGCCGCGCATCATGATGCCTTCCAGGAGGGCGGACAGGATCTGATCGCTGCGCGGCGGGACGGGTACGCTGATGCCCAGGTCCCGGCGAATGCTCTCATGCTTGCGCAGCAGAACATCAAGCACGATGCCGTCAATTCCGTTGTCATCACCGTAGACGGTGAGGGCGCGGACGGTTTCCGAGAGCTGTCCGAACCGGTCCACCCGCCCTTCGCGCTGTTCGTGACGGGTGGGGTTCCAAGCGAGGTCGTAGTGAATAACGGCTTGGAAGCCGTCCTGCAGGTTCACGCCCTCGGACAGGCAGTCTGTGGCCACCAGCACCTTCGGAATGTCGCCGGCGCGTTCCGCCTGCGCAGCGATACGAGCGGCGCGTTCCTCTGAGGGCAGTTCACCGGTGACTACCTCGACGTCGAACTTCCTCTTCCCAACCTCCCGCAGGTACTCCGAGACGTAGTGTGCGGTTGGGATGAAGCGGCAAAAAACGATGGGCTGGAAGCCCTCGGCAATGAGCGCTCGGATGCGCTTGACCAAAAGCTGAAGCTTGGCGTCCTGCCCGGGGTTGGCCTGAAGCTCCCCCGCTGTCTTGAGGAACGAATTGAGCTGACGTTTTTCCCACGACGTTTCATCCGATGCATCCGGCCGGGAGCCGGGCACGACGTCGATGCCTTCGCCGCCGTCGTCCTCCACCTGGTCCATCACTCCAGCCATGCCGCGCTTCTCTGCCGCGGCGTCCGATTCAGAATCTTCAGCCACTGCGCGGGTGTTCAGGGTTGCGGCGGCGGACGCCGGCGAGGAGGCCATAGCGCGCAGCAAGGACAGCGCGGACCACCATCGGATCCTCTGGTCACGCTTGGTGCCGGAGGTATCCTGCACCTGGCCGCGGACGTAGTTCAGCACTGCGTCGAAGAACGCCCGGTGCTCCGGCGAAAGCTTGTAGGCGACCTCGACTGTCTCCCGGTCGCTGGGGAACTTGGTGTCCGACTTCAGGTAGCTGCGGATGTCCACGCGGCGGCGCTGAACCATATGGTCCGCGAGTTTGCGGCGGCCCGCCTCGGTGGAGAGGTCCACAGTCTTGAGACTGTTATCCAGCAGGCCGATCAGGTTGCGGAAGGCACCGTCGTTGCCGCTGTGCGGCGTTGCCGTCACCAGCACGAGGTGACGGTCCGGATTGTCGGCCAGTCCTCGCACCAGCTCGTACCGCTGCGTGCGGCCGACACCGCCCTTGCCGGAATCATCGGCGGTGACACCGTGGGCCTCATCCACAATCACCAGGTCTGGTGCGGTCCGCATGAAGTCGTGGCGCTTGGATTCGGACTTGATGAAGTCAGTGGAAACGATCGTGTGTTTGAAATACTCAAAGATGGACTTGTCGTAGCCGGCTTCCCTCTGCAGCCGCTTCACTGTCCCTGGCAGGACCAGCTCGGCGTCAATGCCAAACTTCTCAGAAAGTTCCTGCTTCCACTGCTGGGCCAGGCTCGGCGGGCATAGGACAGCGAGTCCGCTGGCGTCGCCCTGAGCCAGGAGCTCGGAGGCGATCAGTCCAGCTTCGATGGTCTTGCCAATTCCCACGTCGTCGGCGACCAGGAGGCGCACGACATCCTGGCGGAGCGCCAGCAGCAGTGGGACGAGCTGATAGGGGCGGGGGCTCACGTTCAACCCTGCCAGGGAACGGAACGGGCCACCGCTGGAGCGGAACCCGATACGGAGCGCGTCGCGGAGCAGCCGGGCGCTGCGGTCATCGCCCAGGTCGGTTGCCAGCGGCAGACCGAAGGACGCCGGGTTCACTTCCTCGATGGAGGGGATGACTCCTGCGATGTCATCGGTCGTGCCGCCGAGGGGCTGGAGGACAAGGAAGTCGGGGGTGCTCTCGGGCAGAACCACCCATTCCCGGCCGCGGGCCGCTACCAGCGAGCCAACCGCAAAACTGTGCTCCGCCGTCGTACTAGTCACTCCACCACTCCAAACACGTTCGTGTGTCCACTAACAAATGCTTAGAAGTCTTCGTCCTGACGGCACCTGATGACGTTCCAGTTGCCGTACGTCAGTGCCAGGTCATCGACGGGAGGTCTGGACACGTCCTCCACAATCACGGCAATGCCCACCGACAACTTAGCGGTGTAGACGAAATCCACCACATTCCCCTCAATGCTGGGGCCGATTTCATCGGGCAGATTTCGCCCGTTCTGCAGCAGATAGTCCAACAGGCTTTGGGCCCGCGGGCTGGCCACAGTTCCGGGAGGCATAGCGTGCCTGGGTTTCTGCGTCGGTGCTGCGGCCACTGTGACCGCGCCGGACAACTGCATCAGCCGGTCTATTACGAGCCTCCGGTCGATGATTTCGTGGTCACGCTGGTTGCCGTAGGACAATAGGCACCGGTAGCAGCCACGGACGCAGCTGTTTTCCATGTCGTTGCCCGTAGCGGCATCGACGTGCAGAATTTCCAGCGCCTTGGCGGCGACCCTGGCCATGGCGTCCGGCTCGCTTTGCAGCCGGCGCAACACTCCGGCGCCGCCCTCCGCGGCCTCGATGAACAGCAGACGTCCCCGATCCTCACTGTCCGCGAGAAGCTCGCTGGAGAGCTCGGAGTCCTCCAGCTGGAACACGGCCTCGATGCCGCGTTCCATGGCGAACTGCATGGTGGTTGCTTCTGCGGGCGTCACGTTCTCCGCCCAGCGGACGACGGCGATGTTGCGGCGGTCCTCAACGTAAGGCGTCACCATTTGCTTCTTCTTGGACTGTTCTACGGTCATGTCATCCGCGTCGGTGGCCTCACCCGCATCTCCGGTATCCGCGGTGGCCTTCTTTTCCGACAGCCATTCGCCCGTGATGAGATCGAGCCAAAAGCCATGCCGATCCTGGTTGGCCCGGTTCCGTCGACCCAGGTTGGTCACCCGGACAGTCGCTCCGTCGCCGTAGTGCACTGAACCGATGACGGCGTCCCCGTTCAGCATCTGCGCATCGGAGCGGCCTGGCTTCTTCCCGTGGGGTGCAAATCGGTAGTTCGTGACCAGCTGGAACCCTTGGCGGTTGCGTTCCTCCTCGTCCGCGCTGATCCGTTCACGGCGCCGCGTGATGACGGACTGCAACTGCATCAGGTTTGACCAGCTGCCGGCCAGCGGTTCGTTGCACGACTCGCAGATGTCGAGCCCGGCCTCCCGCTGATGCAGGTACCCACAGGCGACACAGACACGGGCCTCACCGAGGACAACGTCTCCCACGCCCCCGCCGTCGGAGTCCCGCGGCAGGCTGACACGCTTCACCTGATACCGGGCGCCTTCATGGTAGATCAGCGAGTCCGGACCGAACTCGCTAATCGCCAGGAAACGCGAGCGTTGCAACCAGGTGCTGTTGTTGTCCTTGCCCCTGCGGATGCCAGGGATGAAGGCAGCCAATGGCAGCCGTGGGAACGAGTATCCCGGAAGAAAGCCTTCGGACGCCAAGTAACGCAGGGTGTAGAAGTCCGATTGGCCCTTGGAATCGCTGTCGTTAAGGAGGATTTCCAAGCGCTGCCCGGCCTCGCGGTGCCGGTTGGCCGCCATTTCCCGTTGCTTGGAATCGGTGGAGTGATCCTGGCTGGCCCGGTGCGCGGCGTCCTGCTCGGTGATGGCGCTCCGGTAAAGCTGACGCCACCTCTCACAGGCCTGATCGAAGTTGGCCAGAGCGGTGTCAATGACCGCATCGGACCACGATTCAGTCCACCACGACGTGTCCTTCAGTTCCCCCTCGATGCTCCGGAGGAGGACCTCTGCCGATGCCTTGGCGCGTTTGGCGGCCTGTTCATCAGCTAGGACAGATCTGATCTCGGGCTGAAGGGGGTAGCTCTTGTCTTCAAGCTTGAGAAGACCGCTCATGGACTTACCCAGACCCGAGCTGGTTGCGGCGAGAGCCTCAGCGAGCCAGATAGCGTGGACGTGTGACCTGATGAGGTCTTCGTTGGCGAAGTCCAACCTCGGCGGCTGGACTTGACCGGAAACCATGAGGTTAGAGCGTTCAAAGTAGTAGGAGTCATGAGGGCTGCCGGTGGCGCAGTAGGTCAGCACCAGGGCCGGCTGGCCCGAACGCCCCGCACGGCCGCTGCGCTGCGCGTAGTTTGCCGGCGTCGGCGGAACGTTGCGCATCGCCACCGCATTGAGGTCGGCGATGTCGACGCCAAGCTCCATGGTTGGAGAACAGAACAGCAGGGGAAGCTCCGCTTCGCGGAACGCCTGTTCTCTGGCTTCACGGTCTTCTGCACGTACCTGGGCAGTGTGCTCCGCCGCCTTGAGGCCGGCCAGCTCCTGTCCTTGTACCAGGTACAGGTCCTTGAAGAACTGGATAACACGGGGCTTCTGATCGGCATGATAGGTGCGTCGGAGCAGATCCGGGGCGCCATACTCGCCGTCGCCCTTCCTCAAAACCATGCTGGACAGTTTGAGCCGGTAGCCGGAGACCTTGCCGTCGATGACCTCGGCAATGAACCCGGTCTCGAGCAGTATTTGGAAGAGCGACGCGATGACTTCGTCCACCTCGGCGCGATTGAGCTTATTGCCGGGTGAGGCCGTCTTGGCTAGCCATCGGCCAAATGTTCCGTAGGAGGTCACGGGGAGAGTCGTCCGGTAAGCCATCTTCTTGGGCTCCGTGGTCACGAGCCCGACGCTGGCAGCAGATTCCTGCTCTGGCAAAGCCCAAATACCCGTCAGGAATTCCCGGCTGCGGTTCTTGACGCGGTCCAGCCAGTCCGCCGTCAGTTCCTCGGCGTCGATGGCAAGAACGCGGCGGAACTCATCCAGCAGAACCCGAATGATCTCCTCGCGCTTGCCGGGGTCCGCGTCCCGGAGCACGTAGTGAGCCTTTTCCCAGCGGCGCTCTTGTTCCGCCAGGTTCTTGGCGAGAGGGTAGTCCACTATCAGGAGACCTGTTTGTTCAAGGTTGGGCAGGGTGATCCGCCAACCGCGCTGCAAATCCCGCAGCGCACGGTAGGTCACCACCTCGTTCAGGGCCCGCTTGGTCGGTTTAGGGTCCAGCGGATCTTCGGTCCGCGCATAGTCGGACCAAGCCAGGCTGAGCGTCTTGATGATCGCATCGCCCAGCTCCATCGCGTCGACTCCGTCATCCCCGGCCGAAGCGACTGCGCGGTAGAGGGCAGAGCGAAGCTGGGCCACTTGGACGAAGTCGTTCAAATGGCCGGCCTGGAGGGACGCGTCCTGTCTGTTGTCCACGAAAGTCAGCAGTTTCTTAGCGCGCGGACTCAAATCGCTGCCGGCCTCTGACTTCAATAACTGCACGAGCTTCGTTGCGATCACGGTCATCGCGCTGCTGCGGCCCTCTTGGTCGAGCGTCACAACCTTGGAGAATTCACCGCTCCGGGCGGATTCATAGGTGACCTGGCAGTTCAGGCAGAAACCAAGGCTTCCCGGGACCCACGCGGCGAGCTGGCCATCGTCCTGGGTGTACTCGTTATCCCCGGCCGCTGCGCCGTCAGGCTGGACGCGGTAGCGCGACGGAATCCGCTTGCGTTTGGACTCGATGACTCGATTCCCAGACACCGCCTCGTTGAGCCAGGAGGCGGGGATACGGCCCGCCTCAATGGCCTGTTCCGGCCATTCCTGCTCAGTGGAGATGTACAGATACCCGTCTTGGCCATTGTCCGGGCCGCCGGTATCCTGCATTTTCAGTTCGTGCCGGGCGATAAAGCGTGATTCGCCGCCAGTTTCCGTCAACCGTGCCATGAGGTATTCCTGACCGCACTCGCGACAAAAAGCGAGGGGGTAGAGCCGCTTCTCCGCGCCTCCGACGGTCAGCTGGAAGTCGGTCTCGATGAGCCTCGTGTCCTCGGACTCCGCTGTGGCATAGAGGGAGCCGGCCTTGGAAATGAACTGGTGAAGGCGGAAGGCGAACAGCGGACGGTTGGTCTCAGTGTGCTTTGCCCTCGACCCCGCAAGGAGAGTCGCGCGGATAGCGGTGGCGCAGCTGCTTGCTGTTTCCCCGGTCTGCTTAGCCAGTTCCTCTGCGGCATGGGTGACGGTCTGTGGTTGTCTGCGGATGATCTTGCCGGATTCCTGCTCCGTTGTCAGGCCGAACGTGTCCTCAATCCAAGATGCCAGCGGATCTGAGGTCATCAGCGTGTATCCGCCGTCCAGCGTGGGGCTGCTGTACTCGGCGTCACCGCGTTCTCTCACGGCAGCCTTCAGATCCTGGTCCGATCGGTGCTGGTTGGTGGTCGCTTGGACCAGGGTCTCGGTCACCACGTGCTCCGGCGAAACAACGGTTCCAAAAATCCGGGAAGCGACCTCGGCGACGTCCCTCTGCTGCTGGGCGACTGTTCCACCGCTCGACATCGTGGCGGACGTGCCAATGCACTGCAGGGTGCTCTGAGCGTTACAAGCGTCCCGCAAGCGGCGTACGAGCATGGCGACATCGGCGCCCTGCCGGCCGCGATACGTATGTAGTTCATCCAGAACGAGGAACTGGAGACCGGAGGCCGCTCGGATGAGGGACTGCCGCTCCTCCGGCCGGGTCAGGACGTATTCGAGCATCACGTAATTCGTCAGCAGGATGTCCGGTGGGTTCTTCAGAATGTTCTCGCGGGCCTCGCCACGTTCCTGGCCGGTGTAGCGAGCAAACGTGACAGGCGGCTTTCCATCAAATCCGTTGTCGAGGAACTTGGATAGCTCCTCCATCTGGCTGTTGGCCAAGGCGTTCATCGGGTAAACGATGATGGCCTTGACGCCCTTACCCGTCCCTTCGCGGAGCACGCGGTCCACAATTGGAACTATGTACGCAAGTGATTTGCCGGAGCCCGTGCCCGTTGTTAAGACGTATGAAGCCTTCTTGGCGGCGATTTCAATGGCATCGCGCTGATGCTTGTGCAGCGTGATAGGCGCCGAGCCCCGATCGCCGGCGTCCTTCTTAGGCCTGAAAACGGCATCGCAGTCGGGGTGAAGGAGCCCACGCCGGACGAGCTCGTCTATGCGGCCGCCGGAGCTGAACGAGGGATTCAGGGACAGCCAAGGGTCGGGCCACTGCCGGCCCTTATCTCCGAGCTCGACGACGGCATCCTTAATCCGCGGGTCCTGGATGTCAACGAAGCCTTCCGTGAAAGACCGGTAGCCGGCGATCAGCTTTTCACGAATTCCGAACGCATCCACGCGTGTTCCCCCTGTTGACAAGACCTTTGATAGCTACATGGAAGCTTATCTGTCCGCCGACGCCGCTTTGCTAGGTGACATCCCCCTCTTATCGTGGGAACACTGCCTGAGCAGGGGCTTGTCGGCCCAGGGCTTGGCAACGAGTCCGCTACGGCTTAAATTGACAGGCGCGGATTGTCCGACGAAGCGCGTGCTCCATCGAGGAGGCGGCGGACCAACTCGTCAATGCTGGTACTGGGGTTGTCCATTGGGTGTGCCTTCCCGTCCCGAGCATGCATCTTTCTATTTTCGGAGGCGCGTCGTTCCGCGTCGTCAAACTTTCCCGCGATTTTCTTCGGATCGAGGGACTTGTCGGTCGCACCAGATTTCTCGCGCCATCGGACAGTCACATCTTTGGTCTCCACGAAGGACGAGTAAGCCTCAAGATGGAGCAAGAGCCACAGTTCAAAGCAGGGGTTGCTTATGGCCAGGGAGACTCCCTCATTCAGCGCTAGCTCGACGGCCGCGGGCAACTTTGCATGACGGTCCACGTCGACAGCTACCCACGTCTCGTCGAACTCCCCTGCGCTGCCGTAGGCTGCACGTTCCTTATCTCGCATCTCTATTGCTTTATTGACGAGTCTGAGCGGATCAACCTTTCCCGGAACGCATTTGACGTTCACTCCAAAGGAGCTCAATTCATTCTTGACGTACTCAAAGTACTGAGGTTCGCTGACCTCTCCCTCGGTGACGATAAGAATCTTGAGGTATTGAGGACGGCCCCCAGAAGACCTCGGTCGATTGCTGGTCGCCTTACCAAAGCTCCGTTTACCCATTAACGCACAGCCTCTGCATAGCCACTATCAGACTTGATCAGGGGCAGACCACCAAATCGGCCAGACATGTAACCTCGACGCAGGTTCTCATTGGGGCGGGGTTTGAACTCGCTAAAGGCGATTAAGTTGGTGCCTCCAAACTCGTCTTTTTGGGTGACCCAGACCTGGTCTCGGTCGAGGCTTCCCTGTGCAGATCCGCCTGGATCGAGCAGCGAGGCCTCATGAGTGGTAAAGATGATCTGCGCCTGTAATGGGTTGGTCGCTGGAGTTTGGAAGAGTTTAATCAGTTCCGCAACAAGCAGGGGGTGCAGACTCGTGTCGATCTCGTCGAAGACGCAAACGCCTCCGTCAGCTAAGGCGTCGAGCACTGCCTCCGCATGGGATAGCAAAGCCTGAGTTCCAGTCGACTCCGCCTCCAGGGGTAGAGTCTGGACGCGATCGCCCGCTTGGTGTTCAAAAGACAGAACGAACTTCGTGTCCGCCTGCCATCTGTCCAGAATTTCCTCGGCTCGCCTTTCACCCATACCGCCTTCAATTAGCCTATTTCTGATTTCCAGGCGGTCTTCGGGCGATTGAGCGTTGACTTCTATGTGGGCGCCTCGAATGCCAGTATCACTTACCTTGAGAATCTCTGTGAGGCGGCGCGTGAAATCGTCATCTTCATACATGCGTGCTGGTAGTTCGGTATGTGCCCCCTCGTAGGCAGAAGAGTTATACACCCGAATTTTGGTTGTAAAGAATGCAAAAACCTTCGTGAGAAATTCGTGCGCGTCGCTCGCAGCCGCGGAGAGGAAAAGGGCATTGGGACGTGTGCGCTTAGCTATAGACATATTCTGTCCCTTTAGAGAACGCCCAAAAGTCCAGTATTCATCTTCGTTTACTCCACGCTCGAATAGCACGGTCGGTTTGGTAGAGCGATAGACGTACAACCATTCGGTGACGAACTCGTCGGCATTCACCCCGAATCCGTACTGGTACCTTTCCCCATCCATCAAGAACTCCAGCTCGACCTCGCTTGTTTCCTGACGTGACCACTGGTCCAGCAGAAAGGGCTGGCGGTCGATCTTGGCCCCCGGCTCCCAGCCCTGAGACTTTCGGATTGCGTGAAGTACGAACTTCAGGGCCTCCACCAACGAAGTCTTACCCGAGGCATTCGCGCCGTAAATCGCGGCGACGGGAGTTACGAGCGGGTCCCACGTCTCATGGCCCGGGCCCAGGAAGTCGGGCGACACCGGCTTTGTGCGGCGAAGATTTAGTTCCTGCGCTTCGCGGATGGACCGGAAGTTTCTTACGCGTAGTGCGAGCAGCACGTTGGCTCCTTTGATGTAATAACGCACACAAGATGCACTCAAAGTATACGTCTGCGCATTTTTATTGCAAGATCTGCCTTTTGGATGCAGCAAGGTGTCCGCCGTGCATACGGGTGAGTTGAACGGCAACCTCTGTTGACGCGCTTCACACGGATGGAACCCGGAGTGCAGCTCCCGAGCACATGTGACTAGGTACCGGATCGAATGCTAAGAGTGGATTAGGTCGTTGCAGGCAAAAGACATTACTGCGCCACCGCAGCAGCCGTGGCAAACACATCGGCCGGCATCGGCCGGTGCAGCTTCCAGGTGATCGCGATCGGCTTCTCCCCCGCGTGCTGCACATAGTCCACCTGGCCGAGGCATGTGTACGGAACAGTCAGCCCGGTCTCGTCCTCTGATGTGTCGCGCGTGAAGATCAGGACCTTCGAGCCGTGCGCTGCCCGGTTCAGGTACCGCCTGCCCGTCGGACTTCCGGGCGACGTCGCATTCTGAGACTCCCAGTGGAACAGCTCAGGGCTGATGGCATAGTCCTTGTACATCGTCGTCGCCGAGTGCTTCTTGTCGTCCTTGTTGAGCGTGACAAAGAAGGCATCCGTGGATGTCGCCGGGCACCACGCAACGCCCTCGCGGTGCTGCACGTTCTTGCCGAGCTCCAGCGACCCGTACTGCAGCGCCGCCAGGATCTCCTCACGCCGGTACGTCGCGTGCGAAAGCAGCGGAACGTGCTGCAGCCCCGCACCCAAACCCTTGGCTGCGTGCTTCGATGCGACGACGCCAAGCTTCACGACCTGGCGGATCTCGCTGCAGACAAACTGGTAGCTGCGCAGGTAGTCCAGTCCGGCGTCGTACGACTGGAACCCGCCGCCGTCATCCCACAGCGTGTAGAAGAGCATGCGGGCGAACGTCTGCTCCCGCATGCCGAGCTCCGCATAGCAGGGCGCGTCGGCGCCGACGAGCATCGAGTACGCCGCGGCGCGTTCCGGATCGTCCACGTGGATCAGGGCTGCCATACGGCCGAGGAGCTTTTTTTCGTCTGCGTCCGAGAGCTCCTGGATCCTTCCGCTGAGGACCTTCTCCAGCGGCGAGAACCCTTCGATCAGGCCGGCCTGGCGAAGGTAGCCGGTCCAGGAATCCCGGGTGGACCGGTAGATCGACTTCACGTCGCTCCCGGACCGCTCCAGGTACTTCTCGAGTTCCGTCTCCGCGTACGAGGTGATGTCCCGGACCAGCTGGGCCCGGTTGAACCGCAGTTGGGCTTTGATGTTGTCCAGCACAACCTTCTGCGCCACCCGGTCCAGCACAATTTGAGAGCCCGACGGCAGGTAGGGGAATTCGTCCTCGACTGCCTTTTCCAGTTCCTTGCGCCCGTAGCCGGTGAGCGCCCGGTAGCGCAGGTCGAAGCGGAACTCCCGGCGTTGCTGGCCGATGAAGTCCAGGACGGTCAGCACCGCTTTACCCTCAGCGCGCCGCAGCCCGCGCCCCAGTTGCTGGAGGAAGACCGTGGCGCTCTGCGTGGGCCGAAGCATCAGGATAGTGTCCACCTGCGGCAGGTCCAGGCCCTCGTTGAAGAGGTCGACGGCGAAGATGCAGTTGATCTCTCGCCGGCGGAGCCGCTCCAGCGCCGCGGCACGGTCGGCGTCGTCGGTGCTGCCGTCGACGGCGACGGAGGGGATTCCGGCGCGGTTGAAGACCTCGGCCATGTAGTGGGCGTGCTGGACGGAGACGCAGAAGCCAATGGCCCGCATCTGCTCGGTGCTGGTGACCTTGTCGCGGAGTTCGCGGATCACCTTGGCCGCGCGGGCGTCATTGCCGGTGTACAGGTTGTTCAGCTGCGCGGTGTCGTAGTTGCCGCGCTTCCATTCCAGCTGGCTGAGGTCGACGTCGTCAGAGACGCCGAAATAGTGGAACGGCACCAGCAGATCCGCGTCCAGGGCGTCCCAGAGCCGCAGTTCACTGGCAGTCCGTCCGTCAAAGAACTGCTGGGCGACGTCGACGCCGTCGCCGCGTTCCGGCGTCGCCGTCAGCCCGAGGAGCTGCTGCGGCTGCAGGTGGTCCAGCAGCCGGCGGTAGGTGGGCGCCATGGCGTGGTGGAATTCGTCGATGACCACGACGTCGAAAAAGTCGGGGGCCAGCTGTTCAATGCCGAGGGACGAGAGTGACTGGACCGAGGCGAAGATGTGCTTCCACTGCTGCGGTTTGTGCTCCCCGACGTAGAGTTCACCGAAGGCGCCGTCCTGCATGACGTCACGGTAGGTGCGCATGGCCTGCTTGAGGATTTCCTGGCGGTGCGCGACGAAGAGCAGCTTCAGGTCTTTGCCGGCCGCTTCGCAAAGGCGCTTGTAGTCCAGGGCGGCGATGACGGTTTTGCCGGTGCCGGTGGCGGCGACCAGGAGGTTGTGGTTGAAGCCCTTGAGCCGCTCGGCTTCGAGGCCTTCGAGTATCTCCTCCTGGTGGAGGAACGGTTGGAGCTCGAGGCCGGTGGCTGCCCCGGGGACGGCTGTTCGCCGGCCGCCGTTGCGTTCCAGTGCGGCGTCCAGCTTTTCGCCGTCGCGTTCCGGATCGTAGCTTTGGAATGCTCGCTGCTCCCAGTAGCTGTCGAAGGTGACCTCAAACTTCTGCAGCAGGGTGGGCGTGCCGACGGAGCTGAGCCGGACGTTCCATTCCAGGCCGTCCAGGAGGGCTGCCTGGCTGAGGTTGGAGCTGCCGACGTAGGCGGTGTCGAAGCCGGAGTTGCGGCGGAACAGCCAGGCCTTGGCGTGCAGGCGTGTGGCCTGGGTTTCGTAGTTGATCTTTACCTCAGCGCCGAAGCGGTTGACGAGTTCGTCGATGGCGCGGCGTTCCGTGGCGCCCATGTAGGTGGTGGTGATGACCCGGAGTTTGGCGCCGCGCTCCTTGAGCTGCTGCAGGGCAGGTTCGAGGAGTCTTAGCCCGGTCCAGCGGACGAAGGCGCAGAGCAGGTCTACGGTGTCGGCGGATTCGATCTCGGTCCTGAGTTCCGCGGCGAGGTTGGGATCGTCCTTGCTGTTGGTGAGCAGCGCTGAGTTGCTCAGCCTGGTGGTAGGCCGGCGCAGGCTGCGGCGTTTGAGCGCGTCCGGGCGGTGGAGGGACTGGAGCTGGGTGGGGCCGGGTGCGATGCGGTCTTCGGTGTTCAGCTCCTGGAGGAGCTTGTTCGCGAGGGTCACGCGGTCGGTGGGTTTGGCCGCGGCCAGGGCCCGCCGGACGGCGTCGGCTACGTGGCGGGAGAGGACGTCCGAGGAGTCTTGGTCTTCTATGTCGGCGAAGACAGGTTGCAGATCAGCAGTGTTGTTCAGCAGACTGCCGAGCGCATCCGTGCTGAGCAGTTCGTACAAGCCCTCGGGCAGCTGCTTCGCTGCCACTCCCCCAATGGAATTAGTCACTGCGCCAGGGTAATTGGGTACATGTCTGGACACCAAACTTTTAGCCCGCTGATGCATCGTGGCCATTTTGCCGGCTCCAATCCTGTGCCCACGTAGAAACCTGGATCAGCCCGGCGTGCGATTGCATCGGCTTACGTGCCGACAGTAGACCAGCCCTTTATGCTTGCTCCATGCCTGTGGGGGATTGTGAGAATGCGTTTCTGGAAGCCGCTCGCCGTGAGGGTGTGGAATTCGCGCGGTGCAAGGTACCGTGGCTCAATCAAAGGGGGCACTTCGGTTTGCCCGACCGAGCTTCCGACGTGACCAGTCCGCTGAGTGACATCTTTTTGTCGCTTGGAGGTAAAGCCAGTGAGCAAGCAGCTAAACGAATGACGGCGTTGCCCGGCGACTTCATCCACGTTGAGACCGGAACGATCATTGAGATCGACGAACTACAGCACTTCACCAGCTTCCGGCTGCAGTCATTCGACTACTACCCAGCCCGTTATCCCCTGGATTTCGAAGCCACGGAGTATCAAGAACTCTGCCGCCAGTTCGCTCCTAAAGCCGACAAGTACCGCCAGACGAAAACTGCGGCGGCCTTCGGCCCGGGCGGCCGGCAGCGGCAGCGCGCGTATTACGACGCACTGCGCGATCTCGCCACTCCGGCGATGGGACACCCACCCATAATCCGCGTTCCCGCACCCGACGGTAATGGCGCTGCGGCCTTCGAAAGGAATCGAGAACGGATATTGCGGGCAGTTCTGTAAGCTCCGTCCCGGAGGTGCCACTCCGGGGCCAGAGTGCTGGTTCAATTGGCGCTCGACAACCGGCACGTTGGCGCACAGCCGGAACCGAGAAGCGGCTTTGCCTCGCTGTTCTGATAAACAGAAGGCATGACTCAGCCTCATGTTTTCGTAGCCATGGCCGACATCTTGAATCTCAGATGTGATGCATGGCTATTGCCAACGGATGCCAGCGTTCGTATCGAGCAGCACTGGCTCAAAGCTCATCCCGAGATACGGAAGCTTGCGTCTGGCTCGTCCTCGGCTGAGTTCCGAGAGGGAGTCGCGCTGGCCGAGCCAATCCGGCCGTGGGACCCATCGGAACCATTGCCCATTCTGACTGCCGTCCCCGTCGACGGCGGTTGGGGACCCGCCGTCGTCGTTGAACGGCTTGAAGCGTTCGTGGCCAGTGCGATGTCTGCCGTTCCGGATCCAGATAACCGACCTTATCGACTCCTGGCCTTGCCCTTCTTCGGAACAGCCGGGGGCGGCGCCGGCAACCACCTTGGCGCCGCCCTCCGCACGATTCTCGATGCCTGTAGCCAATTGGCCGGCACCTACCGCGTGGACCTTGTCCTTGTCCTCCGAGACAGAGCGGCTTTCTCGCTGGCTCAAAAACTGAGGCGGGAGGTATCGAGTGACTCGTCGTGGCCGTCCCTCGGTGACCGCCTGCATGAGAAGGCCGAGTCACTGGGACAGGAAGCCCGCTCTGGGCACTTGGTTCCCTTTTTTGGAGCCGGCGTCAGCGTAAGCGCCGGAGCTCCAAGCTGGAGCCGACTCCTCGACAAGCTGAGGTCGGGCGTACATCTGAAGGCGGCGGAGGAAGCCGCTTTCAAGGCACTGGGTGCACTTGACCAGGCGGGCGTGCTCGAACAGCTGTACGCCGATCAGCACGGCTCTCCGGAAGCCTTCGGCAAAGCCGTCGCAGGTGCTGTCGATCTGCCAAGATATGGGTTGGCACCCGCGCTGCTTGCTACCCTGCCCTCAGCCGGTGCCATCACTTTGAACTACGACAGGCTGTTCGAGACAGCCTGCGAGGATGCCCAAAAGCCGCGAACAGTGCTGCCAGAAAACGTTCCCGCGGTCGGCAACGACTGGCTCCTTAAGCTCCACGGCTCAGTAACTCAGCCTGACAGCATCGTGCTCACCCGTGACGACTACCTCGGCTACAACAGCAACAGGGACGCGCTTTCCGCGCTGGTCAAGGCACATCTGCTGACGCATCATTTGCTATTTGTTGGCTTCGGCCTTGCTGACGATCATTTCCACGAAATCGTCCACGACGTCAGGCGTGCGCTTCCGCACGACGTTTCCAAGAACCACCAGATGGGCACGGTGCTGTCGCTCTTTCACGAGCCCCTGCAGAATCTCGTCTGGGAAGGCAGGCTCGACATCCTTCCCATGTCGGGGAGCGCGCCTGCAACGGGATCCGCCCAGGCCTCGGTCCAAACGGCGGTCGCTACGGCCGGGAGGGAACTGGAGATCTTCCTGGACATGATGGCCGCCTACGCCACGGACAACCACTCCTATCTGCTAGCTCCCGCCTACAACCGCGGGCTGACCAAGGCCGAAGACGACCTGCGACAGCAGCTCTTGGTGCTCTCGCGTCACGAACGTTCAGTTGACACTGCGGAAGTTTGGAGCGTTATCGATGCCGCACTAGAAGAGCTTGGAATGCAGGCTTGAGCGAAGCCATGCGACCGCATCATTGGGTGCGGGGCGGGGGACGCGGAGCGCGCATGCCCTCGGCACTGGGGGTTGACATCTGATAAATAGTGTCGCCCTGACGGAGAGTGCGACGCGGGGCGCCTCCTGCTCCCTGCCCCGCACCCCACCCAACCGCGGTCATGGCGCCCGGGCTGGTCAAAGACTTGCGGCTTAGATTCAGTCTCGAGATTGACTGCTACCGACCATGGACTTTGCCTCATCCAAAGGGTCTCGGGGTGCTGGTTGCTGGTTGCTGAACACCATCGCCTGCCGCGATTTGAGGTCATCTGAAAGCGACCGCCCGAGGCACGATCATCTATGTGCGCCTTCAGACTCCATTTGCTTCATTCAAGAGCGGGACAAATGGCGTCTGAGTCCCCACCACGTGACTCCACCGAGCAAGAAGATGCCCACCGCCAACCCGCAGATGCTGAGGGGTGTGACCGGCAAGTCAAGGACCTGGAACAGATCGGTAGCAAAAGTGACTGGGATGGCGATGGAGCCCAATAGCGTTACGATTTTAGTCAATTTCTTTTGGGCGTCCAGGGACTGCTTCTTGGCATCGGCATCCGATATTCGAGCCAGCCCGTCAATGTGGGCGTCCAGTGCGCCCAGGCGCAGGGGGAACGACATGGCGTCTTGAATTGCGTGGATGATCTTGATCGAGTTACCGGCATTCGACTCAGAACGCCGCATCCAATACCGAGCTGAATTGATAGCGAGCTGGCGGTCAAGGTTCTCAAAGTCCTCTGACACGGAACCAAGATGCGGATTCGCCGCCGCCCTTTCCAGCAACGACACGGCGGCGATTTCCACCTGCCGCACGATTAGCAATTGAAGACGGACCAGCATGAGGGCGTCGGTGTACAAAGTCCCAAAATAGATCGGCATGAAGCTGCGGAATGGATCCTGCACGCCGGTGTGGACCACAAACGATGCTCCGTGCCGCAGGAATAGAGCACTCCAACTTTTGCTGATCTGCAAAACGGATTTTGACGCTCGATCCAATGCCTCACCAGAAGCATGCAAACGCTCGATGTTCTGGCAGGACGCCGCACTGTACGCCTGTTTGATACTGAGCATCCCCGGGTCCGCATCCCCGACGGTCATCTGGTCAATCAGGATCATGGAGAAGATGGTGGATTCGGTTTCTGCTCCGACTTCGCCGTCCGTAGGGAAAACGAGTCCTCGGCAGAGCTCGGGGTGTAACCTTCGTAGCCGCTCGTAAGTCAGAGCACCGTGGATCGGCGAGGCCCCCATCCCACCGCGCTGGCGAGCCAGGAGGTTTGTGACCTGTACTGCATCAGCGAAGCTGGGCGCCGTGACTTCGAAGTGCAATGCCAAGATGCCCGGCCGGTTGCTGTCCTGGCCCGGGGCACTAGGTTCAGATAGCAATAATTCCGCGTGCCGTAATGACGCCTGCCCTGACAAAATTGGCTGGACATCGGTATTCCAGGAGACGTTAAGAGCTGCCGTGGAGAAGCGAACCTGACCTGAGGGCGCGTTGGTCTTGCCAAACAACCTGTCTGCAAGGCTCACGGGGAAATTTGTGGCCCTGGTTGCCCCATCAGTACTTACACCACGACCCGTATGATCGGTGTACGTCTCGACGAACGGGCCCACACGCCATTCTCCGTCGGAGTTTTTCGGCGCTTCCATGGCATATACGTCACACACGAGGACGAGGCGGCAGGTGACGCTCAATGTTCAACGTCCTTCGCGAATGGTCTCGATTTGCTGGCTGATATCGATAAGCTTCGCTTCGAAATCTGCGTCGCTAGCAATAGCCTCACCAAGCGCTGAAATGGGATCACCTTGGAGTTTGTAGACGTAATCGTTCAGCTCTTCGTCGAACTCGCGGCTCAGCATTGGGATCGTAATTTCGGCCTCATCAGCTGCCAGAAATCGATCTGTAGTGAGAACGGTCTTAAAGGGCCTGGCAAAGCCCGCCATGTGGTCACGGCCAGAGATCTTCCGGGCTTCGTCCATGGTCAGCGGCGGGGCTTCATCGCGGGCAACACAATACGAGGCCAGGAGAACCGCGAGCTGATCCTTGTAGCCATTCCACAGAATCTTCAGATATACCGATGCGCTGTCGGCTGTCCATCCGGCTACGTCTGTACGGTTGACCTCTTGGACCTGAGCCCTGGCTTCCTCTGACACGGTGGCGCCGAAGTGGTCCGATGCAGTGTCCAGCAAGTTAAGGAAGGTGGCGATGCGGAAAACTCCACCGACCTGTTCGGCGTATTCACGCAATAGAAGCCGATGGGCGAGCGGTCTCGGCCCGCTCTTGTCACGTACCCAGTCGTCCTTCAAGTCGTTTGTGATTAGGGTCAAGTCGAAGGCTCGACCTTCCTTTTCCTTTCGCCTCCGCGCCTCGTCTAGGCACTGCCGCCAGATGAGGAAATCACCCGCAGCCTTGTCTGTCTTGCCGTTCTTCAATTCAGCATCGCGATTTCCCGGAGGAATGCCATCGGCAACCCGGCGACGGAAAACCTCAAGCAGTTGCTGACGGGTCTCAGGGTCGGGCGTAGGCCCGACCCTACCCCTGAGAATGTTTTCCAGGGCATCGATGATCCCTGAACTGCCTTTTGCAGATTCCTGCTGCGTTTCATTGATGATGTCCTGCAACCGGGCGGTAGCGTTCAGCATTTCTTTGAGGGAGTCCTGGATGTTGCTCGCGGCGTCCACGGTTGCGCGGCTAAGGCCCGTTCGCGACAGCCACGTTTCGACCGTCCGCTTCACCTCGGCAGAAGCCGCGCCGACCTTGCCAGCCGCTTCCCCATGGTGATCCCCTTTCCGCACGTCCTCAAGTCGAGACCAGAACTCGTGCAGGGTCTGGTGAGGGACAAATAGCACGTTCGACATTTTGGTGAGGGCACCGATCATTTCATCGGCATTTTTTCGTGAATACTTATAGAGGTTCAGGAGAACGTTGGTGTCGATCGCGTAGATTGTTCCGTCAACGGGCTCGGCCCCATCTTCCTTATCCAAATTTTGGTACTCGACGAAGTCGGAATAGATAGAACGGACGGTAGCGAATTCACTTTGCGATGTACTCATTGCATCTCCCCCAAATTGTTGATGATTCCGAAGCCTTGACCTCTTCAAGTCGAACGTACTTGTCGAGCGCGGAGAAACCAACGAAGACGCGCGTAGCAGCGGCAAACGCAACACATTGTTACTTACTAGCGCCGACTTCGAAGATCACGGATGTCATCCCTGAACCGGCGAGCATTTACCTAGGTTGTTTCTCCACCAGGTAAGCCAAGGTCGCCTCCAGCAGTTCTGTAACGTCTCGACCGCCTGCTTTCATGAAGTCGATATCCACAATGGCCTGAAATCGCAGTGCCCCATCACCATAGAATGCTGGCTGTGTACTCCGTCGGGTGTTCCTCTTACCGCCTGGGAGGACTGCCCCCGCGAAGCCGTGGAGGATAACCTGCTCCCAGTCGCCCTTTCCAGATGGGCGGGCCATAGTCTTTCGGTCGAGTAACCCGGCTAGCCGAGGATTAGCATTCGCTAGGTGCGTACTTATGGCCGCGAATTCAATGAAACTGTCCATACTGCATGCCAAGTCGAAGGCCGCCCGCCGGACATCCTCATTTTCAAGCTGGCCCGGGCGGGGCCAGAAGTCGACACCGAACCTCAGTTCGCCTCCTGGCTTTCCGTCCCACCATCGGACTTCAGCCATGAAACATCTGTCGTCCCCCTCGTCCCTGATGGGCCTCCACGCTTGGACGAGCGGCAGACCTCCTCCGCTGGTCACTCCTGCCGAGGCAAGCAGCCCGCGACCCCGAAGATCAAATTCGATTTGTCGGGTGAGGCCTCGTGCGAGAAACTTTTGATTCAGCGCAGCCAGAGGTTTGGCTCCGGCTTCCTCATACGGCGTAAGCACCGCGGCGACGTCGTCATCCCATTCACTTAGGATCCGCGCAACCTGTGCTGCGACCGTGCGCGCCACAACATCAGCTCCGCCCGTCCAGGCCGCAAAGAGCTCTGCGAGGCTAAGGAAGCTCCAACGGCTCGCCAACCCCTCTGCCAAACGCGCTGCGTCTACGGTCAGTGCCGCGAGGTAAAGCCCTGTTTCGTCCGGGAGCTTCTCATAGCCTGCCTGCTGCTTATCGCCCAAATTGTGACCCAGCTTCACTTCGATTACGGCCCGTCGCCCGTCTTCACCGATCAACAGGAGGTCCGCATTATTCGAAGCAAATTCCTCGCGCCTCACTTCTGCCGGAACAAACCCAACAAAATCCACCCAAGGCCTACTGTCAAGATCACTCAGGAACTGCAGCAAGTCCGATATGTTTGTCTCTTTCGCGAGAAGCCGACCAAAACCACGACTTCTGGCCCAAGGTAGTGATGTCATCATGCGACGAGCATGACAGATGCCGGCAGATCCTCCCAATTGTTCTCCGTGGCGTGGGTCTATTTGTCCCCCTGTCGCAGGCTTTATATATGCCCCTTCGCAGATTAGCCTGGTTAGGGCACTAAACCTCCTCCGCCGCTGTTTAGGGCAGATACGTCAAATAGTCCGGCGTTTCTCCGACCCCCGGGGCACTATTTCGGGTCGACGTAACCGACGGGAGTGCGGGCTCATGCTAGGGATGCACCTCGCACCCACAACCGCGACGGCCTCCCCCGCGTCCCGTCGGACATCTGCCCCGTCCCCGACAGCTTCGGCTCCATAAAACGCCGGAACGTGTCGCGCATGAGGGTTTCGCCCGCCACCGCCTCGTGCAGCTCGCGCAAATCCTTCAGTGTGAACGGCTCATCCAGGAGCTTCCCCGGATCCGGGGCCTCCGCGTAGGCAGCGCCCAGCCACTCCACGGCCTTCGCCACGATCTCCGCGTGGCCGTAGGGCAACCCTGCGATCAGCACCGGTTCCCCGGTCACGGAGGCCAGCCGCACGCCGTCGGACGCTAACGCCGCCTCCAACGCTGCCAGCGGGACCACGTCCACGTGCGCCACCGACAGCACCCAGCCGCGGTCGTCGCGCGCCGGGTCGTCGAAGACCTGCAGCTGCCGCGGCACCCGCCCGGAGATCCCTGCCTTCTCCCACAGGCAGCGCAGCACCGCGTCCGCCAGGGTCTCGCGCTCCCGCAGGAACGTGCCCGGCAGCGCCCACCGCCCGTGCTGGTGGTCCTCCGCCCGCCGCACCAGCAGCACGCAGACGGAACCCTCCGCCACCGTCAACACCGCCGTATCCACCGCCACCGAGGGGCGCGGGTAGTCGAGCAGGGACGTTCCGGGGCCGTTCTGGGAATCCTTCACAGGATTATTTATTGCAGTATTGCGCTAAAGATGCAAGCCGTGCATACTGGAACCAATTAGCGCAGAACTGATCTAAATCATCCGGAGGTTCACCATGAAAGTCCCCCAGCTCCACGTCGGCGCCGGCAGCAGGCTTGGCCCGCTCAGCATCTTTCCCGTCTGGACGTCCGGCCCCGGCAGCCTCGGCATCAGCACCGGCACCCACGCCGAGGTCGCCGTGACCGAACTCGCCAGCGGCCCCCAGGTCGCCCGGCTCACCGTCACCAACAACGGCCCGCATCCGGCGCTGCTGCTGGAAGGCGAGCTGCTCGAAGGCGGCCAGCAGCACCGGACCTGCGCCCGCGACGTCGTCCTGGGCCCCGGCGAAACCCGCGACATCGACACCTTCTGCGTCGAGGCCGGCCGCTGGGAAGCCGGCCAGTCCAGCCACCGCCGGCAGGCGCGGCGCGCACCGCTGAACGTCCGGTCCGAGCTGGCCAACGGCCTCGAGGACCGGCGCCGCGGCGACCGGCAGGGGCGGATCTGGGAGCGGGTCAGCCGCTTCGACGCGGCCCGCGGCGCATCGGTAACCAGCTCCCTGCTGGACCACCTGGACCTGGTCAAGGACAACGCGCACAACCGCTTCGACGCCGCCAATGCCCCCGCACTGCTGGAGGGCCAGCGCGGCGTCGTCATCGGGCTGGGCACGCAGCCGCTGCTCCTGGAGGTCTTCGGCACCGGCACGCTGTTCCGCCGGCACTACAAACAGCTGATCGACTCCGCACTGCTGGACCTGGAGCTCCTCCCACCCCTGGCGCTGGCCTCCGGTCCCATGCCGGGCCAGCGGGCCCGCGACTTCGCCGCCCGCGTCCAGGCGCTGGACTTCGGCGCGTTCGACGGCTGCGCCGCGGCGGTTGAAGTCCGGAGCCACGGTGCGCTCCGGAGCCGCAACGTCTCCGGGGCCGCCGGTCCGGTGTCCGCCGCGGGCATCGCCTTCGAACTTCCCGCCCGCCGCCCCCAGCTGGCCCACCTGACCGGCTGGAACACCCAACACCCCCTGATGGAGCTAGCATGAAACTGACCCCCTTGCAGAATGACCGCGCGGCCGGCGTTCTTGTTGCCCTGGCCGCCGGCGACGCCCTCGGCGCCGGCTACGAGTTCGGCGCGCCGCTGCCGGACGGAGCTGCGGTCACCATGAAAGGCGGCGGCCCGTTCGGGTTCGCGCCGGCCGAGTGGACCGACGACACGTCCATGGCCGTCCCGATCGCGCAGGCGTTGCTGGAGGCGGCGTCCGACGCCGGGTCCTCCTCCCCCGCGGCGCTCACCATGGTGGTCCGGGCCTGGACGGCATGGGCCGCCGATGCCAAGGACGTGGGCGCCCAGACGAGTGCCGTCATCGCCGCCGCCCGCCGGCTGGCCTCCGACTCCGGGCGGAGCGAGGTGACTGCCGCCGACTTCAGCACCGCCGCCGCGGACTTCCACGCCCGCACCGGCCGCAGCGCCGGCAACGGCTCGCTGATGCGCACCGCCCCGCTGGCGCTGGCGTACCTCGACCGGGACCCAGCGTCCTTGATGGCTGAGGCGGGGGTGCTCAGCGCGCTGACCCACGCCGACCCGGACGCGCAGGAAGCCTGCGGGCTCTGGTGCGTGGCCATCCGGGAGGCGGTGCTGAGCGGGATTCTCGATGTGCGCGTCGGGCTGCCGCTGCTGTCACCCGAGCGGGCCGCGCTGTGGCGGGACCGGATCGAGGTGGCCGAGCGGTGCCGGCCGCGGGACTTCAGCCGCAACGGCTGGGTGGTCGAGGCCTTCCAGGGCGCCTGGAGTGCCATCCACTGTGCGGGTTTGTCGGCCTCCGGCCCGGCGCACCTGCGGGCCGCGCTGGAGGAAGCAGTGCGCGGCGGCCGGGATACCGACACTGTTGCCGCCATTGCGGGCGGACTGCTGGGTGGCGCCCACGGCTACACGGCCGTGCCCTTTGAGTGGCGGCGACGTCTTCATGGGTGGCCCGGGCTGCGGGCCCGCGACCTGATGATGCTCGGCATGGAACTGGGCCGCGGCGAGGGGCGCCGGCCCGCATCCTGGCCGCGCGCCGAGCGCCAGGACTACAGCATGTGGGGCCGCACCGATGCGCTGGTCCGGCACCCCTACGACGACGGCGTCTGGCTGGGCGGCGTCAGATCGCTTTCGCAGGTCGCCGAGTTGGGGATCGACGCCGTGGTGTCGCTGTGCCGGCTGGGGACTTTGGACGCGCCGTGTGTTGCACCGGAGGACCACGCCACGCTCTGGGTCATCGACTCCCCTATTGAGAAGGACAACGCGCATGCCGCGTTTGCGCTGCGCGACGCGGCGGCCGCCGTCGAACGCTTCCGTGCGGAGGGCAAGACCGTGCTGCTGCACTGCGTCCGGGCGGAGTCCCGGACGCCGACTGTGGCGGCCTTGTATGGGGCTCGGGTCGCGGGGATCACTCCGTTGGAGGCGCTGGAAGATGTGCGCGGGGTGCTGCCAGGGACGAATCCGAACCCGCTGTTTCTTAGGCTGCTCGGCGCGGTGCCGACGGACCGAGTGAATAGTGTCACACCGGCCAAGTAGTCTGCTTTCACGAGCTTGAACAGTCCAAATGGGGGATTAATTGACTGACCTGATCCACGAGGTGATGAATGGGGACGCCGAGTCTGCTGCGGCTGCCGCTGTCCCAACTTCTTACGACTACGCATTCTTGTACTCGTGGCAACAGGAAGCTCTGAAGGCCTGGCATTCAAATGCTCGGCGCGGGGTCGTGGAAGCGGTCACCGGATCAGGTAAGACCCGTGTCGGCATCGCTGCGGCTTTTGAAGCCGTCCGCCAGGGAATCAAGGTCTTGATCCTTGTCCCCACCGCGGAGCTCCAGCGTCAATGGCTGTCCTCCATCCAGCGCGACCTTCCCCGGGCCCGCCGGGGAGCGCTCGGCGATGGCCGCACAGATTCACTCGATCAGGTGGACATTCTGGTGGCGATTGTCCATTCGGCGTCCAACCGCGAGACGCTGCGAAGCCACAAGGCCGGGCTGATCATCGCGGACGAATGCCACCGCTACGCCGCCCCCATGTTCACCGGGGCTCTTCAAGAAGGATTCGCCTGGCGACTCGGACTGACCGCCACGTACGAGCGGTCGGACGGAGAGCACGAGACGGTCTTGTCGCCCTATTTCGGCGGAGTCGTCTACAAGCTTTGGTACGACCGCGCGCTAAAAGACAATGTCATTGCGCCGTTCGACATTGCCCTCGTCGGTGTTGAACTCACGCCCGCGGAGAGGGTCAACTACGACGACCTCTCGAACACCATGCTGGAAGCGGCGCGCAACCTGGAGACCTACGCCGGGATCCCCCGGCGGCCGTTCCACCAGTTCATTGCCGCAGTCGCCGCGCTGGCTGGGTCAGACTCCATCACTCGGGAATCGACGATTGCGCGGAAGTACATGCGGGCAATGGCGTCCAGGCTCACTTTGCTGGCAGAGGCCCGGACGAAATACCACGCCCTGGCGGCGCTCAAGGAAACCGTGGACACCTCCCGCGGCACGCTGGTGTTTACCCAAACTCAAGAGTCCGCACGGCGTGCCCAGGAGCTGTACACGGCAATGGGCTCCAAGGCTTCCGCCATTTTCAGCGGCATGGCCAAGGATGAACGCCGGCAGGGCATGGAGGACTTCCGCAACGGCACTTCGCAAATCCTCGCTGCGCCTAGGCTGCTCGATGAAGGCATCGACGTGCCCGAAGCTGACCTCGGCGTCATCGTCGCGGCCAATCGCAGCCAGCGGCAGATGGTCCAGCGACTCGGACGCGTCATCCGCAAGAAGGCCGACGGACGGGTCGGGCGATTGGTTGTCCTGTACTCGAAGGGCACTGTCGAGGACCCCGATGTCCAAGGCGAAGAGTTTCTGGGCCGCGTGCTTCCGTTCGCCCGCAATGTCGAGTTCTTCGACATCAGGACCGACTTGGACCGGCTGCAGAGATTTCTCCACCAGATTGTGGCCGAGCCCAAACCCGAACTTCCGCCCTTCCGCGAGGTGGGTCCGATCGCTGGTGGGGAGCAGCCCCAGGCGTCTCCCGAGCCGCCACATGAAGAACCCCAAGACGATGCCGAGCCAACGGGTTTTGATTTGGAAGACGACGAGTGGCCTGAACAGCTCGCCGGCAGTGATGGCGTCACGGATGACGCCGTCGCTGACTATCTCCGTCGGCTGGGCCGCCACGAATTGCTGACTGCTGAGCGGGAAGTGGAACTGGCTCAGGAAGTCGAAGCAGGCCTTTACGCGGAGCAGCTCCTCCTGGACAAAGATGCGCCGCGGCCGCGGCGCGAGACCCGTGAACTTGAATTCCTTGCGCTGCTCGGCAAGCGAGCCGCTGACACGCTGCTAAATGCGAATCTTCGGTTGGTCGTGTCGATAGCCAAGAACCACACAAATCGCGGGCTCGACTTCCTGGATCTCATTCAAGAGGGCAACCTGGGGTTGCACCGGGCGGTCTGCAAGTTCGATTTCACCCTGGGTTTCAAATTCTCAACCTACGCAACTTGGTGGATTCGCCAGGCCATCACCCGGGCTTTGGCCGATCAGGCACGTCTTATCCGTTTGCCTGTCCACATTGTGGAGCAGATTCAGAAGCTCCAGTCGGAGCAGCGTACTGCCGTAATGAATGGATCCTCATGCACCAATGAAGATCTTGGCCGCCTCACGGACAACTCAGTCGAGAAAGTTGATTACCTTCTGACCTTGGACAAGGCGATCTACTCGCTGGATATGCAAGTTCCCGATGGCCGAGGAGGAACCGAATCGCTCGCCGAACAGCTGGCCGATCCGTTTGAGCTGGACGTGACGGATCCGCTCTTTCAAGTAGCTATGCAGGAACAGCTGCGTGCTGTTCTGGACACACTTGAGGACCGTGAGGCAGGAATTATTGCTATGCGCTTCGGGATGACTGATGGCCAGGAAAAGACTTTGGACGCAATCGGCAAGGTTTATGGCGTCACCCGGGAAAGGATCCGGCAGATCGAAGTCAAGACAATGAAGAAGCTCTGCCATCCATCGCGATCACAGGTATTGCGTCAGTACATGTTTGACGGCTACGACCCGCAGCGCACGGAAGCAACCGCGGAGGCTGCAGCCACCGCTGTGGAGAGCGTCTGAGCGTTCGCCCGATCCGCGGTCCCGCGACCGCGGGGCAAAGATCATCACCTGCCCAACAATGTCGGCCGTTACTGGTAGGACTGTGAGCATGACTACAACTCCTGAACTCAGTCGGGAACAGCGTGAGGCCATGATGCGCAGTGAACCAGCGGGCGACGCGTACGCCGCCGGTGAACCTCTCCGCGCCATCGCCGCCGATCTGGGCTGCACGGTCGACGAACTCTGCAATTTCTTGGCCACGCAACCAGCCAGCCACCTTGAGCTACAGCGCGCGAGATCCGTCCGACGCCGGAGCCAGGCCATGGACGAATTTCTTTACAAGAACCGCGTCCTGCTGTACCGGCTGAACGGCGCCGGGATTGCCTGGTCTGATACGCCGAAGGTCCTGAAAGCGCTGCAGACGGCCATCGACGTGTAAGTCGCCGTCGAGCTCGTGCACATTCCCGGAGTCGCTTCCGAGCGGACGGCGAGGGAACTACCTCCACGGACCTTGGGCGACAAGCTCCGTCTTTTGTACGTGGCGGGCAAACACCACGGAATCGAACCGGACTGCCAACTGGCGCTCGGCACCATGCCGATCGAAGAGTTGGCCGCGCTCCGGTCACTCATGCAGCCCAACTTTCCGCCGCGACGCCTGGCGGAGTTCGCCGCCGTGGCGGAAACTACCAAGCTCGCCATCCGCGCCAGGGCGGCGCGGACCATCTCCTATGCGGACTACACGAAAACGGCGGCGACGGTTTCTTCGCGCCTGGGCAACACGAGAGTTGCCGCCGAGGGCCAGTGGCCGGTGCCGGGATTCGTGCTGCTACGCCGTTACGGTCATGGCTTCTCGGACGATGCACTGCAAGCTGCCGGGCTGAGCCTGCCAGGTTCCGAGTCCAGGTTTACCGACAAAGACTTTTTCGATGCGCTCGACGGTTTCACGGAGGAATGCATCGGTTTTGAGCATCCCATGAGCATTGCCATCTATGACCGGTGGGTTTACTCCGAAGCGTCCATGAGGAATGACCGGCCTTCGGCGGTGGAAATCGTCCGTCACTACGGCACCTGGGCTTCCGCAATGGGGATTATCCTTCCGCAAGAGGATGAGGACGAGGACGACGACGTGCTCGAAGAGGATACTGAGCAAGGCGCCCTGCTGGTCGGCTTGCCATCCGCCGTCCGGCGCGCAATCCACCCGCCGCAACAATCACTGGGGTTTTGAGCGTGAGCACACCTTCATCCGAGACTGACGTTCTCCCGCGCGACGTGATTGGGCAGGTAACCAGATCCTTCCTGGCCGGGGATCCACTGCGGTGCATCGCGGCTGCCGCCAACACGAGCAGTTGGGCGCTTCTGGACATCCTCGGTAGCCGGGTCGCGGACCGGTGCGAGGAGCAGCGGTCCAGGGCCCTCCGGAATCGATGCAATGCCACATTGGCAGCCCTATACCAAGAGCGCGAACGCTTCGAACAGCTCAACCGAGCCGGGCTCGATTTCGTGGATATACCCAAGGTTCTCGCCGCGCTCGGAGCACCCGTCGACGTCGACATTGCCGAGGAAATGCTCCGGACTACGCACACGTTCAAGGAACTCGCGCACCGTGCCTACCAACTACATAGGGGTGAGGTGGAGTTTGTTCCTCCCATCGAAATGCTCAGCTTGCTCTACGTGCTGGGCCGCCACCGCGGAGTCCAACCCGATTATGAATTGGCTCTGGGGATGATGCCGCTCTCATCGGTCGCCGAGATCCGGAACTTCCTGGGTCCGGGCGGCCCCTACGGCCAGCCAGCCGAAATCCTGGCGGTCATTGAAACAACGGCGCAGGCCATCCGCGCCGGTGATGACGCCGGAATCTCGTACTCAGACTACGACGAGATAGCGGAGGCAATCTCGGCGGACCTCGGAGACGAACTGCCCGATCGCGGAGACCTTTGGCCGGTGCCGGCACGCACCGTGCGGCGCCACTTGGGCCAAGGGTTCTGGGGCACCGCGTTGGCTTCCGCAGGGCTGCAGCCGACATTGGACCCAGTTAGCTTCAGCAAGTCTGATTTTGTTGAGGCGGCCCGTAGGTTTGGAGGAGAGTCCCGCTACTTCGGCTCCCCGAAAGACGTGGCAAGCTACGACAGTTGGGCGACTGTCGAAATGGCCGCCGGCCGCCATCGCCCGTCCGTGGTCGCCATCAGGAGGCACTTCGGCGCTTGGGAGTCGATGATCGGCGCCGCAATGCCGTCAGAAGTCGAGGATGAGTACGACGGCCTTGTCAACCACATCAGAGCCGAGAAAGACGTCCAGGAAGGTTGGGCAAAAGCGGGCGAACTGATCAGTGAGGTCCTCGCAAACATGCCGTGGAACTCATTCCTGAGCATTCAATACGCCGAGGACGCCGAAGGACTGACACCCTACGCCCAAGCAGTTCCCAGCGCCGATGGGGTCTGGTTCGAAATTGTGTCCGAGCAATATTTGCCAGCCGACACGTGGCCCATAGATACCGGCTACCTGACCGTGAATGGCTGGTCTGCTCCGAATCACGATTTTCCGAACTGGTTCAAGGACGGTATCCCGCACATTGAAGCGGGGCACCAGATACTCGAAGGCTTCAGATATGGCCGGGACTGCGACGACGCTAGCAAGCTTCGATGGCATACCGGCGAATTCCCGACCGGGCCCGGTCCGGACGGCGGCGTCACACTTGCCGATGCTCTTGCCGGCGCAGTCCAAACACTTCAGAACGCGGCTTGAGCAGTCTCTCAAGGCCATTGCTCGGCGACCTGCCGCATGCACCGAAAATTTCGACAACCAATGGGGATCACAGCATGACGACACAGCACTTTGCATCGGCTCAGGCCGCCCTCGCCGAATTGAAACGGCTGGTGCAGGAGGCGAAAGCGGGAGACCCGTTCGCGCCGGTGACCGTGCTCGTCCCCTCCCGGGCCAGCGCCCTCGATATTCCGCGCTATTTGGCGAGGAAGTCCGGCAGTGGTGTCGTCGGAGTCCGCGCATTCACGCTCATTGATCTGGCCATAGACCTCTTTGCACCGAGTCCGGAGGCCAGTGGCCGAGGTTTGTTGGACCCCATGATCCGGCAGGGCGCTCTGACGGCAAGTCTCGCCCGCAATCCTGGTGTCTTCAAGGAGGTTGCAGACCAGCCCGGCACGGCCGCAGCCCTGACGAGGACTTCCTCGGCGCTGGACGGTGTCAACGTCGACGCCTCGGCGTCACTGCCTGAACTTGTCCCGGACGTGCTTCGTCTGAACGACGCAGCCATGACCGCGCTCAAATCGGCGTACTTCACCGAGGCCGAGGCACTCTCGGGAGCGGCAAAGCTCCTTCTCAGCCAGCCGGGGGCTCTGGACCAACTCGGTACAATCATCGGCTTCATGCTTCCTGAGGGCCAGGGGCCCAGCGCCGAGCACCTGCTCGACACGCTGTCCGCTGCGGGCATGCAGTCGCTGGCGGCCGATGGTTCGGTCCGCGGGGTAGATAGCATCTACAGCGCTTCCGATTCCGACGATGAGTGCCGCGCCATCGTGCGCTCCGTTGCGGAGTTGCTCGGCTCCGGCGTCGCTGGGCATCGCATCGGGGTTTTCTACTCTGCGTCAGACCCGTATCGCTCCCTGCTGGCCCGCCGGCTGGATGAGGCCGGCATCGAGTTCAGCGGCCCCTCGGCTCAGCAACTTCGCGACTCGCCCCAGGCCCGCGGCTTGCTGAGACTGCTGCAACTGGACCCGAAAGCTTTGGACGTGAGGGCTGTTCTCAACACCATGGCCGAAGGCAGTGTCCACTGGAGCAACAATGATCTTCCGTCCGCCGCCGCCTGTGAGCGCCTGTACCTGAACCCGCCGCGAGACGAGGAAGCACCGGAGAGCGACGTGGTGCTGGACGAGGAGTCCCAGGAGCGAAAAGCCCGGAGACTGGCGGAGTTGGCCCAGTTCGTCAGTTTCCGCAACGCTCTGTCCGGCGGGTTGGCTCGCGTCGCGAAGGCCTCCTCATGGGCTGGGGCGGCAGCGGAACTCCGAGACTTCGTCCAGGAGTTCCTGGGCCCGCGCTCGGCATCAGAGCACCCGCGGGTCAGCGCCGCCCGGGCTGAAGTCTTAGAGATAGCAGACAGCCTGTCCCTGCTCGACGGAGTGGCGCCCGCTCCCAGCGGTGGCGCGTTGCGCACCGCGCTAGAACAAGGAATCAACCGCCGTTCCGGGCGGAGAGGAAAAATCGGCGTCGGGATCTCGGTTGGGACAATCGCCGACGGCGTTGGGCGGGACCTCGACGTCGTGATCCTGGCAGGAATGGCTGAGGGCCTCGCGCCCTCCAAGGTCCGAGAGGATCCGTTGCTCCCTGACCAGATCAAGGTCGAACTGGGCACCGGCCTTCCGACGGCGGAACAGAGAATTGCCCTGACACACCAGCAGTTTCTCGCGGCGCTGGCCAGCGGATCCCGGACGCTAGTGTTCTTCCCGCGCGGCAATCTTCGAGGCGGGGGATCCTACGAAATGTCCCGCTGGATCTCCGCCGGCTTCGAAGATCCAAAGTCTGTGGTGGAGCTCAGGTCTTACGAGCACGGAATCCGGACGGGCGCCGGAACAACAAACGGCTTGGCCCCCACCGCACAGGAGTGGCGGCTCAGGTCCTGCCTGAGCGGCAAACGCAATGAGCTTGCCTCCGACGACAGTGTCCTCCACCGTGCCCTGGAAATCCGCCACGACCGCCACCACGGCGCGTTCTCGCGCTTCAACGGGGATCTGTCGCGTTTTGCTGGAAGCTTCTTCAATCCGGCCAAGGCCATCTCACCCACAAGCCTCGAGGACTGGGCAACCAACCCCTTCAGCTACTTCATGAAGCGGGTCCTGAAGGTCAGCGTGTTCGAGGACATCCAATTGGAGCTGCAGATCAGTCCGATACAGCGCGGAGAGCTCATTCACAAAGCCCTCGAAACGTTTGTGCTCGGAGCAACCGAAGGTGGGCAAGCATCCACTGAGCAGGACCTCACTTCGATAGGCGAAATCCTCTTCCAGAAACCCGAAAACTCAGCGTGGCTCGGCCACCTCTGGGATCGGGATAGGAGCCGAATGCTCGCGGACCTGCGGCGGGTGTTCGCGGCGGACCAACGTGACGCTGCCAAGGGATGGACCTATCAGCAACCGGAGGCAGGGTTCGGGCCCGCCGAATACGGCAAGCAGTATCAGCATGAGTCGGTAAACCTGGCCCTGCTCGATGGACAGGAGATTCAATTCCTTGGCTTCGTTGACCGGATCGATCGGCACGAATCCGGGGCCGTCCGAGTCGTCGACTACAAGACTGGTGGCACCAGCAGATTCAAGGGAATGTCTCAAGCGGATCCTACGGCTGGCGGGAAGAAGTTTCAGCTGCCCGTCTATGGGCTCTTTGCGCGCAGCCTCCAGGCCGACACTGCAGTTCCGGTCCAGGCCCAGTACTGGTTTGTGTCACAGGATGCAGACCCGATTGGGTATGCAGTCGACGACGCGGTGCTCCATCAGTTAAGGACGGACGCCTCCGTGATCGTCTCCGCTCTGCATCGCGGCATCTTTCCGCACAAGCCGGAGGAGTCGAGTTTCTCCAACTTCACTAACCTGGCCGGCACCGCCGGCGCCAAACATACTTGGCAGCGGCTTTCCAAAACCTCCGAATTGGTCTCACTCGCTATCCTGAAGGACGACAAATGAGCAGCGCAACAGTTCTTCCCCCAGCTCTGGAACTGCGCGATGAAAGCCACCGCGTTATCGTGCGCACGATGCTGGACAAGACCGTTTTCGTCGAGGCGGGCGCCGGCAGCGGCAAAACCCGGGAGCTTGTGGAACGCATCTGCGCCCTGGTGGATTCCGGCGTCGAGCTCCGTGGCATCGCGGCCATTACATTCACCGAGAAAGCAGCCGGCGAGCTGCGGGAGCGAGTCCGCAAGCGGCTCGCCGCAGCTGCTGAGTCCCACGAGGCAAGGGAAGACACCGTGGCTCTGCGGGCGGCGGCCCTCAACCAGCTGGACACGGCACCTATCGGGACCATCCACTCCTTTGCGGCCCGGCTGATTGGCGAGAACCCAGTGGCGGCAGGTGTCCCGCCGATGATCGACGTCGTCGACGAGCTGCGGTCCCAAATTGCGTTCACCAAACGGTGGGAGGCAGTGATCGCGGCCCTGTTCAACGAGCCCCGCGCGGACAAGGCGCTGAGGGTGCTGCTGGCGGTCGGTGTCACGCTGGACAACCTCCGCGACCTCGGACGGGCCCTCGACTCAAACTGGGATCGTCTGGAGGACAACAGCCCGTCGGAGACCAGATACATCCCCGAGCTGAACGCCGGGCCGGTTATCCGGCAATGCTCTGAGGTCCTGGCCATGCGGGAACATTGCACCAATCCGAACAACGTCCTGCTGGCCAAAGGCCTGAGAGGGCTTGAGGCCTGGTTACTGCAACTCCAGGAAGCACAGTCCGCTGACGATCCGAACATGTTGATGGGTGTCCTGCGCAAAGTTCCGACTGCCCATCTCAAGGGCGGAGCCAAGGGTGACTGGCAGATTCCCGTCGACCAGGTGCGAAGTGCCGCACAGGATGTCGTGGCAAATGTCGCGGAGCTCATTGCGAGCATTGTGGGACCCTCGCTGGAGACCGTCACGTCCATCATGTCCGGGATCTTCCTGGACGAGGCGGGGAAACGTCAGCGGCGGGGTGAGCTGGAGTACCACGACCTGCTGGTCCACGCCCGCAATCTGCTGGTTGGCGAGGAGCGACGCGAGATCCAGGCCGCCGTTCACCGCCGCTACCACCACGTCATGCTCGACGAATTCCAGGATACTGACCCTATCCAGGCTGAGATTGCCCTGCGGATCTGCTCACACGAGGTGTGCGGTCCCAACGGCTGGGAGAAGCTCCCGATACCCGCCGGGCGACTCTTCACCGTCGGCGATCCAAAGCAGTCCATTTATCGGTTCCGCCGCGCTGACATCGCCACATATATGACGGCCAGAGGGCGTGCCGAAGCAGATACGGCGGCAGAGGTCGCACGGCTCAACACGAACTTCCGGTCCACTCCCGCCGTTCTTCGCTGGGTCAATCACACGTTTGAGCAATTGATCGAGGTCAACGGAAGCATCCAGGCCGACTATCAACCACTCCATGCCGACCCGTCCAGGCCCGAGGTAGACGACTCCACTGGTCCAGCCGTAGCCGTCATCGGACGAAGCGGAATGATGCCGGGCGCCGACGGAGAGAAGCCCAGCGCCCAGGCCCGGCATGCCCAGGAAGCCGCGGACGTGGCGGCAGCCATTGGTTTGGCCCTGGGTCACGGGGGCACGCCGTGGCAGAAGCAGTCCGGAGCCCCCTGCTACGCGCTCTCCAACCTGGAGTCCCGGGACATCTGCATCCTCCTGCCCACCCGGACGTCACTGTCTCACATCGAACATGCACTGGACTCGGCGGGCATCGAGTACCGGGCTGAAGCTTCCTCATTGGTCTACGGAACACAGGAGGTCCACGATCTGCTCCTCCTGCTCCGGTCCCTCGCCAACTCGGCGGACCAGGCGTCCCTGGCCCTAGCGCTGCGGACGCCCTACCTCGGCTGCGGTGACGACGACTTGTACGAATGGCACGCCGGAGGCGGGTATTGGAGCATCCATGGAACGGCTCCCGAGGCTTTGGCGGGATCGCCTGTCGCCCGCGCGCTGAGCTATTTGAAGACGCTCTCTTGGGATCTTTCCTACAGTCCCCCGTCGGAGATCATGGAAGGCATCCTGGCTGACCGCCGGGTGCTCGAGTCCGCGACGGACTCGCCACGCTACCGGGACGTCTGGCGCCGCTTGAGGTTTGTGGTCGATCAAGCGCGCGCGTGGTCCGAAGCGACCCACGGCAGCCTGCGCGACTACCTGCTCTGGGCCGCCGTTCAGCAAGAGGAGAATGCCAAGGTCAAAGAAGCCGTGGTCCCCGAGACAGACGCCCAAGCCGTCCGGATCATGACCATCCACGCCTCCAAGGGGCTTGAGTTCCCCATGGTGGTTCTGGCTGGGGCGGGCAGCACCAGAGGTGGCTCGTCGGACAAGGCCCTCTGGGACGAGTTCGGTCAGTTGCAGGTGCACATCTCGGGCAACATCGAGTCGGCCGGCTATCCCGAGGCCAAGAAGGCGGAGGCCGAACTGCTCGCTGCGGAGAAACGCCGGCTGCTCTACGTGGCCTGCACACGGGCCACCAGCCACCTCGTCGTATCCCTCTACAGCGGGGGCCCTTCGAGCCTCAGCGGCATGCTGGGCTCAGTCGACGATCCGGAAACGGTGCAGGAACTTGAGTTCCCCGAAGCGTTCCCCGCCCGCGTGAAATCCCAGCACGGAGTGTCTCCTGTACCGGCATTCGACGAATGGCAGGACATGCGTGCTCGGTGGGTTGCGCAGTCCGCAATTCCTGCCAGCACGTCTGTGACTGCACTGACCAAGGGCGGCGCTGTGCCGGCCGTCCAGGCGGCGGGTACGCGGGACGAGCCGCCGCAGGAACTGAGCTTCGCCGACGACGGCGCTGCCGCCGGTTCGCCATTCTCAAGCGGCGCCGTCGGGATGCATGGAGCTGACTTCGGCACGGCATTGCACCGTCTCATGGAAGTGTCAGGTCTGCAGGCCGATGACGGCTTCGGAGGCCTGGCCCGGACCGTGGCCCTGCAATTCGGGCTGGAGTCCGCGGCTGACCTTGAAGCCTGCGCCCGATCGGCGATGTCAGCTGTTCCCGTCCGACGGGCAGCCGAGCGCCGGCATTGGAATGAGCTGCCCGTTGCGGTTGAACGCGACGGGGTGGTGATCGAGGGCATCATTGATTTGTTGTACCGGGAGGACGACGGCAGTCTGGTCATCATTGACTTCAAGACGGATGTGCAAATGGCGGAGGCGACTCAGTCCGCATACTGGCAGCAGCTCAGCCTGTATGCCGAACTGCTCGCCGAAACCACCGGCGAGCGAGTGAGCGAACTCGTGTTGGTGCTGTGCAGGCCCAGCTTCGCTGACGTCCGTCGGCAGAAACTTGAGAATCTGTCAGTGCCGGTTTCCTGATGCGGCAGAGAGAGGTATAGCGATGAGATGCATTCCAGCCGAGCCTGAATTCGGCGATGGCCAGTTGGTCGAGAAAGCCGTTTGGGAAGCACTGAAGGCCAGCCTGCCGGAGGAGGCGGTGCTGGCGCATTCCGTCCAGGTTCGGGACGGCAGGTCAGAGCACGAAATTGATCTGCTGGTCCTTTGGCCCGGCGTCGGAATGGCCGCCATTGAAGTCAAAGGCGGCCAGATCTCCGTAGACGATGCCCAGTGGTACCAGTCGGACCGCAGCGATAAGCGCAAAATTCAGAGCCCCGTTGCCCAGTCGCAGGGTTCACAGCACGCCTTCAAGAACTGGATCAGCGGCCAAACCGGGTCTCGCCTGACCAGTCGATTCGCTTACCTCGTGGCCTTTCCCTACACAAAGGTTCCTCAGACTTGGAACATGGCTGGTTGCCCGCGAACCTTGGTCCTGGACCAGACGGATATGCAATCCGCCGCTGAACTTGTCCGTCGGGCAATCGAACAGGAGGGAGGCGGCGCTACTCCACTCGCCGCTGCCTTCACTGAACGAATCGTTCGCCAGCTAAGCGGAACTCTCGAGCCCGCCGGAGACCACCAGGACCCCGCGCAGGACGAGTACGTGCAGGACCACCTGACGGAAGGACAGGCAGTGCTGCTCCGCGCAACGCGGTCACTGCGCCGTGTGCAGTTCACCGGAGGCGCCGGCAGCGGTAAGACATGGCTGGCTGTCGAAAAGGCAAAAGTGCTCTCCAAGTCCGGGAAACGGGTTGGCCTGTTCTGCTACAACAAGGGCCTCGGACAGTACCTTCAGGATCAGGTAGAGCCATGGCGCCAGGCAAAGCCGGTGTTCACCGGGGAGTTCCACGACTACGCCCGCGGGCTTGGCGTGCCGGACGGAGTCGGCCAGGCCTACTTCGATGAGGACATGCCCCGGCAACTCAAGTCACTCGCTGCCACCATGGACGAGTGGCTGAAGCTGGACGCCGTCGTTGTTGATGAAGCTCAGGACTTCGCGCCACTGTGGTGGGAAGCGCTGTTGGCTTGCACGAAGGACCCGGACACCAGCGAAGTCTTCGCGTTCCAGGACGATCATCAGGACGTCTACAGCCGTTGGACCGGTGCCTTGGGAGATTCCGGTCATCCGGCGGTTGGTCTGGTGCCCATCCACATTGACGACAATCTCCGGAACACCCGAAAGATCGCGGACACATTCAAGTCATTCGCCGGCGAGCATTTCACTCCGCGAGGCAGCACGGGATTGCCTGTCCGTCGAGTTGAATGTGCCACCGAGGACGCCCTGGATGTGGCTGAGGACTGTGTCGATGCCCTTATCGAGGAGGGGTGGGCGAACAACCAAATCGCCTTGTTGACGACCAAAGCACGGCATCCCATCCATCGAGAGTTCTTCGAGACCGGCACGACCGCGGACTATTGGCGCGAGTTCCACGCGAACGAACGAGAATTCTACGGCCACGTCCTGGGCTTCAAGGGTCTGGAGCGCTCCGTCGTAGTGTTGTGCGTGAACGGTTTCAAGGAGCCTAAGCGTGCGGCGGAGCAGCTGTATGTGGGGCTCTCCAGGGCACGGAGCCTCCTGGTCGTGGTCGGCGACTCCGGGTTGCTGGCGGAGGCAGGCGGTTCTGAACTCGGTCGGATTCTGTCGAGAGCGCAGATCTGGAGGCCCGCTGACGTGTCGAGATGAGCGGCCGCAGATGCCGGTCCTGACTGGATGATGTCCGACCCCTGACACACAATGTTGCGTATTCACAATGACAAGGGGGAAAGATGGCGGACGGCTACGAAATCTTTGATACTGGGCACGGATCAATGAAACGCACCCATTACCGGCTGAACGCCAAGGAAATTGACCAGGTAATGCGCGCAGTGCGGGCGCTACGCCGAAGTAGCGCCGCCGAGGCGCGCCAGATGCTTCTCAAGGGGTCGGGGCGTAATGTCCAGACCGTCCCAGAACTCTACGACGTCGAACTCGGCAGGGTCCTCGACTACTTGGAGAGGCAAAGGCGCATCCGACGGTCATCTGGCCAGCTCTGACGAGCAGGCTGCCAGCACTGATTCATCCGCCTCGACTCATTTCGGGGTGTCGAAGGCCTGATATGGGCCGAAAGTCACCACCAGCGGTGCCGGCACTCCGGGTTCTGGCACGCCCACTCGGGTGTGCCGATCCCCGTTTTGCCGGTGGCGGGGTATTCACGGACAACCATGTCGATGCAGCAGCCTGCGAACTCGATGTTCTCTGGCATTGCTTCGCGCGCCGACGGCATGATCATCCCGTACTCGATTCGCCAGGCCTCACTGCCGCACATCGGGCATATGCGCGTGGCAGCGCGTTTCGTCTTCGATTTCGGGCCGGAGGTCGTTTCGTCGGGAGTCATGGAAGCACTGTAGGCCCCCAGTCCGACACATAAGAGCATCTACGGGATTTACAAAAAGTTCTAAGCTCCTAAAAAATTTTTGTAACTTAGCGCGAGGTGCCGGCCAAGCGTGGCTTTGATCGTTTCCGGGAGGGTAATGGCGTCGTTAGAGCTGCTTTCCGCTCCTCCGTGAGCCTTTCATCCGGCCAGGAGGGTCCGCTGTGGGCCTCTACCCTGCGAAATCAAAGTCGAGGGTAACTTCGGGAGCGACACTTGCGATAATCCCGGAGTAGTACGCCTTGGCCTGCTCTTTCAAGGCTTCTTCATTTTGGGAGATGTACTTCTGCTTATTCTCATTACTGAGAATGTTGTTGACCATCCGCGTTTGGACGGCTGGCTCGGCCAGCCAGCTAAGCGGGTTGCCGCTCTCGAGAGCATCCTCGAACACGGGATTGTCAAAGCCGATGAACTTGGATTCAGGGATAGTCACGCGCAGCGACTCTGGACCGGTTCGTTCGACCTTCACCTTCGCGCCGTCGACGCCCAATTTCGCGTCGAACTTGTACTGGAGCAGAGTGGTTTTCTCGCTCGCGGGGATAGCCACGCCGAAAATTTCCCTATTGCTTTCGTACCTATCGATGCCCTCGATGTGAAGGCTGAGCAAGGCGACCTCTTGCACTCGCGTGACGGCTTGAACCACCTGGGAATCACGTTCGCTGGAGCTGCTGGTGAACAGGGACTTGAGGGCGAGTGCGTTAAGTCCGCCGGATGCGAATGCGGCGGCCGCTCCCCCACCCAGCAACACCAAAAGCAGCGCGGCCGGCCAAAGCAGCACCCGGGCTTTGAAAAACTTCATGACGATTCAATCTCCAGTTTCGTTCGACGCGGAGGGGTCCTCGAATTCCGTGTTTTGGAAAGACGTCGGCTGTCCGCCGCCTCAAGGCTCCTCGAACTTTATACATAGGCGAAGATCACTCTGTCGTGGCACGCCCAGCCGCCCACGAAATTAGTCTGAGCGCCGAGGGTCGAGCAGGAATCTGTCGACTGGCTGACCCAGGGCCACGGCGCCGTCGGTCGGCACTTGGAAGTCCGACGATGGTGCACCTCCGGGAAAATCTTCTCCTCGGGGCGTGCACCAAAGGATGAGCGCCTCGTTGGGTTAGCCTGATAAAAGTTCAGCGGCCTGTCTGTCGGCAACCGCGCGCATCATTGCACCTACCGGGGGGATTACGCCATGCCTGAAACTCCGACTGACGTAGTCGACGATTTCGATACCGTCGACAGTGACGAGCCCACTGACGGCGACCGGAAGGTCGTGGAGGATGAGCGAGCCGAGTTGCGGGAGTTCATTAAGAGGTTGAGCCCCGACGACATCAAGTCGGGCGGCTGGTTCACCAAGCTCATCGCTCACGCACTAGGCTCCTACACTGACAAGGTCAATTGGCAGTACTTCCAAGAGCGCTACCGAGGTGTGCCCGCAGATGCCATCGTTGATCAGCGGATCAAGATAGCGACTCGGTACGCCGCTCTTGAAGGTGGGCTCTCCGCCAGCGCTTACTCTGCGGCCGTCATCACTACTATGGGGAGCCTTGGGGGCTCCTCGCCTGCGACTGTCCCGGCCGCCATCGCGACCGTTATGGTCGACGTCGCGTTCATCACGCAACTGCAGCTCCGTCTGGCATACGACGTCGCAGTCCTCTATCGGGTGCCGCTCGATTTGTCCGACCCTGAAGACACATGGAAACTCATCCGCGTGGCGCTCACGATCAAGAGTGGCGAACTGGTTCGTGGCGGCGTGACCAGAGCTGTCCCGGCTATTGTGCGGCCACTGATCAAGCGCTATTACTCCGGCGCGGTCCTGGCCGCCGCCAAGGGGCTTCCCTTCGTCGGCAAGTTTCTCCTGCAGCGAAGTGTCATCAAGATCGGCATCCCCCTAGTTGGGATTCCCCTCTCGGTGGTCATGAACCGCTACTCGACGCTGCTTGCGGGTCGCCACGCACAAGCCGTCTTCCGCAACGAAGCGCGTGTGATTGAACTCGCCGAGAACACGATCAAGGGCAGTCAGCATCCTCAGCTGATGCTTTGGGTTGCGTGGCTGGTGATTATGGCGGACGGCAAAATTACCGACGACGAGACTCTCTTGTTCCGTAACCTCGTGAGTCTGGTCCGGGACCACCATCAGGTGGTGGATGAGGAGCTCGCCCGACTAGTTGATATCGACCCTGCCGAGGTGTGGCGACGCCTAGACAACGAGCCGGGGGATCTGTGTGAAATCCCCGGTATCGCCGAACGGGTGGCTTCTGTGGATGGTGCGCCAAACAAATTTGAGAACGCAGTAATCGCCGAACTGCGAGATCGGTGTAAGAGCCGGGCTAAACACCAACGGGGCGGCTAAAACTGGCAGAGGAGCCCGTTGTTCTAGGCGGCACTGGCGGCCGGACCGGGCTCGCCGGAGCGGGAGATGTTCCACTTTATCCGCGGTCCCGAGGGTGACGCTTCCCCGAACAACTGGCAGAGCGTGTTCGGCGGCCGGGCGTGGAGCCGCGCCAATCCCGCATCCGCGACAGACCGCGACTGGTACCTGCACCTTTTCTCCGCCGGCCAGCCGGACTGGAACTGGCGCAACCCGGCCGTCGGCGACTACTTCGACGGCGTGCTGCGCTTCTGGTTCGACCAGGGCGTGGACGGGCTCCGCATCTACGTCGCGCACGCGCTGTTCAAGGCCGAGGGTTTGCCGGATGCGCCCTCGGAGGGCGGCGTGGTGGACGGGCTGCGGTCCAACCCGCAAGTCTCGGACCAGGAGGAGGTCCACGAGGTGTACCGCCGCTGGCGCGCCCTGGCCGAGAAGTGTGAGCCGCACCGCCTGCTGGTGGGCGAGGTCAACCTGGAACCGGCCCGCGCCGCCCGCTACACCCAGGCCGACGAGATGCAGCAGGCCTTCGCGTTCGCGTTCGTGAAGCTGGGCTGGGACCCGGAGTCGCAACGCCGCATGGATCCTCACATCCTGAAGCCTGCTGCAGCGCCGGATCTTTCTGGAGTGGCCGACACAGCCAAGGCCAGCCACCCCAGATGAACCCGTAGGGCGCGCCCGGCCAGACCGGACGCGCCCTACGCGTGCACCGGACCCGCGGGGTGGGTCCGCAGCACGCGATCTAGTCGATCAGCACCGGTTCCTTGGCACGCTCCGAGGATTCCCCAACCCGCGCAACCTTCCGGTTCCGCTGGTTCAGCCAGCAACCCACCGCAAGAAGCGCGACAAGCCCAAATGTGCTCAGGAGCTGGGGACGGGAATCCTCGCCGATGAAGCCCACCGTGAAGATCGCCGCGAGGATCACCAGACCAAACATCGTCAGCCACGGGAAACCAGGCATCCGCAGGGGAAGCTCCGTGCCCTCACGGTCGGCGCGGAGGCGCAAGGCGAGCTGAGCCAGTAGTGCGGACGTCCACACCAGCAGGCACGTCGACCCAACGATGTTGAGCAGGACGGGAAGGACCATGCCGGGGAAGGCCAGCTCCAGCACCACCGTGACAACACCGAAGGCGACGCTGGCCAGGACGGCAACCACCGGAACCCGGGCCTTTGACACCGAGGCAAGCAGGCGCGGTGCTTCACCGCGATCCGCGAGGGAGTATGCCATCCGTGACGCACCGTAGAGATTGGCGTTGAGGGCCGAGAGCAGCGCTGCGACGGCCACCAGGGTGATCGCGGTGGCTGCGCCGGGCATGCCGGCGGCCTCCAGCACGGCAGCGAACGGGCTCTTCAGCCCCGCCGAACCCACGGGAACCACGGCCGCAATAATGAAGATGGAACCGATGTAGAAAACCAGGATGCGCCACAGCACCGTGCGGACCGCTTTTTTCACGCTGCGGGCAGGCTCTGCGGTCTCGGCGGCCGCCACGGAGACAATCTCAGTGCCGCCGAACGCGAACGCCACCACGAAAAGCGCCGTCGCAATCCCGGCAAAACCGCTGGGCGCGAACCCTGCACCCGTGAAGTTGGACAGGCCCGGCGACTGCACGCCCGGCAGCCAGCCGAAGAGCAGCGCAGCGCCCACCACAAGGAACCCGACGATTGCTGCCACCTTGAGCAGGGCGAACCAGAACTCGAATTCACCGAAGTTCTTCACGCTGGTGAGGTTCACGGCGGTGAGCAGCACGATGAACACGAAGGCCATCAGCCACACCGGCAGGGCCGGGAAGATGGTGGCCAGCAGGCCGGCCGCGCCGAGCGCTTCGGCGGCGATGACCACCACGAGCTGCAGCCACCAGAGCCAGCCCACCGTGGCACCGGCCACCGGTCCGTAGGCCTTGGCGGTGTAGACGGAGAAGGCTCCGCTGTCCGGGTTGGCGGCGGCCATCTCGCCGAGGGCCCACATCACCAGGATGATCAGGGTGCCGGCCACGAGGTAGGAGATCAGCACGGCCGGTCCGGCTGCCTGGATGCCGGCGCCGGAGCCGATGAACAGGCCCGCGCCGATGGCGCTTCCGAGGCCCATCATCGTGAGCTGCCGGGGTTTGAGTGTGGCGCCGAGCGGGCGGCCAGACGTCTTTGTCTGTTGTTCCATGGGGAGTCCTCTGGTTGTGGAACGGATGGATAAGGTTCAGGAAGTTCCTAGGCGGCGTGGGCTTCGAGGAGCCGGAGCACGCGGTCGTTGGAGGCGGAATCGGCGACGGTGATCCGCACGCCGTCGCCCTGGTACGCCCGGACCAGGATGCCTGCGCGGTCGAACGCGTCCACCAGCCTCGCCAGGAGGCTCTCATCCGCACGGATCCACAGGAAGTTGCCTTGGCTTGGCTGCAGTTTCCAGCCCTGGGCTTCCAGCTGCGTGGCCATCCGGGCGCGCTCCTGCCTGACGGCGGCCACCCGCGCTTCCATCTCCTCCCCCGCATCCAGCGATGCGATGGCCGCCTTCTGGGCCAGCGCGCTCACGGCGAAGGGAAGCGCGGTCCGGCGCAGTCCCTCCGCGATGGCCGGCACCGCCACGGCGTATCCCACGCGCAGGCCGGCGAGCCCGTAGGCCTTGGAGTAGGTACGCAGGATGCAGACGTTCGGGTACTGGCGGTAGAGCGTCAGGGAATCGGGGCCGCTGCCCGCTTCGGCGTATTCCACATAGGCCTCGTCGATCACCACCAGGATGTCCGGGCGGACGGAGCGCAGGAACGCCTCGATGCGGTCGTGGCTGATCGGCACGCCTGTCGGATTGTTGGGGGTGCAGAGCAGGATCACCCTGGTGCGTTCGGTGACGGCCGCGGCCATGGCGTCGAGGTCATGCCCCTCGGCGTCGTCCAGCGGGATGCGGACCGGCCGGGCGCCTGCCAGCTCCACCAGGATGGGGTAGGCCTCGAAGGAGCGCCAGGCGAAGACCACCTCATCCCCGGCGTCGCACAGTCCGGTGATGATCTGCTGGAGGACGCCCACGCTGCCGGGCCCCACCGCGACCTCCCCGGCGGTGACGCCCAGGTGCCGGGCGAGCCGTTCGCGGAGTTCGACGGCGGCCGAGTCAGGGTAGCGGTTCATGGTGCTGGCCGCTTCTGCCACCGCAGCGGCGGCAGCTGGCAGTGGACTGTAGTGGCTTTCGTTGCTGGCGAGGGCTGCGATGTCAGCCCCGGCGCCGCGGCGGCCCGGGACGTAGGACGGAAGTCCGGCCACGGCGCCACGAAGGGTGGGAAGCGCGGTGTCCGGTGCGATGAGGAGCTGATCACTGGTCATGAGGAACGATCATGGTTGTGACCCGGCCCACAATGCAAGATACCCTCAACCCATTGGGACTTCTGCTCAACTTCTAGTAACGCTGGTGAAAATATGACCATTCCGAACCCGCGCACCCTGGACTCCCTCGACGGCAGGATCATCCTGGCCCTCGACAAGGATCCGGAAGCCAGCGCCCTGGCACTCTCCCGCACGCTCGGCGTCGCACGCAACACGGTCCACGCCCGGTTGGCACGGCTGGAGCACAGCGGCGCCCTCCGCTCCTTCAGCCGGAGGCTGGACCCCGCCGCGCTTGGCTATGGCCTCATGGCCTTCCTCTCACTGTCCATCAGCCAGACCCGGACAGGTGCGGTGGAAGACGGGCTCGCCGCGATCCCGGAGGTCATCGAGGTGCACGCCACCACCGGAGACGCGGACCTGATGGCCAAGGTGGTGGCACGCAGCACGGCCGATCTCTACCGCATTACCAACCAGATCCTGGAAATCGAGGGGATCCAACGGACCAGCACGGCCATTTCCGTGCTGGAACTCATGCCGCCCCGCTACGACGGCCTCCTGGCGCGGCTCTCCGAGCAGGAATCCCGCCCTTCCAACTAACTACGAGTGATGCACACCACAAGTGCGCAAATTTTCACTTCTACGGGCAGTCCCCTGCCAAATATCCCAACCAAACTCGGCTCTCTTGCCTATCCGTGAACTACGCCACAAGCTTCCTGCATGACCACTCTTACCGTCTCCGGCCGCGTGGCGCAGGTTCTCAGCAGCTACCTCAGCGATGTCTTCGGCGTCATGGGCAACGGCAACGTCTACTTCCTGGACGCCGCGGAGAAGCAGGGCCTCCGCTTCTCCCCCGTCCGGCACGAAGGCGCCGCCATCGCCGCGGCCGACGCCTACTACCGGACGTCCGGACGGCTCGCCGCGGGCACCACCACCTACGGCCCCGGCTACACCAACGCGCTCACCGCCCTCGCCGAGTCGGTCCAGGCGCAGATCCCCGTGGTGCTGGTCACCGGGGACGCACCGAGCACCGGCGCCCGGCCCCAGGACGTGGACCAGGCCGCCATCGCCGCGGGACTGGGCGCGGCCACCTTCACCGTCACCCGCGACGCCCCGGGCTCCATCACCCGGCAGGCGGTGGAGTACGCACTCACCAGGCGCACCGCCGTCGTGCTTGCCATTCCCTACGACCTCGCGGCACTCGAGGCGGCGGACGAAGAACTTCCGGCGGCATCGGCACCAATGGTGACGGACGACGTCGACGGCGGACTTGGGCAGGTAGCGCGCCTGCTCGCCGGGGCCAAGCGGCCGCTGATCCTGGCCGGCCGGGGCGCGCACCTCGCCGGCGCCGGCCCGGAGCTCCGCGAGCTCGCCGACCGCCTCGGCGCACTGACCGCCGGAACCGCCCTGGCGCTCAACCTCCTCAAAGGCGAGGGGTACTTGGGCGTCGCGGGCGGTTTCGGCACCGACACCGCGGCCGGGCTCATGGGTGAGGCCGATGTGGTCCTCGTGGCCGGGGCGAGCCTGAGCCCGTTCACCATGCGGTTCGGGCACCTGCTCGGCCCGGACAGCACCGTCATCCAGATCGACACCGCCCTGCAGCCGACGCACCCCCGGGTGGACCTGTTCGTCAGCGCGGACGCGAAGGCTGCTGCGGGACGTCTCCTGGGGCTGCTCGATGGTGAGGCTGCGGCGGAAGCCTGGCGCGGGGAAGCCCGCAGGCGTCTGGCTGACGGACCCGGGCACGACTCCGGTTCCGACGAAACTGTGGACGGCCGGCTGGATCCGCGGGCCCTGGCCACCGCCTTGGACGCCGTGCTGCCGGAGCGCCGCACAGTGGTCCAGGACGGCGGGCACTTCATCGGCTGGGCACCCATGTACTGGAACATCCCCAGGCCACAGGACCTAGTGATGGTGGGAACCGCCTTCCAGTCCATCGGGCTGGGCCTCGCCAGCGCCGTCGGGGCAGCCCGCGCCGTGGAGGACGGCCGCACCCTGGTGCTGGCCTCCGGCGACGGCGGCTTCCTGATGGGCCTGTCCGACCTCGAATCGCTCATTGGCACGGCCCGCAGCGCCGTTGTGGTGATCTACAACGATGCCGCCTACGGGGCCGAAATCCACCAGTACGGCTCCAAGGGTCTGACCGAAAAGCCCATGCTGATCCCCGAGGTGGACTTCAGCGGTGTTGCCCGCGCTTTGGGTGCTGAGTCCGCGATCATCCGTTCACTGGCGGATCTCACCGCGCTGCAGGACTGGATCGACGCCGGCGCCGCGGGAACCTTCGTGGCCGACTGCCGCATCACGTCCAGTGTCCGTGCGCCGTGGCTGAGCGAATGGATGAACGCCAAGCAGGCAGCGAAGGCGGCGGTGGCGGGCTAGTTGCGTACCTGCAGGTCCACCCACACCACACGGTGGTCGCTGCTCGGGAACGGATAGACCCCGGTCAGCCGTGAGAGGGGGTCCGCCTGGGGCGGCCAGAACACACCGGAGCCGAGTACTGGGGTCCTGCGTGAGGGCAACACGTAGTCAGTCCGGAGGTTTCCCGGCGCGGTGTCGGCGACGTCGGCCGTGTCGTTGCGAGGGTCACCTCTATGGGTGGCGTTGGCTCCGCCCTGCCGGGCCGCCGCCTCCACGCCGCCCTCGGAGGCCGGCAACGGGTCGACAATCTGCTTGGAATCCAGGAGCTGGTTGACCGCGGCTACCACGGAGTCGCCGTCGAACGGGTCCGCGTTCCGGTCACCGACGATGACGAACGGTTCGCTCGGCAGGAGTCCGTGACCGCCCCGCCCGACGCGACACGCGACGAGCACGCGCTCCAAACCGTCTCTGCGTCCCAGGGGTAATCTCCGTCGAACCTTTGCAACATCGCTTCGCCTACATCGGCACCGACCTGCAGGACATTTACGGAGTCCACGCCCACGCATCGGACCATGACCTGCAGCGCCGGTCCTTCGAACTCAAGGATCATGCGTAAGCGGGGGCTCGACGGGTCATCGACCGCGGAATGGGCACCACCGACTCTGGACACGGCCCCTCTCCGGGAGCATGCTATTGCTGTCCGCGTTAGTCACCGCACGGGACCCGAGATCGGTGAAGGAAGCTGGCATCAGATCATGAGCGCAACACCGGACGCTCGGCAGCGACTGTCCACCCGAATCGACGATAAACAACAAGCCCTCCGCGCCTACCTTGCCCGGGAACGACCCCGGCGGAACAGGCTCTCCAACATCAGCATCATCGGCAGCGGCCTGGCCGCCGTGCTCACCGCCGGTCCCGCAGTTGGCGGCACCGGGTTCAGCCACGCCGTGGCCGGCATCTTCGCGCTCAGCGAGGACTCTACCGTGTGGCGGGTGCTGTGCCTGCTCGCAGTAATTTCCTCGGTCGCCGCGGCCCTGGCCACCAACTTCGCCACCTCCCGCGGAGTCGCGGACAGGGTCAGCGCCGCGGAAACCTGCTGCGCCCAACTCGACGCTCTTGCTGTCTCATTGGACATCGGCCATATCGACCTCGACGAGGCGGTGAAGTTATACCAGCAGTACGCGGGTCGGGTATCCTTCGTGGACGGCACGGCAAGCCGCTGAACCAGTCGCCCGCAGGTAGCACGCCAAGGACTACGCGTATGCACGGGACGCGACGGGTCACTAATGTCATGTGTTAATGGTGTTATGTCGCAGGACATCGGTGACAGTTCTGCCTCAGGACATCGGTGACACTTCGGCGGGTCTTGGTGGTGACACTTTTCGAGGGGTAACACGGCTTTGACCTGCATGGCATGGGACGCCAATGTAGCGGGTGAATAAGAATGATCCCGTCAACGCCCGTATCCGCCTTGCGATTGCCCAGTGGCCCGATGATGCACCACGCGGGTCCGTCACCACGTTCTGCGACGAGCACGACATCACCCGCAAGACGTTCTATGCGATCCGGGCCAGGGCACGCGATGAAGGCCAGGCCGCAGCCCTGGAGCCACGCTCACGCCGCCCGAAAACCTCACCCACGAAACTCACCGAGGACCTCAAGCACGACGCGCTGAAGGTGCGGGCCGCTCTGGAATCCTCCGGGCTGGATCATGGGCCGATCAGCGTGCACGACAAGATGGTGTCCCTGAAGATGCAGGCCCCGTCCATAGCCTCGCTGGCACGAATCTTTCGGGAGAAGAACGTGGCCCGGCTCGAGCCGAAGAAGAAACCTCGGGCCGCGTACCGCAGGTTCGTCTATCCGGCCCCGAACGCGTGCTGGCAACTGGACGCCACCGAGTACGTGCTCACCGGTGGGCGCAAGTGCGTGATCTTCCAACTACAAGATGATCATTCACGCCTCGCACTCGCCACCCACGTAGCGTCCGGCGAAACCAGTGAGGCGGCCTTGGCGGTCGTGAAAAAGGGCATCGATGCTCATGGTGTGCCGCAAAGGTTGCTGACCGATAACGGCATGGCTTTGAACCCCTCGCGTCGCGGGTGGGAAGGCCAGTTGGTCACCTACGTGTCCTCGCTCGGCGTCGAGCCGATCACCGGCAAACCATACAAACCGACCACTCAGGGAAAGAACGAGCGGTTCCATCAGACATTGTTCCGATGGCTGGACAAGCAGCCCCTGGCCCAGACCCACGGAGAGCTCCAAGCCCAGGTCGACCGGTTTGACCTGATCTACAACACCGAGCGTCCGCACCAAGGATTGCCCGGGCGCATCACCCCAAAGCAGTCGTGGGACGCCACAGCAATTGCCGAAGCACCCAGGCCGAAACCTGTGCCGGTTCTTCCCGAACCTCGGGGCCCGGGGCCGACAGCTCAGCTTCCGGGCGCTACCGAACCCGTGGTGGCCGCCGGTACGGAAACAGCAGGGCGCACCACCACAGCGCTGTCGGCACCGACACCTCAGGAGACCGACCGGTCCCAGAAAATCAGCGGCAGCGTTGCCCACCCGGCAGTCACTTGTAGCCAGAAGCTACGGGTCTATCCCAACGGCGTCGTCAGTATGGGTAGGACCCTGTTCTCTTTGACCAAGCGGATGGGTGGGCGAATCGTCATCGCTGATTGGGACCTTGAAGGCATCCTGTTCGCCAGTACTGAAGGTGAGGTCATTGCGGAGTACTTCTGGCCGCCCGAAGGCACCGCTTACGTGGGGATCAGCAAGGCCCGCACCCGCTTCCGCAAATAAGGCATGCACGGGGAAGCGTCACCGATGTCCTGAGACATCGAGTGTCACCAATGTCCTGAGGCCGAACTGTCACCGATGTCCCGAGACATCACAGTCATGTGTTAATGGTTTGTTTTCGTTTGATCTTGCCGAGTAGGTAGTCGGCGGTTTTGATCCAGCGGAATGGTTTGGCGCGGTCGTTGTAGTTCGCGATGTACGTCTCGATGGTCTGCCCGAGGTCCTGGACCGAGTGGAAGGATCCGCGCCGGATGGCCTGGCGGGTAACCAGCCCGAAGAAGATCTCGACCATGGTCAGCCAGGAGCAGCTTGTTGGGGTGAAGTGCAGGCTCACCCGCGGGTTCGCGGCCAGCCAGTCCTTGACGTTTTGGTGCTTTTGCGTGGCGTAGTTATCACAGATGACGTGCAGTTCAACATCCGGATGGACGGCCGCAACCTGGCCCAGGAAGTCCACGAACTCGGAGTTGGTGTGCCGCTGGTAGAAGGCGTTGGCGCTGACCTTGCCGGTGTGCACATCCAGGGCCGCAAACAGGGTCGTGGTCCCGTTGCTCTTGTAATCGTGCGTCTGCTGGGATGCATGGCCCAAGAAGAGCGGCTGGTTCTCGTGGGTGCGGTCCGGGCCTGGATCTGGGTCCACTCATCAACGCCGACCACCACGGCGTTCTCGGGCCGTGACATTTAGAGGCCGACCACGTCGCGGAGCTTGGTCTCCAACTGCGGGTCGGTGGAGAACTTGAACGTCTCGATCCCGTGCGGCTGGATTTTCCATCTGCGCCAGATCCGGGCCACGGAGGAAAAAGAAATCCCGAACCGCTCAGCCATGATGCGCGCGGACCAACGCGAGATCCCCAGCTCTGCCCGCGGCTTCCCATCATTGACGAGGGTCTCGGCGATGAGCGCCAACTCATCGATCTCCGGCTCGCGGCCCGGACGCGGCGCATCACGCAGCCCCTCAACACCTTCGAGGAGATACCGCTTCCGCCACTTCACGTCTCCTTCGTTGCACCATGGCTTCGTGTCCGCTTCTCCGGCGGCGGCTCCGTGGATGCCGCATCCGGCCGGCTAGGGCGGGCACGCCGTCGAAACCCAGCAGCAGGACCCCGTTTCCATGCTCGCGCTGGTGACTGCCGCGACGACGGCCGCTGGCCAGGTGACCCGCCGGCGACGCCACATTGCCCGGACTATCGGGGAACAAGCCGCCACAGGGAGGTCACCTCGGCGGCGCGCGCCTCGGACAGAGGATCGTCGCGGTCCGAGGCCTTCGGATGCGTTGGCTTGGTGTCGAGCCTCTCCACCACCTTCAGCCCGGCCGCCTTGATGGCGGCCAGCAGATCCTCACGCGACCGCAGGCCAAGGTGCTCGGCCAGGTCGGAGAGGACAAGCCAGCCCTCACCGCCCGGCTCCAGGTGGTCGGGGAGTCCGTTCAGGAAGCGGAACAGCATCCTGCTCCCGGGGTCGTAGACGGCGCTGTCAAGGCTGGAATGCGGCGTGGCCGGAATCCAAGGCGGGTTGCACACGACGAGCGGCGCCCGTCCGGGCGGGAACATGTCGGTCAGGACGGCCTCAGCACGGTCCTGGACACCGAGGTTCCGGAAATTCTCACCGGCGCAGGCAATTGCACGCGGTTCATTGTCCGTCGCCACCACGCGGTGGACGCCACGGCGCGCGAGGACGGCAGCGAGCACCCCGGTGCCGGTTCCGACGTCGAACGCCAGCGTGTCAGAGGGCAGCGCAGCGGCGGCCACGAGATCCACATACTCACTCCGGGTGGGGAAGAACGTGCCATAGTGCGGGTGGATGCGGCCCTGCAGGGCATCGACGTAGACACCATTCCGCCGCCACTCGTGGGCGCCAATTGCCCCGACAAGCTCGTGCACGGACACAACGGAAGATTCGCCGATGTCACCGTACGCTTCCACGGCGGCCTCCCGGATATCCGGTGCGCGGCGCAGCGGCACCACCGGGCCCGGGTCAAGAGGAATCAGCAGCAGGCCGAGAACGCGTGCTCGATGCGAGCGGGACTGGCGATGCCGATAAAACCTATCGGCCGGAGTTCCTGCGATCTTCTTTCCGGCGCCGAGCCGCCGGTCCAGGGCGTTGAGGATCTGCCGTGCGTTGTGGAAGTCGCCGTGCCAGAGCATCGCGATCCCCTGTGACGCCATCCGGTTCGCCTCATCGGCCGTGAGCGAGTCGTCGACCACTTCGACGCGCGTCGGCGCCGGTCTGCCGTTCGCCGAACGCCATCGCGCGGTCATGCCCTCACCAGCCTCGGTCCAGGTCACGACGGCGGGCTCATCCACCGCAGCTGTGCGCGAGGGCTTGAGAGCCGGCGTCGGGATTCCCACGGGAGCTGGCGTATCGGTACTGATAGAGATCCATTCCAAGAGTCCGGGGGGCCGATAAGGGAGTGACGATTGCGGCCGCGATTCCACGACGTCCAAGGCTACGGCCCAAGATCCCAGACCGTCATCCGGCCGCAAACCGAGCTTGGCCGATGGCCGCTGGGGCCCTTGAACCTACATTCTCAGGATACAGGGGTGCCGTGGCTCCCAACCGCCGCCGCCCGACCCGGCAAAGACCTCGACCACCTGTACGGCGGCTGGCCAATGATCCTCTCCGGCCTCAAAACCTGGCGGCCTACCAGCCCGGTCCCCGCGAGTCAGTGTGGAAACGGCCCCGGCCTGTAGCGGAGCGTGACAAAGAGGATCACCAAGCGCAGGTTTAGCACGACATTGGCACGGAGCACCTCCTGACGGCTGCCATCTGAACAGCATGCTGGCATGCTGTTCAGGTGGCAGGGGTGGCTACCCCGGCAGCTGACTGCCTTCGAAGAGCTCCGCTTCCAGCGCGTCCAGTTCCGCCACGAAACGCTCAAGCAGCTTCGCCTTGGCGGCTTCGGGCAGCCAGCAGGCGTCGACGCCGTTGAGGGCGATCTCGCGCATCTTCGCCGCCGGGAAGCCCAGCTCGAAAGCCGCGATCCGGTACTCGGCCGCGAGCGTCGTCGGGAACATCCCGGGGTCGTCCGAGGCGATGACCATCTTCAGCCCGGCGTCGGCCATGGCCTTGATCGAGGCCCGGCGCCACGGGCGCCAGGAGCGGCGCGACGTTGTGAAGATGCCCGTGAAGGCCACCTGTTCGTCGCGGACCCGGGCCACGACGTCGTCGTCTTCCAGCACAAAGTAGCCGTGGTCAATCCGGTCGCAGCCCAGCACATCCAGGCAGGTGATGGTGTTCTTCGCCAGCGGAGCATGCTCCGAGGAGTGCGCCGTGCGCTTGAGCCCGTGGCGGCCGGCCAGCTGGTAGGCGGCTTCGAATCGCTCGGGCGGGCCGGAGGTCTCCAGGTTGTCCAGACCGATTCCCACGACGTCGGGGTGCGGGTTGTCGATCAGGTTCTGGACCAGCGCGAGGGCATGCTCACCGGACTGGCTGCGGTCGATGCCGGCGATAAGCAGGCCCGTCATGTCGAAGTCCTGTTCGGCCCGGCGGATGCCCTCCGCCATGGCCTGGACATAGCCGTGGTAGCCCAGGTGGGTAAGGCTGGGCGGCAGTTCGTCGAAGAACAGCTCCAGGTGGCGGGTGGCGCTGGCGTGAGCGTCCTCGAAGGCCTCGTAGACAATCCGCGTCACGTCATCGGCGGAACGCAGGCACTGCAGCGCCCACTCGGAGGCCTTGAACAGAGAGTAGGAGACCCCGGGCTCATCGTCCGAGGGTCCCTGCGGGACGGGAATGCGGGTGTTGACGTACAGTGCCGGGTCCGGCGGCCGGGAGTTGATGTTCGCGAAGATCTCCAGCGGATCCTCGGGAAGCTGCAGACCCTCCCGTGCGGCAAGTTCGGCAAAAGTGGAGGCCCGGACCGTCCCCGTCAGGTGGACGTGGATATCGGTCTTGGGCATGCGGTCCAGGTAGGCGCCATAGGCAGCGCTGTCGATCATGGTGTTGTTTCCCTTTCGGGGCGGGCAGGGCGGGGCCGGGCAGTGCCGGGCAGGCCGAGGCCCTTGAGCCGTTCGGTCAGCATGGTCAGGAAGTTGGCCGCCGCGACGTCGCGGCCGTAGCGGATGTTGGGTTCGCGGCCGGAGACTCCACGGACGTCGGCGACGACGGCCCCGCGGGTCAGGGCGCCGTGCAGTTCCACGGTGGCCGTGGCTGCTTGCCAGGTAATGAGGGACTGCTCAATCACGGCCGCGGCCGCCAGGGGATCGTGCATCACGGCGCCGTCCGGCCGGCCGCGGGCCACCATGGTGTTGCACATGTCCACGAGCATCGCGCCAATCTCCCCTGCCGGGGACGGCAGGCCGGCGAGCATGGTCGCCGTCGGGCGGTCCACTACCGCCTTGCGGGTCACGTCCAGCGGAACCAGGCGGATCCGCTGGCCGCGCTCAAGCACCAGGGCGGCGGCCTCGGGGTCGGCGTAGAAGTTAAATTCGGCGCTCAGCGTGACATTGCCCTGGCTGAACACGGCGCCGCCCATGATCACCAGCTGGCCGATCGCCGCAATGGTGTCCGGGAAGCGGTTGAACAAGTGCCCGACGTCGGTCAGCGGGCCGAGGGCAAGGAGGGTGACCTCGCCGGGGCGGTCCAGGATGAGGCCCGCCATGTGTGCCACGGCGTCGGGCTCAATGCTGCGGGTAGAGTCCGGCAACAGGACGCCGCCGAGGCCGCCCACTCCGTGGACGGGTTCGTCCGCGATCCGTTCGCCGCCCGCGAGCGGGGCGGCTGCCCCCGAATAAACGGGGAAGTCCGCAGCCACGCCCAGCAGGTCCAGCAGGGCCGCCGCGTTGGCGGTGGCCCTCTCCAAGGAGACGTTCCCCGCCGTCGCTGCGACCGCCAGCACCTTCAGCTCGGGTGAGCCGAACGCCACGGCCAGGGCCACGGCGTCGTCGATGCCGGGGTCGCAGCTGATGATGACGGGTAGGGTCATTTGGAGGTGACTTCGCGTGCGTAGCGCTCAACCCACGCGGAACGGTTCTCCACGATCGGGCCCATGTCCAGCGTGGCGAAGCCAGCGCCCACTGGGTCCTTGGCGGCCGGTCCGGAGACTTTCGTCAGGATGTCCGGAACCATGGCCTCCGGGTTCACCGGCTTGTCGCCCAGAACCTCGGCGGAAGCTGACTGTGCCTTGGCGGAGAGCATGTAGTCGATGAATTTCTCGGCGGCGCTCTGGTGCTTGGTGCCCTTGACGATCATGGCCCGGTTGGTGGTCATGTATTTGCCGGTGGCCGTCGGGGTCCAGGCCACGGGGGCGCCGGAGCTAACCAGGTTGCGGGCGAAGCCGTCCAGTGCCGGGGCGGCCACGATCTCCTTCTGCTGGATCAGGTTGGTGACCTCGGTGGAGGCGGTGTAAAACTTCAGCACCGACGGCGCCAGGGCACCCATGGTTTCGAGGCCCTTGTCGACGTCGAGCGGGCCCGAGCCGTAGGTGGCGGCGAAACCGGAGAGCGTCAGCTGGCCGGAGGTTGCCGCGAGGTCCGGGAGGGCGATCTTGTTGGCCCTGGCCGGATCGCTCAAGGTCTCCCACTTGGCGGCCGTGGCCGCGTCCATGACATCGGTGCGGTACATCATGCCGTTGAGCTGGAAGGTGTAGGCGGGACCGTCGATTTTGTCGTCGACGGCGAAGGGAGCCACCTTGGACATGTTCGGGATCTTGGCCGGATCGGCCTTCTCGAACAGGTCCTTGGCCTGGCCCGCTGCTGCGTAGTAGTCCGAGATCAGCATGACGTCGGTGCCGGAGTTCTTGTTCAGCTCCAGCTTGGACAGCCGGTCCGCATTGGAGCCGGTCTCCACCTCCACCTCAATGCCGGTGGCGGCGGTGAAGGGGTCGATCACTGACTTCTTGAAGTCGTCGACGCCAAACGCGAAGGTGCTCAGCACCAGGGTCTTGTTGTCGCCGCCGGCCTGGGTGTCGCCGCCGCAGGCGGTCAGGGCCACGGCCGAGATGAGGAGTACAGCTGCGCTGGCGGACCAGCGCGTGGAACGCTTGTTGTTGCTCATGATTGCCTTTTCGGGTTGGGGAGGATGCTAATCGGCCAGGGGGACAAGATCGGCCGGACGGATGGCTGCGGTGATTTCGGCACCGGGCTCAAGGTGGAGCCCGGAGGTGGCGCCGGAGTCGGCACGGACTGAGGCGAGGAGGTCCACTACCGTTCCGGTGCTGTCCGTGGCGGTGGCCCGGACCATAACGTCAACGCCCCGGTAAGCGATCTGGGTGATGACCGCCGGGAGGTTGTGTGCGCCGCTGTTGAGGGCTGCGCCGCGGCCGATAAGCTGCAGGTTTTCCGGGCGGACCGTGGCCTGGGCGTACTCGGGGGTGGCGAAGAAGTTCTCGTAGCCCATGAATTCGGCCACGAAGCGGTTGGCGGGACGCTGGAAGACGTCCTGCGGGGAGCCCTGCTGCATGATCTTTCCGCTGCGCATCAGGACCATGTCGTCGCTCATTTCGAGCGCTTCTTCCTGGTCATGCGTGACCAGGACCACCGTGAGGCCGGTTTCCTGCTGGATACGGCGGATTTCCGCACGCATCTGCAGGCGCAGCCGCGCGTCCAGGTTGGAGAGGGGTTCGTCCAGCAGCAGGATATCGGGGCGGATGGCGATGGCGCGGGCCAGGGCAACGCGCTGCTGCTGCCCACCGGAGAGTGCCTTGGGCCGTCGCTCCGCGAGGTGGCCGAGCCCCACCATGTCCAAGGCTTCGGTGACACGCTTGCGGCGCTCCGGGGAGGCCACCTTGCGCAGCTTCAGGCCGTAGCCCACGTTGTCCGCCACGCTCATGTGCGGGAACAGCGCGTAGCTCTGGAACACCATGCCAAGGTTCCGCTTCTCCGGCGGCAGCCGCGTGGCGTCCTTGCCGTTGATCAGGATGGAGCCCGACGTCGGCTGTGAGTAACCGGCGATCATCCGCAATGTGGTGGTCTTGCCACAGCCGCTTGGGCCCAGCAGGGTGGTCAGCTTCCGGCTCGCGATGTCCAAATTGATGCCGTCGACGGCGGTGAAGTCGCCGAAGACCTGACTGACGTCGCGCAGTTGCGCTGCAATGGTCATTTGTTGATGCCTCCGAAGATTGTGGCGAAGCCGACGGCGCGCTCAGCGGTGAATGCGAAGACGATGGTGGCAGCCAGGATCAGTGTGGACATGGCCGCGATCATCGGATCGTAGGATTTCTGGACGTAGTCGAGCATGGAGACCGGCAACGTGTTGAAGGTGCGGCCCTGCAGCAGCAGGGAGAGCGGAACGTTGTTGAATGAGGTCACGAAGCTCAACAGCGCCGCGGAGACAATGCCCGGGCGCAGCAGGGGAAGGGTCACTGAGGTGAAGACCTTGAACGGGCGTGCGCCCAGGCCGCGGGCCGCTTCCTCCACGAACGGATCGGCGAGCGCCAGGGACGCCCCGGTGACGCGGACGGCGTACGGGATCAGCAGTGCAGTGTGGCCCACCAGCAGGGCCGTGAACGCGGCCGTGCCCAGCCCGGCGATCAGCTGCTGGTAGAGGGCCAGGCCCACCACCAGTTCGGGGACGATCAGCGGCGAGAGGAAGAGTCCCTGTACCCAGCCCTTGCCGGCGAAGGTGCTGCGCTGCAGGGCCAGTGCAGCGGGGACGCCGATGATCAGGGCGAGGACGGTGGCCAGGACTGCCAGCTGGGCGCTGGAGACCAGTGCCGTCATAAACGGCTTGTAGCTAGCGGCCGCCGCGAACCACTTCAGGGAGAAGCTTTCGGGCGGGAACTGCAGGCTGTCCCCGCCCGAGAAGGCCGCGGCCACTACGAACAGGATGGGCACGATCATGACCATGTAGCCGATAATCGCGAGGGCTCCGAGGATGGGGCGTCGGCCGGTTGTTGGCTGCACGGTTCGTGGCGGCGTCATCTTGGGGTTCTTGTTTTCGGGCTGCGCACCGGGAAGCCGCAGGACTGTACGGATGGTCATGAGATCCTTCCCTTCTTGCCGACGGCGGCGGCTACTGCCGAGACTGCGAACACCAACACGGTCATGATCATTGCCACGGCGGAGGCCGCAGACCAGTCGATGCTGACCGTGGAGTAGTTGAACAACTGCGTAGCCAGCATCCGCTGGTTGCTGCCGCCCAGGAGGTAGGGCGTGGTGTAGGCGGTGGTGGATCCTGCGAACACGAGCGTTGCGGCCACGATCACCCCGGGGAGGGAGAGCGGGAGCGTCACTGTCCACAGGACCCTGGTACGGGAGGCACCCAGGCCGCGGGCGGCGTCGTCGAGCCCTGCATCCACCTGGGCCACCGCGGAATAGCAGGACACGATGGCCAGCGGCAGGAAGAGCTGCAGGAGGCCCAGGACGATCGCCGACTCCGTGTAGAGCAGCTGCGGGGCGGGCAGCCCCATGGCGGAGATAACCTGCCCGATCACGCCGTTCTGGCCCAGCAGGACCAGCCAGCCATAGGTGCGCACCACGTTGCTGAGCAGGAGCGGGAAGATGGCCAGGGCCAGCAGCATTCCGGACCAGCGGGAGGTGGAACGGGCCAGCAGCAGGGCGATGGGAAAGCCGAGGGCCAGGCAGAGCACAGTGACCAGCAGGCCCAGGCCCATGGTCCGGCCGATGATGGCCAGGTCATACGGGTCCTGGAGCATGCGGCCCAGGCGGGCGAACACTTGGCCGGTGGAGATCCCGGGGGGCGCCAGGAGGAGCATCAGGGCAGGCAGGCAGAAGCCAACCAGGATGAAGATCAGGCCCGGACCCAGCAGGAGGAGCGAAGATTTCTTTGACAGCACCCGACGGCACTCCGTTTCGAGGTACGATTCGACTGATGATGTAACCGGTTGTACAACCGGTTACATCGCTACAACGTAGAGTACATCACACAAGCAGTCCATAAGGGAAGGTCATGACGATATGGTGACGTTGGCAGATGTGGCGGCGCTAGCCGGCGTTTCCAAGGCAACGGCGTCACGCGCCATGAACCAGCCGCAGCTGCTGAGCCCCGAGACACGTGAACGGGTGATCTCAGCCGCCGCCAGCCTGGGCTTCTCCGCCAACCGGGCAGCCCGCGCCCTGGCCAAGGGCTCCACAGGACTCGTGGCGATTGTGGTCCCCACACTGGAAAACAGCTTCTTCACCCCCATCATCCAGGGCGCCCAGCGCGCGGCGGAACTCGGAGACCTCCAGGCGACGATCACGGTCCTGCAGGCAGAGAACGACGCCGAGCAGCAGCGCCTGCTGCGGCTCGCGGAACAGGTGGACGGCTTTGTCCTGGCCTCCCCGCGTGCCTCAGCCGGCTTCCTGAAAACGCTCTCGGAACGCAAGCCGCTGGTGACCGTGGACCGGCAGGAAGAGGGCATCCCCTCGGTCATGGCAGATACCCCAACGGCCCTGCTGGAGCTGGTTACCGGACTGGTTGCCGCCGGGCACCGACGCATTGCCTACGTCAGCGGACCTGCTGGATCCTGGATGGACCAAAGGCGCCTTGCCGCGGTCCGCGAGGCGGCCGGCGAGACCTGCACGGTGGAGGTTATCGGCCCGCTTCCGCCGACGTTCGCATCCGGTACGGAGGTCGCCCGGCTGCTTTCCGGTTCCGACGCCACCGCCGTTGTCATCTATGCCAGCGCCATCTCGCTGGGCCTGTTATTCGAGCTGCAGCGCCAGGGCACCTCTGTTCCCGGAAAGCTCGTTGTGGCCAGCGCCGACGACCTGGCCATCGGAACACTCTCCGGACTTAACATCACAGCATTGAAAGTGGACGCCGATCTGGTGGGGGAAACTGCCATGAAGACCCTGCTGGGTTTGCTGGACGGCAACCTTGAACCGCGGCCCTTCCATCGCCGTGTTGAAGTCCCGCTGCAGTGGGCTCCGGAGTTCGGCTGACCCCCTGCCTCCAAGGCACGCACACCCGGTTTCAAGCCCAAGTCAGTCTCAACAACCCCCATTCGGATCCACCAGCACGCTTCGTCCCACGGAGATCGGCGGGGCCTGGCATACCCCGGCCACGTACACGCTGTTCTCGATGGCGCGGGCGGCGTTGAGGGCCAGCCACTGCTCTGTCTTGTGCTCTCCCGGCACCCAGGACGAGCACCCGTCCGCGCTGCGGACGAATTTCAGACGGCGTGAAGGGACGATTCCCGCGCCCATCGAAGCTCAGAGACAATGGACAGCATGACCCTCACAACCTTCGCTCTCATCCGCCATGGCCAGACCGACTGGAATGCACAGCGCCGGCTGCAGGGATCCACCGATATTCCCCTCAACGACGTCGGCCGCGGCCAGGCCCGGGAAGCCGTCAACGCCCTGTCCATCCATGAATGGGACGCCGTCGTGTCCTCGCCGCTGAGCCGCGCCGCGGAAACTGCGGACCTGATTGCCGCAGAATTAGGGCTCGGTGTCCACCGGCATGTGCCTGAACTCACCGAGCGCAGCTTGGGCCGCGCCGAAGGACTCCAGGACGGGCCCGAGCTGGATGCACTGCGCATCCCCGGCGGCTTCCGTGGCGCGGAGGGCGAGGACGAAGCCGCGCTCCGCGGACTCACGGCGCTGGAAGCCCTGGCCGAGGAGTTCCGCGGCGGCCGCATCCTCGTCGTCGCCCACGGCACGCTCATCCGGCTCAGCCTCAACCGTGCGATCGGGCGCCAGCTGGAGCGCATCGACAACGCTGTGCTCAACCTGGCCCACCACCACCCCGCCGACGGCTGGAAACTCGAATACCTCAATGGCGTGCAGCTGGCGGCCGCGGCCATGAGCTGACCGCACCGGGGTCCACTTGACTCCGGGTTTTTCCTCGCAGCACAAACCAACGCGGGGTCACTTCTCGCCATCCCGGCCATCAGGATGGGCGAAAAGTGACCCCGCGTTGCTGTCAGGCTGGGACAACGGCAGGCGGGGCGGTGAACGTCGGTGTGTTGAAAACCGAGCCACAGTCACACTCGGTTACTACGGCTGGCCCCACCTAGAATGACAAAAAGCACCTCTGGAACTGCTGGCCGGGCCATCCGGCCGGCTGACCATCCCCTCGCCGTCAAGGCCTGGGCCGAGATGCGGCATCAACGACTGATCCTGCCTTCCGAGAAAGAGCTGAATCAATGAAATTCGCACGTCTTGGTACACCCGGTTCCGAAATCCCCGCCATCATGAATGGCGAAAAGTGCTACTCCCTAGCGTCCTTGACGGCGGATATCAACGCCGACTTCTGGTCGTCCGGCGGGCCCGCCCGCGCCGCCGCAGCCCTGGCCGCCGGCGAATTGCCCGAGCTGGAGGCCGACGGCCTCCGGATCGGCGCCCCCATCACCAGGCCCTCCGCGGTGTATGGCATCGGCTTGAACTACGCAGGACACGCCGCCGAATCCGGCTCCGCTCCCCCCGCCTTCCCCCTCCTCTTCCACAAGGCCCCCAACACCGTCTCAGGGCCCCATGACGCCGTCGCGATTCCCCGCGGCTCCAGCAAAACGGACTGGGAGGTCGAGCTCGGCGTCGTTATCGGCGCGCGCGCTTCATACCTCGCGTCCCCGTCGGAGGCCGTCGACCACATCGCCGGTTTCGTCACGGTCAACGATCTGTCCGAGCGCGACTTCCAGCTCGAAGTGTCCGGCGGCCAATGGTCCAAGGGCAAGAACTGCGCCGGGTTCTGCCCCACCGGCCCGTATCTGGTCACCCCTGACGAGGTCGACGCCGGCAACCTGCGGCTGCGCAGCTGGGTCAACGGCGAACCGCGCCAGGATTCCACCACGGGGGACCTGATCTTCAACGTCGCCACCCTCATCCACCACCTCAGCCAGTATCTTGTATTGGAGCCAGGGGATCTGATCTGCACCGGCACCCCGGAAGGCGTGGCACTGTCGGGGCGCTTCCCGTACCTGAAAGCCGGCGACGTCCTCGAAATTGAAGTGGAAGGCCTCGGGCGCCAGCGCCAGGAATTCATCCAGGCCTAAGGAAGGGCACGGTCAGACCACGGAATTGGAAAGCGCTCCTCAGCGCCACCCGATGACCTCGACGCCGTTCAGCGCAAGGCGCGGTCCCGCCGTCATTATTCCCCGCTGATCGCCCTGCAGGAGGACCAGGTGGACGGCCTGTTGGAGACGCTGGGCGGGGAGTCCGCCGTCGCCAATAATTCCGGCCGCAGTGAGTCGGAGGTGAACGGCACCACTGATCACGGTGCTGTCCCGTGACAGAAGGCAACCTGCTGACGCTCGCCAACCGCTAGCCGAACAGCGCCGCCACGCGGGTCAGGGTTTCGTAGACTCCGTAGGCCAGCGGCACCCCCACGAGGGCCCAGGCCACGGCGAGCCTGCCGGTGGACGCTTTCACGGGCGCCTGTGCGCCGGGGGTGTGTGCAGTGCTCATCTCAGGCCTCCATGGCAGATTCGTGCCGGCCGCGGCCGGCGCTGGATTCGTGGAACCGTGCGTCCACCGGTTTGACCAACAGGTTGGCCACGAAGCCAACCACCAGCAGCCCCACCATGGTCAGCAGCGCCGGCTGGTAGGACGCGGCGTTCAGCTGCCCGGGCTTGCCCTGGGCGTCCAGGAAAGCGTTGACGATCAGCGGCCCCGCCACCCCGGCAGCGGACCAGGCGGTCAGCAGCCGGCCGTGGATGGCGCCCACCTGGAAGGTCCCGAAGAGGTCCCGCAGGTATGCCGGGACGGTCGCGAAGCCGCCGCCATAGAAGGAAATGATGACGAATGCCAGTGCCACGTAGAGGATGGTGGTGGTTGAACCGGCCAGCGCCAGGACGGTGTAGAGCACAGCGCCTACGCCCAGGTACACCATGTAGATGCGCTTGCGCCCGGTGACGTCGGACGTGGCGGACCAGGCGAAGCGCCCGGCCATGTTGCCGATGGAGAGCAGTCCCACGAAGCCTGCGGCGACGCCGGCACTGACCAAGGACACGCCGTCGGCCTGGCGGAAGAAGTCCTGGATCATCGGTGCGGCCTGTTCCAGGATGCCGATGCCGGCGGTGACGTTGCAGAACAGCGCCACCCACACCAGCCAGAACTGCCGGGTTTTGATGGCGTTCTTGGCACTGACGTTCTCCGTGGTGACAAGCTTTGCAGCCTTGACCTTGGCGGGGTCGAACCCGGCCGGGCGCCAACCGTCGGCGGGGACCCGGATGGTAAAGGCGCCGAAGAGCATGTACGCGAGGTAGACGACGGCGAGGGTCAGGAAGAGCTTTCCGACGGCGTCGCCGCTGGCCACCCAGCCCTGGGCGCCGGAGTTGGGATCATACATTTTGAGCAGGGCCGTGGAGACGGGGCTGGCGATCAGCGCGCCACCGCCGAAGCCCATGATGGCCATGCCGGTGGCCAGGCCCGGCCGGTCCGGGAACCACTTGATCAGGGTGGACACGGGCGAGATGTAGCCGATGCCCAGGCCGATGCCGCCCACGAAGCCGTAGCCGAGGTAGACGAGCCAGAGCTGGTGGGTGAAGATGCCGATCGAGCCGATCAGGAAGCCGCTGGCCCAGAACATGGCCGAGGTGAACATCGCCTTGCGCGGGCCGTTTGTGTCCACCCAGGTGCCCATGATCGCCGCCGAGAGGCCCAGCATCACGATGGCGATGGAGAAAATCACGCCGATTTCGGTCAGGCTGGCACCGAAATGCTTGACCAGCGCCGTTTTGTACACGCTGGTGGCGTAGGCCTGGCCGATGCAAAGGTGGACGGCGAGCGCCGCGGGCGGTACGAGCCAGCGGTTGAATCCCGGCGGGGCGATTGTGTGGTCACGATCCAGCCAGCCCATAAGTGCTCCTCTTGCTTGTCGACGACGTCGATGTCCGTTCGATCCAGAGGCGAAAGACCCCACCAGGTTCCGTTACCTCCAGCAATCATGTGCCAGATCATCAGCAAACGTACTAATTGCGCGCCGAGCGGTAGGTAATTTACGGGGAGCGGTGTGACGGCAGGTCCCGCGCGGGGCCCTGTGAAACAAAATGGGGCAGTTGCTACCGCTCCCTCTGGCACCGCACGCCCGGCGGCAAGTGGACCATCTACGCCAACGCCGCACCCGAGTTCAGCTGCGCGCGTTACTGCGGGACAGCCGTGCGCCACGGTAGAGGCCGACGTCGACATCCAGCATCCGCGTCCGCGACGGCTTCGCCGCAGTGCGGATCACGGAAGTCCCGGCCGCGTCAGACCGCCGGCGACCCATCAGCTGCCGCGCTTTCCTGCACGTCCTGGACTACCTCGTTGTGGCGCAGGAACCAAGGCTTGAACGGCGGGTCAAAGCGGGCGAACCGCGGCGGCCCCGCCGCGGTAAGTCCGGCGAGTGTCAGTGCGGCCTGCAGTCCGTTGTTCCGCCGAGCGAACGCTGCCGCGGTGCCGCTGCCTGAGAAGCGGAGGGCCGCGGCCAGGGAGCCGGGTACTTCCCGGAGCTTGACCTGAGGGTCCGACGGGACAGGCGCCGTCGCGGCCGTGAGGCCTGCGGGGAGCACAAAGGCCACCACGAAATCTGCGATCCCTCGGCTTCCCGGCAAGGGCCCGCTCTGGATGACCGGTGCAGTCATCGCCAGCTTTTGTGGAGCTCCGGTCCCCTGGATGACCGGGGCCGTCATTGCCATTTTCTGCCGCGACGTATTGTTGCCGCTGATGTAGTTGAACAAATGCCGGAAGGCGGCGTAACCGGCACGGTCAAAGGTGGCATTGACCACCACCTCGGCGAGGACGTGCCCCGGATACCGGCGCAACTCGAAGTGCGGGTAGCGGTGAACCAGTTCGTAAGGCTGCTGTTCGGTCATGGTCCCCCGAGCCTACGCCGCCCCGGTCCGTGCGGCCACCCTGTCAGCGCACCGGCTGCCGATGACGCACCCAAGCACAGTCTGCCGTCGTAACCATTGATATGTGACCATACAGTCACCTATCATGGAACCATGGACGCCGTGTTCAAGGCTCTCGCCGACCCCACCCGCAGGGACCTGCTCGATGGGCTCTTCCGCGAGGATGGCCAATCGCTGACGGCACTCGGGGCGCGGTTCAGCATGACCCGTTTCGGGGTCATGAAGCACCTCAAGCTGCTGGAGGACGCCGGCCTGGTGGTCACCCGCCGTCGGGGCCGGGAGAAACTGCATTTCCTCAATCCGGTGCCCATCCGCCTCATCCACGACCGCTGGGTGAGCAAATACGCCGAACCATGGGCCGCTGGCCTCAGCGACCTCAAATCCAGATTGGAAAGTCCCATGGAAAAAATCTTCGAAATCTACATTAAAACCACCCCGGAACGGCTCTGGGAGGCCATTACGGACAGCGAGATCCGCAGCAAATACCAGTTCGGGAACTCCATCAACTCCGACTGGACCCCGGGCGGGCGGTTTGAAATGGGCAACCCCAAAGCCGGGGCGCTTCTGGGCGAAGGCGAGAACATCGAAGTTGACCCGCCGCGGAAGCTCGTCCAGACCATGACCGCGCTCTGGGGCGAGGACGTCAAAGCCGAAGGCACCTCGCGCATCACCTGGGAGATCGAACCCGTGGGCGATTCCTGCCACCTCACCGTCACCCACGACCACCTCCGCGAAGGCGCCAACGACCAGCTCTACGGCGGCTGGCCCATGATCCTCTCCGGCCTGAAAACCTGGCTCGAAACCGGGGAACTCCTCACCACCCCCGGCTCCCTGCTGTACACCTGAGGCGAGGTGCGGCACCCACACCCGGGCAAGCTGCGTTCCACAACCCCCACCCGGTAGCGTTAACCTGTGACTCTCACGAACCCGCCACAGCTCGCCGACCCCGTGATCAGCTCCCTCGTGGGTGGCACCTCGCTCAGCCGCGGCCGCACCTACTCGCGCAAAGGCGCGGTCTCGAGCGTCGAATGGAACCCCAAGAAGCTGGAGCTGAAAGGAATGGTCCAGGGCAACCGCAGCGCCCCGTACCGGACCAGGGCCGCGTTCAAGAACGGTGTGGGCGGACTGCGCCTTGAATGGGGCTTTTGCTCCTGCCCCATGCAATTTAACTGCAAGCATGTGGCCGCTTTGCTCCTGGAAATCAGCAGCGGGCCCGTGATGGAACAGCTGGCACTCCTGGAGATTCCCCCGGCGCCGAAGCTATCTCCACCCGAGGCCCGGAAGACTGTCCAGAAACCCCCTGCGCAGAAGAAGACACCGCCCGCCCTGTGGCAGGAGCAGATCCACAGCCTTCTCCACCCCCAACCGGCAGCAAAGGTACCAAGGTTTCGCCAGCGGTCCCGGCAGGTCCGCAAGCCCGCCGGCAGTGAGGCTCGGCGTGCAACTGGAACTTATAGAATCCATGCCCAGCAAGCCGCTTTGGCACCAGCGGGGACGCAGCGACCCCTGGCAAAACTCATCCGCCCCCGGCATCAGCCTGACCGCCAGACCGGTGAAGCAGAATGCCAAGGGGAAGTGGGTGGTTGGCCAGCTGCGCTGGGATAGTTTCGGCCAGTCATATTACGGGTATCAAACTGACGAATTCAGCACAGAGCAGGTGCGCTGGATGCGGACCTTCAGATCCCTGTACGCAATCGCGGGCACGCAGGCACCAGCGGCGCATCTGCCCCTGGAACTGTTTCATAGCCCGCTGCTCTGGCAGCTTCTCGGCCAAGCAAGCGCAATCGGCGTGGCGCTGGTGGCCGCAAAGTCCGGCGACGCCGTGGCCGTCCATGACCCCGTCAGCGTTGCACTGGACGTCCGGGCACACGACGGCGGGCTGATGCTGGTACCGCACCTCGGCGTCGGCCGTGGAGACGCCGACGGTGAGTCCGGCGATACCGCCGCAAACCACACCGCCATGGGCGTGATCGGCCAGCCTGGCCACGGGCTGTTCTGGTGGGACTCCGCCACGGGCCCGGGCACCTCCACGGCAACCAGCGGCCTGCACCTTGCCCCCACCACAGCCCCGGTTCCCGACGCCGTCCGTCCGCTGATCCATCACCGCACGGAACTGCTCATTCCGGCGGCGGCCCGCGAGTCCTTCCTGGGCGCCACCTTTCCGCAGCTGGCCCAGGCAGCGGATGTCATCTGCAGCGATGAGTCAGTGGAGCTGCCGCAGATCCTGCCGCCGGAGCTAGTGCTGACAGCCGCCCACAGCATCGGCAAACTGGACCTTCAATGGCACTGGGAGTACGTTTCCGCCGGTACCGTGACCCGCCAGCCGCTGCCCGACGCCGGCACCGGCTTCCGCGACCACACCTTCGAATCAGAACTCCTGGCTAAGGTGGCCGTTGCCCTGTCCCCGTTTTCGGCGGCCTGGCGGGAGCAGTTCCCGGACGCACCGTCCGGCCACCCGGGCAGCACGCGGCCGGCCGAGCTCAGGAACGTCGCCGCCGCCCGCTTCACCACCGACGCACTCCCGGCAGTGGAGCTGCTTGAGCACGTGCGCGTAGTCACCACAGGCACGGTGCCGGACTACTCCGAGCTCACGGAAACACCCCTGATCGGCATCAGCACCACGGGAACGGCCGACGGCGACTGGTTTGATTTGGGCGTCACGGTCACCCTCGGCGGGGAAGACATCCCCTTCCAGCAGCTCTTCCGGGCCCTGGCCGCCGGCGAAGAACACCTGATGCTGGCCAACGGCAACTACTTCCGGCTCGACCAGCCCGAGTTCCAACAGTTGCGCCGGCTCATTGAAGAGGCCCGGTCACTGCAGGAGCACGATGGGCCGCTGCGGATCAGCCGGTACCAGGCCGGCCTCTGGGACGAGCTGGAGGAACTCTCTGCCACCGCGGAGCAGGCCGAGTCCTGGCGGCGGAGTGTCGGCGGGCTGCTGCGGTTCTCGGAGCTTCGGGACTCTCCGCTGCCGGCTGGACTCAACGCATCGCTGCGCCCCTACCAGCAGGACGGCTTCAACTGGCTGGCCTTCTTGTGGGAGCAGGGCCTGGGCGGTGTGCTCGCGGACGACATGGGCCTGGGCAAAACCGTGCAGGCCATCGCCTTGATCTGCCATGCCAAGAATGGCATCGGCGCCCCGGAACGGGACGAAACCGCGCGCCACCCCTTCCTGGTGGTGGCCCCTACCTCCGTGGTGCCCAACTGGGCCGCGGAAATCGCACGTTTTGCGCCCGCGCTGCGCCTCACCGCCATTTCGGACACGCTGCAGCGCAGCGGGACGGATCCGGCGGCACTTACCGCCGGGTCCGACGTCGTGGTTGTTTCCTATACGCTCTTCCGGCTCGACTACGAGGCCTACGCCGCACAGCGGTGGGCCGGGCTGGTGCTGGACGAGGCCCAGTTCGTGAAGAATCCGGCCACCAAGGCCAGCCAGAATGCCCGCCGTTTCCCGGCCCCGTTCAAGCTGGCCATCACGGGAACGCCCATGGAGAACAACCTGATGGAGTTGTGGTCCATGTTCTCGATCACCGCCCCCGGGCTGTTCCCGTCGTCGAATCATTTCACCGACTACTACCGGAAGCCGGTGGAGAAGGAAGGGGACGCGGACAAGCTGGCGCAATTACGACGGCGCATCCGGCCCCTGATGATGCGGCGCACCAAGGAGCTGGTGGCCAAGGACTTGCCCGCCAAGCAGGAACAAGTGCTGGAACTGGAACTGGCGCCGCGGCACCGCACCATCTATCAGCGGCACCTGCAGCGCGAACGGCAGAAGGTTCTGGGGCTGCTCGATGACATGGACAAGAACCGCTTCGCGATCTTCAAGTCCCTCACGATGCTGCGCAGGCTCAGCCTGGACGCGTCACTGGTGGACGAGAAATATGCCTCCGTCCCGTCCAGTAAGCTCGACGCCCTGATGGAACAGCTCGGCGACATCGTGGCCGAGGGACACCGGGCCCTGATCTTCAGCCAGTTCACCGGTTTCCTGGGCAAGGCGGCCGCTCGGCTTGACGCGGAAGGCATCCCCTACGCCTACCTGGACGGCAAGACCCGCCGGCGCGCTGAGGTGATCGAGCGGTTCAAGTCAGGAAGCGCACCGGTGTTCCTTATCAGCCTCAAAGCCGGCGGATTCGGGCTGAACCTGACTGAGGCAGACTACGTCTTCCTGCTGGACCCGTGGTGGAACCCCGCTTCAGAGGCACAGGCTGTGGACCGCACCCACAGGATCGGCCAGACCCGGAATGTCATGGTCTACCGCCTGGTGGCCAAGGACACCATCGAGGAGAAAGTCATGGCGCTCAAGGAAAAGAAGGCCAAGCTCTTTACCGCTGTACTGGACGACGACGCCATGTTTTCCTCGGCGCTGTCCGCGGAGGATGTCCGGGGTCTGTTCGACGGCTGACTCAGCGGCTGTTCACTCTGCGTTGGGTCATCGGTTCAACGTCAACGGCGACACCACCGGCGGCGTTACGGGTACTTCCAACTCGCTGCTGCTGGTGCAGTCCTCGAAGTCAAAGGACCCCGCCTGGGCCATGACCACGTCACCACCTACGTGGGCAACTACTACGGGGTGGAACTCGGCTACGGGCCCGGGACAGGTTTCGGCGCCTGCGGACTGCCCGGCGCCGACAAGAACAGGCTCCGCGGTGCCCGCGTCTTTGAGCTGGACGAAAACCACGCCGGCATCTACAAAGAGACACGGCTGGTTTTCGCCAAGGACCTGGGCATCGATCTTGCAGCGAACGACCAGCCCATCACTCCCCTGCCCCTGAACCCGGCGCAGCTGTAGTGGCTGGTCCCGGGGTGCCGTGGATACCTCGCGAATGGTATCCGCGGAACCTGGGGCCCGGTGCCTCGCGCCCCAGGGGCAGCGGCGGCTTCATGGCGCCCCGTTAACCTCCCCGCCAACTCCAGGCACCTCACTGGCCATATGCCCTCCCTACGGTGGACGGGTCATCGGCGAACCTGCCGGAACCGTTTACCCAGGAGGATCCACCACCATGCGCAAAGTCCTGACCGCCGCGGCAGCCGCCGCCCTGATCGCCTCAATGGCGAGCCCCGCCGCCGCCGCCCCCACCAGCGGGGACCCGGGCACGGAGGCCGGCACGCCGTCGTCGAACGCTGCCGGCGCGGCACCCACCGCGCCAACTACCGGCCTGAAAGTGAACGAGCGCAACGGTTCCTTCGACCTCCAGGCGCACCGCGGCGGCCGCGGCGAATGGACCGAAGAGTCCCTGGCAGCCCTCGGCAACTCCCTGCAGCTCGGCGTGACCACCCTCGAACTGGACACCCACCTGACCGAGGACGGCAAGGTTGTGGTCTGGCACGACGACACCATCTCAGCCACCAAATGCCTGGACACCGCACCCGCCGCCGCCGGGGACCCCGAGTTCCCCTATGTGGGGGACCGCGTCGCCGAGCTGTCCCTCGCCCAGCTCAAGACCCTCAACTGCGGCTTCACGCAGCTGGCCGGCTACCCGGAACAGGACGTCATCGAAGGCAACCGCATCGCCGAGCTCAAGGACGTCTACCAGCTGGCCGCGGACGACAACGCCAAGAAGGTCCGCTTCAACGTGGAGACCAAGGTGGAAGATGGCATGGCCGGCGGCGCCGGCATGGTGGCCCTCACCAAAGCCGTGGTGGCGGAAGTCCAGGCCTCCGGCGCCGCCGACCGCACCACCATCCAGTCCTTCGACTGGTCCTCACTGAACCTCACCAAGCAGCTCGCGCCGGAACTTCCCCTGGTTGCCCTTTCCAGCGGCGACGCGTGGATGGGCGTCGGCCAGCCCGGCGCCAGCCGCAACCTCGGCGGCATCGACATCGATGACTACGACGGTTCGCTGCCCAAGGCAGCAGCCGCGCAGGGCTACGACGCCGTCTCCCCCACGTTCCGCTCAGTCACCCCCGCGATGATCACCGAAGCCCACAACCTGGGCCTGCCCGTCATCCCGTGGACCGTGAACACCACCGCCGACATGAAAAACCTCATGGACATGGGCGTGGACGGCATCATCACCGACTACCCCACCCGCCTGCGCACGCTCATGGCAGACCGGGGCCTGAAGCTGCCCAAGGCCTACGAACTCAAGGGCTGATCCCCTCACTTCCATGCCAATTACACTGCGTGCCCACATCTGGTGGCGGCCGTGCACGATTGGCGCTGCGCCCCCCGCGGCGTCGCCTGATTAAAGCCGAATGCCGCGGAGACCTTCAGGTGAAGGTATCCGCGGCGTCCGTCAATCACAGGACGACGGAGCTGTTCCGTGCAAGCTTCCGATCCGCTTACTTATCGCACCCGATGCCGTCGCCGTCCCGGTCGAGGTGCTTCCCGTACCCTGGCGTACCAGCATAAATCGGCGCAGCTCCGGCTGCACGTACAGCCGTGCAGTTCGCGTAGGACACGGCTGCCGGCGCCTGGACTGCCGGTGCGGGAATCGGGGCGGGCTTCGCCGCCGGTTGGGGGGCTTGCTGGGCCGCTGCCTGCTCGGCGGCCTGCCGGGCTGCCGCGTCCCGCGCGGCCTGTTCACCGGCAGCGGCCTGATCGGCAGCAGCTTTATCAGCCGCAGCCTTCGCTGCAGCAACCTCTGCTGCCACCTTGTCAGCGGCGGCCTTATCCGCCGCAGCCTTTTCCGCCGCCAGCTTCTCAACGGACTTGACACCCAGGCGCACGGTGGAATCCTTGGCCACTTGTGCACCGTGGGCAGGGTCCTGGGACGTCACCTGCCAGTTCTTCTTTGAAATGATTGACTTGCCGTCGGCGGTGTCCACAGCCTCGACCTTGAGCCCGAGATCTTTCAGCTGGTCCGTGGCTTTGTCCAGCGTCAGGCCCAGCACGTCTGGAACCGTGACAGCTTCTTCAACCACCGCAACGGCGGATGCAGGTGCAGTGGGCTTGCCACCACATCCAGTCAGCATGAGGCCGGCCAGCACAACTAATGTAAGCGTCTTCTTCAATTTTCCCCCTTGGAAAGTTTTGAACAGTGGAGTGATGGGACGTCGCCTAGCTTTCGCAGGCAACGCCATCGGAATCGCGGTCCAGACCAGCACGGTAGCCGGCCTGTCCTGCGAAGATTGGTGCGGCACCGGCGGCCTTCGCCGCGGCGCAGTTGGCGTAGTAAGCGGCCACAGGAGCCGCGGGAACGGGAGCAGGTGCCACCGCTGCCGGAGCCACAGGTGCTGCCGGAGCAGGGGCCGGAGCCACCGGCGCGGGAGCCTGGGCGGCAGGTGCCGGGACAACGGGAGCGGGCACTGGCTCAGCCGCAACAGGAGCAGGAGCCGGCCGGTCCGTCGGCGCGAGCTGCCCGGTACAGTCGGCCAGGATCCTGGCCATCGCGTCGTGCTCCGCCTGGGTGACCCAGAGACTGTACGTTGCCTTCACGGAGATCTGCCGGGCCACATACTCGCACCGGAAGCCCTTGTTCGGCGGCAGCCAGGTGGCTGCGTCGCCGTCGCCCTTTTTCATGTTCGTGGGACCGTCCGTCGCCTGCAGGTTCAGCGGATCGTTGGCGAACGCCGTCCGCTGTTCCGCGGTCAGCTGCTGCGCACCTTTCTGCCAGGCATCGCTGAGGGCAACCACATGGTCGATCTGGACAGCGCTACTCGTTGCACTCCCCCGTAGGAAACTGATGGTTGTGCCGGTGTACGGGTCCGCCAGGGTTCCGGACTGCACCTTGCAGGGGACACTGTTCGCGTAGATGGTGCCCGTCAGGTCGCGCTTGAGAATGTCATTCCGGGTGTCGCAGCCGTTACGGTCGACGTCTGCCCAGGCCTGTCCGAAAAGCGCGCGGTCATATCCCGTCTTGGGCGCCCTGCCCTTGATGGGGAGGGTAGCCAGCAGATCGATTGCCTTGGTAGCAAAGGCAGGCTGCGTCTTCGGAGCCGTTGCGCTGAGGCCGTTCGCCAGGACGTAAGTGGTCTCCGGATCGAGCGGCGCGCCCGTCACCTGGGCGGGTTCAGCGGACGACGGCGTCGGCTGGACCTTGGAGGAGGCGCTCGCTGTGGCGGTTGCTGGCGAGGCATTCCAGTCCGAGGAGGCTGCCTGAAGGTCCTCCGCGCTGGTCCGCGGCAACGCGGCGGCACCGGCGGTGAAGAGACCAAAAGCGACGGCGAGGGCGATGGCCCCTGCTTTCCGCTTCGCCGGGAGCCACGCCCAGGATCGGCGTCCGGTCGCCAGAACGTACAGGCCGGTGATGGCTGCCGAGATGGCCAGGAAAACGAGCGCGCCCCCGAACCCAACATTGAAGGCGCCAATAATCATGAAGAGTGTTGTAAGGCCTCCGACGACGAATGTGGAAGCGCGTGGCCTGCGGGGCAGTTTTGGCCCGGGCGCAGGGGCAGATGGTGCTGACCCGAAAAGGGTCTGATAGTTCGACATTCTTCCCCAATACAAGGGCCCGGCGTTTAGCCCAACCCTTTCCTTGAAACTTCACGTAAATGCCGAGCCTATTACCCGCAGAGCCGGGAAATCCGAAACCGCGACGAACCTCGGACAACCTTGATTGAGTCTTGAGCCGATCTTGATCTGTGAATGTTGGCGGTACTCCTTCCGCCCGCCGAGGTGCGGATTCCGCTCACTTTCGTGGCCGTGGTGATCGCCCTGTCGATCATCGGCTCGGTCAGTGCGAACCTCGGCGGTAGCTTGGGCGGCCGGTGGCTTGTACCAATCACGTTGTTCATGGGTATGCTCGCAGGAATTTTCCTGCTCTACGAATCAGTGGTGACCGGCCATTCCGGCTCAGCTTCCGTATGGAGCGGAGTCTGAGGCACCATCCCTTTGGAGATCGTCGCCGCCCCTCATCCGCACCGCAACGACTGCTCCGGAAACGGCGGTGAGGACGGCGACGGCGGTGATGGCCGCCGGGATCCCGTACAGGCCGGCGAGAAGCCTCGAGAGCAAGGCGCCGACGGCGAACCCGCCGTCGCGCCAGAGCCGGTTAGCCCGTGGTGGGGACATGAAGGTGCCCGGGCAGGAGGAGGTCCTGCCCGGCGCCGTGCTCGGTCCTGTTGCGGACATCCAGGACCATGGCGGCGTCGAAACCGTCGAGTTCCTCGGGCTGGATCAGCTTGGGGGTGAAGGTGGCAGACCGTCGATGCCGGTGACGTAGCCTGCGACGTTGTCGATGCCCACACGGACCAGGTGGTCCCACGTGTCCTGCGCAGCTTCCTGGTCCGGGGCCAGGAGCACCAGCGGGTTCTTGTCCGTCTCCGGGTTGACCACCCAAGCGCAGTAACTGGCGACGGACCTGCCGGCCGGGAGGTTCAGTGACCGGACCACCGTGCCCTGGTGGACTTCGCTGTTGGAACGCGTGTCGATGAAGGTGACGGCGTCCTGGGCCAGGTCCCGGCGACGTCCGCGGTGTCCAACTCCGGCAGCGGGGCACGTTCGCCCATCACGGCCGGACCTTTGCGATTTTCGCGCTTCATGCGGCCGAAGTACGCGTGCGCATCCGGCTGGCCGTCGAGGAGTTCATCAATGAATCCCTGCTCGTCGTTCGTGGCAAGGTACGGGCCCCACCAGGCGTAGAGGCGTTCGTAGCCCACGGTGGAGGAAGGGATCGCGCCCAGTGCCTTGCCGCAGGCACTGCCGGCGCCGTGGGCGGGGTGGACCTGGACGTAGTCCGGCAGGGTAAGAAACTTGTCCCGCAAGCTGGCGAAGAGCTGCTTTGCGCCCCCGAACCGCGTGTCCACTCCGCCGGCTGCCTCATCCAGCAGGTCCGGGCGGCCGAGGTCGCCGGAGAAAGCTTTTCCTCTCCCTAGCTCGAACCGCCTATCCTCGAACAACCCCCTGGACGGTCCCCTGCTTCTGGTACTTCCCCTGGTCTTCGGGTCCGCCATGGTGGCCTGCCTGGTCCTGGACTTCATCCAGGTGCGGCGGCGCAACTACGTGTCCGGGCTGGGCCTGCTGGTCATGGTGGTCCTGATGACAGCCGGCTACTTCGGCGGCGTCGTGCCACTCATCACCCCCGGAGAGGCCGCCAAGGACAGCCCAGGACATCTCGCAGTCGGGGGCGGTCTATCTCGCCGGCGTCGCCTGCATCTTCCTGGTCATTCTGCTCGACGTGGTGGTTGCAGGCGCCTGGTACGCCCTCTTCAAGAACGTCAACCGGCGGATCTCGGCGGCCGCGGCCTGGCCGCGAATCACCTTCGCCGGGCTCTTCGCAGTAGCCACCGGCCATCTGGTGTACGCCTACACCCTGCTGGACGATCCGGACCAGGCCCTGCACGCCATCGAATCGTTCCGCACCCTCTGGCTGATCAGCCTTGGACTGTTCGGCCTCTGCCTCATCCTGATCGGGTACCTGGAGCTCCGCTCCACCTTCGTCCCCACGGTCTTCGGAGTCCTCCTGGCCACCTCCGGCGCCGGGTACATCATCGACGCTTTCGGTGTCGCCTTCGTGGATGCATTCACCCCGATGTACGGCCTGTTCGCCATCGTCGGCGAAACCAGCTGCAACTTCTGGCTGCTGATCAAAGGCCGCAGGCTCGCCACCCCCGAAGCACGCCACGCCTGAGGCGACCCGCGACGGGAAGCCGTGCGCCGCCGTCGTAATTTACGACGGCGGCCGCTGGCTTGCGTGCGCACCGGGGAAGCCGCGGGCTGGGGCCGGTGTATCTGGTTTCTTTCGCGGTGATCACCATCGCTGAGTTCGGCGTGCTTCGCGACGCTTTCAAGGCCCACGATCAGGAACTACGGAAACTCGCCGCCACCGCAAACGATCTCACCCGGACCAACCACCACCGCCTCTCCGTCCAGCAGGTCAGCAGCAGTTCAAGCTATTGGGCGGCGCGGGAGCGCTTTGCGGGCTGGAAGTAGTCGGTCAGAAACCCGGCCAGAACACCGGCCAGGATCACGGCCACCGCCGGCAGGAGCGTCAGCGGGCCCACCACTTCGCGGAGGTCGATCCTGAAGAACAGCATCAGCACCACTACAAGGAGGACATAGGCGATCGCCAACACCAGTCCCACCATGGTGATGGTCCTGCCCCGCGTCCGCCTCTTCGTCCTGGGAAACTGCTTCGCGTACTCCTCGGCGGCGCCAAATTCAGTTTCGACATTAGTCCCGGCGGTGGCCTCGTGCGCCCGCACCTCGTTCAGGACTTCGGCGATCTCAGCTTCGGACAACCCACGCACCCTGAGCTTGAAGGTCAGGTTTCGCTCGTAGCTCATGGTTGTTCCTGTCGGTTCGTTCGGATGTCGGTGAGTGCCTGGCTCATCCGGTGCCAGGCCGCTGCCGAACGCTCCAGTTCGTCGCGCCCCTGCCCGGTGAGTGTGAACAGTTTCCGGCCCGGACCTGCCTGGTCATGCTGCCACGCGTGCTGAAGGAAGCCCTGGTCTTCCAGCCGCTTGAGGAGGGGATACAGCGTTCCGCCCTTAATGCGGACGAAACCGTGATGCCGCAGGACCTCGGCGATGGCGTAGCCATGGTTTTCGCCTTGGCTGAGCACCCCGAGCACTGCCTGCTGAAGCGCAGCCCGGGTCAGCTCCTGGTCAAGCTCGACATCATCCACAACTAGATAGTGTCACTAACTAGGTAGGTGCACAAGCGGCTCAGCGTCAGGACACGCGGCGGAATTCTCCGGGCCGCAGCTGGACATGGAACGGCAGAGCCAGTTGGATGTGGGAGTCGCCGATGGGCTCGTCGAGCAGCTCGTTGATGGAGGTCTGCCCCTCCAGTTCGCTGCTCTGTTCCCTGCCCACCACACGACAATATGTGAGGCGCGGGTGCCGCGAATCGTATGACACGGCCAGAGCCGCCGCTGGCGCTGCTGATTCTTGGGGACTGATTCGTTCTCAGGGACTCGTCGCAGTGGTGACAAGCCGGTAGACGAAGCGGCCGTTCAGGCCGCCGCCCGGGCTCATCGGCCGGTCCGCTCCCTCGGTGGGCTCTGCTTCAGACGGCATGCCGGGATCCGACGGCGGTGCCCGGAGCAGGCGCGCCACTTCGGCGGCATTTTCCTCAACAACAGCGAGACCAAAAACGTGACCTGGTCCGGGACCGTCAGGCCCGCACTCCACGATCCCGCCGTCGTGCTCCGGCCGGTCAACGGCTGCCCCTCTGGATGGCAACCGGCGGGAGCGCAGCGTCCTCGGTTCGCGCCCGGAGCTCGGCCTGCCCATTTCCTACGGCATCATCGGCGGGGCACCCGCCAGGTTCGCACCGCTGGCAGAGCTCTACCGGGCCTCCGCCGCGAAAGCCGGACACACCGTCGAGGACAATCAAGGTCTCCGTGGCGGCCCTCGGCCTGGTCCCCCCTCCAAAAAGGAAGCGGTGGAGCGGTTCTACCCCTGCTGGGACAACCTCAACATCGAAATGGGGCGAGCTCCGCGGCTGGCGCGCACCCGATAAGCGCCAGTTCCTGGCACAGACCGAGTTCCCCGGCGCCTACTACGTCGGTGACCCCGAGGAAATCGCCGGACGCATCGCGGACCTGCACGGCCACATGGGACACATGCGCCACTTCCTCCAGATGGACAGCGGCGGCCTGCCCCAGGAACACTTCCTGGAATCCCTGACCCTGCTCGCCACCGAGGTCAAACCCCGCGTCGAACGCCTACTCGCCGGCAAGTACGGCCAGCCAATCCCGAAACCGTACGAGGCGTGACAGGATGGGCGCATGAGCAGAGTCACCTGTGATCTCACCATCTCCCTCGACGGATTCGTCGCCGGTCCGAACCAAACCATGACGGACCCCTTGGGCGAGAACGGCGGGCGCCTGCACCGGTGGATGTTCGAAGACGCCGAAAACAACGCAGCCGAGCTGGAAGGCATCCTGACGTCCGGCGCCTACATCATGGGGCGGAACATGTTCGCCGGTCCCGGGGCGTGGGCCGAGGACTGGCGGGGATGGTGGGGTGGGGAGCCGCCCTATCACGCACCCGTCTTCGTGCTCACCCATCAGGCACGCAGGCCGCTGGAGATGCAGGGCGGCACCACGTTCAACTTCGTGACCGATGGCATCGAATCCGCGCTGGCCCAGGCCCGGGAGGCCGCCGGCGGCAAGGACGTGGCCATCGCCGGCGGAGCGCAGACGGTCCAGCAGTACCTTTCGGCGGGGCTGATCGACGAGCTGCGGCTCCACACCGCGCCCGTCCTGCTGGGAGCGGGCGAAAGGCCGCTCGACGGCGTCGCCAACCTCGCGCTGGAGCCGACCGAAGTGCGTGGCACCCGCTACGTCACGCACGTGAGCTACCGGGTCATCCGCTGAAATACTGAAGCTCGGCTACGTGGCCTGAGGGCCTGCCTCAGTCACTGCAAGGTGGTCTAATTGTCCGCTGCAGGCATTCGTGCGCGCCAGCGCCGGCGGGAAGTCACCAGTCCTTCGCATAAGATTTTGTGGTGGCCACCTCATCGGTCCTGACGTGCGATTCCATTCCTCCTGGCTGGAAGGATCCGCAGAATCAGTGGTGCCGGCCGTGGGTTGCTCATGACCCAATAGATTTCCCGGGAGACGTAGCGTTTACGGCAGAGGATGATTTCCTTTTTGTTTTGCCTTCTTCGGTGCGTTCGGCCACGTAATCGCGGGATCGTTTGTCCTTGGACATGCGCACCAAAACGACGCGGTAGAGCGAGGAGTTAGCTTCCCTGTCCCCGCCGCGGGAGAGTCGGTGGCGGCTGGTTCTGCCGGAGGACGCGGGAATGGGGGCGACCCCGGCCAAGGCAGCAAAGGAGGCCTCGCTGGCCATCCGTTCGGGGTTGTCCCCGAACGTCACCAGCAGCTGGGATGCCACGACGGCGCCGACCCCGTTGACATCCAAGAGCTCTGGGGCGTGGGTGGAAACGATGACTGACAGCTCGGCATCAATCTCGGCGATCTCCTCACTCAGGAACCGGTGCCGGGCGCCCGGCCGCTTTCACCTTAAAAGGGTCGCCACCGCCGGATCCGCAGGGTCCCCGGCGGGCCGGCTGATGGCCACGGCCTTCACCCGTGCTTCACTGGCCATGCCGCGCTACTTGGCTCTGAGCTGCTCCGGGGCTGAGGTCAGGGCCCCGCTTTATCTGGTCAGCAAGGCGGTGCGGGCCTTGACAGCGCTGGTGCGGGCGGTGCGGATGACGCGCAGAGCCTAAACCAACCCGTCACGGCTGTTGGGCGTGGAGGTGCCCCGGTCGGCCAGCACGGATTCGGCAGCCTGGTACGCATCCAACGGATCTGATTTGCCATGCAATTGGCGCTCGGCCCGGTTGGCCCGGTTCACTTCCCGGACGGTGAAACCGTGGCCGGCCAGAACCCGAGTCAGCTCGGCACCGTAGGATCCGGTGCCCTCGACGCCAACGGCGGTGACGGGGCCCGAAGCTAGTCAGGTAGGCTGCGATTTCGTGGTACCCGGATCCGACAGCCAGGAACTACCTCCCCCGCTTTCCTGCCGCGCCGCGTGTCCAGGGATCCCGCCGCCGCTCGGTCGTGTCCAGGGTTCGTTCAAGCATGGAAAGGGACGCGTCCGGGAACTGGAAGGGCAGACGTCGATCAACGAGCTGCTCGAGGAACCAGTCTGCGCCGCCCCCGTCCAGCTGGCGTTGCCCATTCTGGTCCAGGTGAAGCCGGGTCATTTCCGGCGCGTCCTGACCCGGACTGCCTGCTTGCTGCCGCCGGCCGCGACTATAGGCCCGATTTGATCGCCGCGAGCAGTGCCGTCCCGTCGGGGCTGCCGAGCCCGGTGCAGGGATCCCAACCGGCCGAGGCCTGGTAGGTGCCGTTGTTTCCGGTGGTGACGTCGCGGAACCCGGCGCTCCGGGTGTATAGCAGGGGCTGGATTTGGCCGAAGCGCCGCCCGGTCGTCTGGGCGAACAGGGCGATCAGTGCTGCCCAGAGGGGTGCGACGGCGCTCGTGCCGCCGATGACCATGTCCTTGCCGTCAACTCTGACTTTGTAACCGGTCTGGGGGTCGGCGACGGCGCTGACGTCCGGAACGCCGCGGCCATGACCCCCTGGTGTGGGCTTCGGAGCAGGTTTGTGGTGTCTGGCGTGGGCGGGCAGGCCGCTCTGCCAGGCCGGGGCGGGGAACGTGTCGCTGTAGCCGCCACCTGTGGCTGAGTGCGGTCCATCGTTCCAGACGGTTTCGGACCTGATTATTCCGGTGGCCGGGTCGGCATCGAGACGGGTGCCGCCGCACGCCAGTACGTGCGGGCTGGAGGCCGGAAAATCCGCGTGGTCTTTGCCGTCCGTGGCCCCGTCAGCGCTGCCGTTGTCGCCGGCCGCTGCCGTGACGGTCACGCCCAGTGCCGTGGCGTCGGCCAGGGCCTGGTCGAACGCAGTCCGTGCCTGAGCGGTCCAGGCGTCCTCGTTCTGGCCCCAGCTGATGCTGATGGAGGCAGGTGCCGGGGTCGCGTGGGAGGCGTTGATAATCGCGTCGAGGAAGCCTGCGTCGGTGTTCGGGGCGAAGTAGACCAGGATGTCCGCCTTCGGTGCCAGGGCGCCGACCACTTCGACGTCGAGCAGCACTTCCCCATCCGCCCCGGTCGGGTCCTGTCCGGGCTGGTTGACGGCGCCGTCCACGCTTACCGCCGTCACCTTCGGTCCGGGGATCCCCAGACCTCCGAAGTACGCGTCCAGGTCTGCCTGGCCGAAGCCGCCACCCAGCTCGATGATGGCAACGACCTGGCCGCTGCCGTCTGCGCCGGCCGGGAAGTTGTAGATCCTGGCCAGTTCCGGCGGGGTGTAGCTGGTACCCGTTGCGGCGAGCGGGATCGCCTGGAATTGCGCGCGGGCCTGGGGGCGGTCATCCAGCCCCAGGACGGCCGTGACGATTCCTTCCAGCTCTGCCGGGATCTGCAGGCCTCCGGTCCGGTGCCGGTGGGTGATGTCGTGGCCGTGGGGACCGCTGCTGGTCACTTCTTCCAGGCTGGTGCCGAAGATCCGGCTCAGCTCTTCGACGGTTCCGGCCAGCCGCAACCGGCGGGAGGCCGGGTCCGCTTCGAGGATTTCCGCTCCGAGCCGGGTAAACGTCTCGGTGGCAAGATGCACGTCCCCGTTGGAGGCTCCGTGCCGTGCTCCGAGCTCGTCGCTGGACATCGGTCCGGCGGGCATCTCCGTCAGCGGTTCCTGCCGGCGCAGGATCACGGTCACCTCAATCCTGCGGGAAGGATTGACGGGCCCGTGCGTGGCCTGGATTCTCGCCGCCGCAGGGCGTTCCGAGCCCGCGAGCGGGACACTCCGCTCGGCGGAGTTCGGGGTGGTGTTCTGGTCAGACATGACAGTGCTCCATTCGTAGGACGGTCATCGTTCAGGGCTTCTTTGTTGCCAGGGGAACGTCGTTCGGCGGCGGAAGCGTGCCCCCGCCGCGCATCACCACCGGTGCCACCGGAGTTGATGCCGGTGCGGGAGGTGCCGGCAACGGCTTAGGTTTGGGAGCCTGCTGCGGCTGAGCAGGGAGGGTGACTTTCGACCCGTAGGCAGGCGGTGCAGGGTTGTGCAGGGCCGGATCAATCAGGTCGGCCAACCCGGGGTCGTTGTCGACGCGATCCACACCCAGCCTGGGCAGCCCGAGCAGCTGCATCACGGTCTTCGGGATGCCGGCGTGGTTGGACCAGCGGCTGTCGATGCCCCGCTTGACCGGGCCGCCGAACATGATCAGCGGGACCCGCGGACCGTAGGCGAGTTGCACCCCGTCCGGGGTGTGTTCGACATTAGGAGTGGCCACGTGGTCGTCCCACCCGCCCCAGTCGTCCCAGGTGAGCAGGAACACCGTCTCGTCCCAGCCGCCGGACCTGACGACAGCGTCCACGGATTCCCAGATCTTGTTCATCCCGATCGTAACGTCGGCGGTTGGGTGTTCGTCTTCGGGCGAGTTGTGCCACAGGTAGGTCAGCGGCGGCAGTTTCCCGGCGGCGGCATCCGCGACGAAGTGCGAATTGGGAATCAAATTCTTGGTGCCGTTGAGCTGCTGGTAGAACCCGACTGGGTAGTTGCTGTTGCCGGTGTAGCAGGCCCAGCCGATTCCCGCGTCGGCTGCCAGGCCCGGGACCGAGGGCATGTCCCACAACGGCGGCGGCAGGGTTCGGGACGGGTTGCGCAGCGTCGGTGACTGGCCGCCGACGATCAGCAGATGGTTCGGGGTAGAGTTGGTGCCGAAGCCACTGCAATGGTTCTCCAGGAACGCCCCGGTCAAGGCCAGGTAGGCGTAGAACGGCAGTATGTTCATGGTGTCGAACTGGGTGCCGGTGGCCTTGTGCAGCCCGGTGAGCCAGCGGTAGTAGGCGTGCCGGTCGTGGGGCTGATCCGACGCTGGCGGGTTGACCTGAATAGGCCAGTCCGGCGCGACGTTGGCACCGTACGGCGCCAGACCCCGGAAGTAATTGTCGGTGGTGTGGTTTTCCTGGACCATCACCACAACGCGGCTGACCCTGCTGTTCGCCATGACATCCCCGTTTCCTCGTCCGGGTCACCCGGGCGCTTGATCGGTCACAAACGACACTATGCCGAAAGCTGCCCCTTGCGCCCTGACGGTGGCCGCCTTTTTAGAAAGTGTTCACGTCCGAGTGGTCCCGAGCAGCAGAACCTTACCCGGCACCCAACTCTCACGCCCCGGACGCAAAGAAAAAATTAAGGGCCTCCAGTTCCGGCCGCTGCAGAATGCCCCGCCAGTGGCCTACGCGACGAAACTCCTCTGATGGTTCTTCAATACCTACGCGCATCTTCTCTGAGTCAACGCGGTCCCTTGTGCGGGTCAGTCGGCAATGCCAAAATGAGCGATGATGCGGGACGGGAGCTACTAATGAGTGAGCGACTTCCAATTGTCTATGTCCGGGGGTTCGCCGGTGGTCAGAATGCTATCAATGACGCCGTCGACGATCCGTTTTACGGCTTCAATGAAGGATCGACCCACATCCGGGTCGGCGCCGCAGGCCAGCCCCGGTTCTATCAGTTTGAGGGACCGCTCCTGCGGCTAATGAAGGAACACAACTACAATCTGGCCACGGCCGGCAGCCAGCAGCAAGTCCTGCTCGACGCCGCTCCGGGTGAACTCGCCCCGGATTCAATCTGGATATACAGGTTCTATGATGCCGATTCCGGGACCTTCTGCGCCGACCCACAACCGTACGATATCGGGCAGGCCGCGACAGGCTTGGCAGATTTCATTGCCTTGGTGCGCTCGAAAACACAGGGCGAGCCCCTGGTCTACCTGGTTGCGCATTCGATGGGTGGCCTGATCTGCAGAACTGCCTTGCAGCGCGAACTGGAAGATCCCGTCGGAACCGTATCGAAGTTGTGCACCATCGGCACTCCTCATGGGGGTATCGATCCGCAGCTGGGAGGTCCGGTCGGCGGCTGGATCATGAACACGTTCGGGCCCATGGGTTCTGCTGTCTTCACCCCCGATCACATGCAGGAATACATGCTGCCGCCCGGTCATGACCCTGCCGGTGAGACTGATCCCCGGACGGGTCGATGGGACCCGCGGCGCATGACCGGTCCGTTCAAGCCCGCCCGTGTGCTGAGCATTGTGGGCACCAACGCAGGAGATTACGCCGTGGCGCGGGGATTGTCCTCAGCGCTGATGGGCGTCCAAAGCGATGGTCTTGTCGCCATCCGCAACGCTTACGTCTACGGGTCCGCGCGCGCCTACGTTCACCGCTCCCATTCCGGCCGTTACGGGCTGGTCAACTCCGAAGAGGCTTACCAGAACCTCAGCCGGTTTCTTCTCGGCGCCCTACGTGTGGACATCGGTCTGCACGGGCTGGACTTCGGAAACCAGGCAGACCGCATCTGGCAGGCGGAAGTCCGTCTGGCCTTGCGCGGGGTCCCGGTGTTAATCCATGAACAGACAGCAGATCACTACTGTCCCGTAGATCTCAACGCCGAAGCGAAAGAACTCGCCACACCGTTGTCTCCGGTGCCGCTGGTAACGATCTTCCTGCAACCCCGGGAACAGCCCGTCTGCCGGTACGCACTGGACCTGAAGGTCCTCTCCCTCAAAGAATCCGGCGGCATCCTGGGTTTCGACGACCACCTCGAGCAGATCGGCGACTGGGAAGACACCCTGGTCGTGGATGTCGTGCTCGACGCTGAGGGTGCCGGGGGAACCGTTACCTGGCAATGGAACAGCACCCTATCCGGACGGATCGCCGATCAGGCAGAACTGACAAACCGGCTCGACTGGGGACCCGAAAACACCAGCGACAGCCACTGGCATGTCAGCATCCCGGTCACCGACGTAGGCCGGACCCTGCTCGGCACCGACACCCGACTGGAACTCGACGTCAGCCAATGGGACTAGAACCGCCGACGGCGTTCGGCGGGTCGGTGAAGACCCGGTGGCAGCCCGCGGCATTCAACGCCGCATGATTCAGATCCACGTTCTGCTCCGAGGTGCTGCCCCTGGCATATCCGACACTCCCATGCCCACAGACATAGGACCATTCCTGGGTCCTAGGCTGGGTGCCGCCCGTTAGGGTCCCGCACCGACCTGACGTCCGTCCGGGATTACAACCTGGCTCTGCCGCACATGATTGATTTCCATGACCTTCATGTCAGCCTCATCGGCTCCGGCACTCCCATGATCACCGGGCACGTTACCCTCGAAGACGTGCCTCACGGACGGGCACGCGGCCCCGATCCTCGCGGACGTGCAAAAATGCGTGGCGGAGCACTGACGTTTCCGTCGAACACTCCACCTTCCAGCTCGAACCGGCCACTCACCGCGACCAGGAACAGTTCCCCCCACTGACGAAACGGATACCCGCCATGACCAGCACCGACCCACGGCCACCAACACCGGCACCGGCATGCTGCAGCGCCGCGTGCTGCGCCTCGAATACGCGACCCTCGGCTGGAACGTCATCGGCCTCGCGGTCCTGGCCGCCGCTGCGGTCCAGGCGGGCTCCCTGCCCTGGCCGGCTTCGGCCTGGACTCACTGATTGAGATCTTCGCCTCCCGTGTTCTGGTGTGGCAGCTCAAGGTAGTCCATGCGGGCCAGGAGGCCCGGGCGATGCGTCTGATCGGGGCCGGCTTCGCCGTCCTGGTCGCGTACCTGATCATCCAGCTCATCCTCATTTCTGCCACCGGCGGGCAGCCCGCAGTATCACTGTTGGGGATCATCTGGACGGCCCTGACGTTCCTTGTCATGCTGGCCCTGGCTGGCCGGCGTGGCCCTAAATGCCCTATTCGGGTGGTGGTGGGCCGACACGCCCGCCGGGGCCGTGATCATCTACTACTCCGCACGGGAAGCACACCACCACCTCACCCACACCAGCGAAGCGGCCGCGGCGTGAACTGGTGGGACGCACTGATCGCCGTCGCCGGCGGTATCGTGTTGATCGACGCCGTGCTGCTGGTCCTTCTGGCCCTCTACGCCCGCAGAAACCCGGAGACCGTGGGCATGAAAGAGGCCCTGCGGCTGCTGCCTGACCTACTCACCCTGCTGCGCCGGCTCACCGCCGACCGGACGCTGCCGCGCGGGATCCGCGTCCGGCTCGTGCTGCTGCTGATCTACCTCGCCTCGCCCATCGACCTGGTGCCGGATTTCCTGCCCGTCATCGGGTACGCCGATGACGCCATCATCACCGCCCTCGTCCTGCGCTCCGTCATCCGGAAAACCGGCAACGGACCATTGGAACAACACTGGCCCGGCAGACCCGCCGGCCTCACCCTGATCCAACGACTGGCCGACACACTGTGCCCGCCGATGCAGTCGGCCCCCAGGCGGAATCCTAGGAAACGGGCCCACGGGGAGCGAACATGATCACCGCCACCCCCGCAACACAAATCAGGGAGCCGATAACGTCCCAGCGATCAGGGCGGAACCCATCGAGCACTCGGCGTGCCGCAGGTCACCAACGGCTAGGGCAGGGGCACTTCCTTCCACAACCCGGCGGGGGTGCCCTTTCTGCCCGTGGCACCGCCAACACATCGCAAGGGGCGGGGGCGGAAGGAACCATTGCCCGCATCGGTCCTTAAATGGGCCGCGCCAGCATGGCGGGAATCGATTCAGGAGTTGCCGATGAAGGCCCTCCAATACAATGTTATCGGCGCACCTCTAGGAGTCGTCGAAGTCGATACCTGAGCCCGGGCCAGGACAAATTCGGCTTAGGGTCACGGCGGCCGGTGTCTGCCATTCGGACGAATTCATCATGGGTTTGCCGGACGCTGCCTACCGGGCCAGTTACCCCCTGCCAATGACGTTGGGTCACGAAGGTGCGGGGTTGTTGACAACCTTGGCGAAGGTGCGCTCGGTTTTCAAGTCGGTGACTCCGTCGTCGTCTACGGCCCTTGGGGCTGCGGGCAGTGCTACCCCTGCTCCCAAGGGCACGAGAACTACTGCGAAAACGCTGCAAGCTCGGCATCACTCCTCCGGGGCTGGGCTTCCCCGGGTCCATGGCCGAGTACATGATCATTGACAACCCTCGACACCTAGTTTCCCTGAACGGCCTCGACCCGGTGCAAATCGTCTCCTCAACCGACGCCGGTCGTACGCCCTACCACGCAATCAAGGCGTCCATCGATAAGCTCGTGCCGGGCTCCCTCGCCGTCGTCATCGGAGCTGGCGGCCTGGGCCACGTGGCCATCCAAATACTGCGCGCCGTAACCCCATCCCTCGTCGTGGCGTTGGACATCTCCAGGAAAAATTGACCTTGGCAAAAGACGTGGGCGCTCACCACGCGTTCATCTCTGACGCCAGCGCGCGGTGGACAAGGTCCAGGAACTAACCAAGGGTCTCGGCGTACACGCTGTGTTCGACTTCGTGGGAGTACAACCGACCCTGGAGCTGGGAAATGCATGATCCGAGTGGGCGGAGACCAAGTGCTCGTCGGTGTTGGCTCGGGCAGCCTCCTGGTGGGCATGCTTGACAAACCTTGGGAGTCCTCCATTCGCGCGCCCTACTGGGGCTACCGTTCGGAGCTGTTCGAGGTCCTGGAGCTCGCTCGCTCTGGCCCTGTCCGAGTGGAAACCGAAGTCTTCTCCCTCGACGAGGCCCCGAAACCGTACCTAAAACTGCACACCGGACAACTCCGTTGCCGGGCAGTGATTTTTCCCTGACACGCATGGGAATTCAGCGCATCAATCTTCCGGTGGCGCCCGGTGCCCTCGGTAACTGGTGCCTGCAGCGTTCTCGGGCGTGTCCGTCAGACACCGATGGTTGGCTTCCTAGGCTGATTCGTCCACGTTTGCCGAACCGTCTTCACTAGACGGGGAGAATACGAGGTGTATTCTCCCCGTTTTTCATGACTGACAGCGGTCCGTAGGGGCCAGCTTCAGCCGGATCAAACGCTGGGGACCACGACGCTGGGCCCGGGGCCAGCGGCCGTAAGCCGGTGGGCTTCCGGCGTCACGGGTCGTCCCGGGCGGTGCGGGCAGATGTGGTGTGAATTGGAGCGATCCGCGTTCGCCGGTGGATTGTCAGGGCGGCGGCGGCGAGGAGGACCGCGGCGGCTTGGGCTAGGGCGGTGAGGGTTTTGTCGTAGAACCAGACGGGTTCGTACATGGCGGGGAAGGGCCCGATGGCGGGGATGTCGATGTAGCGGTAGAGGAGCAGGACGGCCAGGCCGCCTCCGCCGGTGAGCAGGGCCAGGACCCAGGCGGGGCGGCTGCCGCGGATCAGGACGTAGAGCCCCACCAGTGCGGCGGCCGCGGCTTCGGCGAGGAAGAGGTTGCCTTCTCCGAGACCGTCGGGGGCTGCGGACTGGTAGCCCGGGGCGAGCCGGGCGTGGACGACGGCGTCCACGGCCAGGGCGGCTGCTGCCAGGACCCGTAGCACCACGGCCGCGGCTGAGTGGCCATGGTGCCTGGTCGGCTCTGATGGTTCCATGGGGTCCTGACTGGAGCTTTCGGCCGTGGTCATTTGACGTTCAGGGTCCCGTGCATGTTGGAGTGGTAGGTGCAGTGGTATGTGTAGGTGCCTGGTTTGGCCGGGGCGGTGAATGTGGCGCTGGTGCCGGGTTTGACGACGGCGTCAAAGGAGCCGTCGTCGGCGGTGAGGGTGTGTGCCACGGTGTCCATGTTCATCACGGTCACCGTCGCGCCGCCCGGGACGCTGTCGGGGCCGGTGTAGGCGAAGGATTTGATGTGGATGGTCGTTTCGGCTGCGGTGCCCGTGGATCCCATTGAGGACCCAGTCGGGGAGGCTCCCGTGCTGGGGTCCATGGTTGTGGTGGGGCTGGCCGTTGTGGCGGCCGGCTGTGTTGCTGTGGCTGATGGTGTGGCTGTCCCGGTACCGGTGGTCCCGCAGGCGCTGGCACCCAGAAGGGTCGCTGCACAGATCAGGGCAAGAACGAGGGGTTGCGGGGTGCGGGTCGTCTTCATGGTGTTCCCTTTTCACAGAGCTGACGGGTTATGGGAGCTGGCGGGGGAGTGCTGGAGATCCCGGCTGCCCGTCCTGCCTTGGCGTTTTGGGGGCCAGCTCTGGGGTTTGTTAGGCGGGGTGGCTGGAGGTCATGTGGGCGTAGACGACGGTGTTGTCCAGGTATTCCCTGGTGGCCGGGTCGTAGCCGCCGCAGGTGATCAGGCGGACCTCGGGCCGGTCCGCGTTCTGGTATACCTCCACGGTCGGGAAGGTCGCTTTGTGGTAGACATCGACTTTATCGACGGTGAAGACCGCGGCGGTGTGGTCGGCGCGGGTGACGGTGATGCTCTGGCCCGGGGTGAGTTCGTGGAGACGGTAGAAGAGCCCTACAGGGGTGTTGATGGCGTTGACGTGGCCGAGGATGATGGCGGAGCCGCTCTGGCCCGGGGTGGGCGAGTCTTTATACCAGCCCGCTGGGGAGCCGGGTTCACCGGGCGGGATCTCGACTTCGCCGTTGGCCTGCTTGCCCAGTTGCAGCAGGGTTGAGCTGACGCCGATGGAGGGCACCTCAACGCTGACCGGTAGGGAGGCGGTCAGCGCCGCGCCCGGTGCGGGAAGAAGAACCTGGGACGGCGGTGTGGAATTGACAGGTGCCGGGGCCGGGGCCCGAACCTTTGCCGGGTCAGCCGCGGGGGTGGCCGGGGCGGCGGCGGACGTTGTGTCGTTTGTCCCTGGTGTGGGGGGTTCGGCGTGGAGTCCGAGGCCGATGGTGGTGATCCCGCCGGCGAGGAGCAGGGCGGCCGCCGCGGACGCGATGAGGCGTCCGCGGCGGCTGCTGTTCTCAGATTCCACCAGGTTCCCGCGTCTTCTCAGACCCTATGCGGCCATCTTGCGGCGGGCCGCGTAGGCTCCGCCGGCTGCCAGGAGGAGGCCGCCGCCGGCGGCCAGGAGACCCAGGTCAGGTCCGGCAGGAGCCGGGGTGGTGATGCCGGTGCCCGGCGCTCCGGCAGGCATGGCCTTTACCGGGCCACAGAGAGCAGGCGAGGTAGCGGCCAGCGGCAGCGAGGGAACCAAATCGCTCGGAGCCTTCTGCGCTGCCTCTGACAAGGTTGCCGGGTCCAGACCGTGCACCACGACAACGGCGGTACCGGCCTTGAGCGAGTCAGCGGTTTTCGCGTCCAGCGTGAAAGTCCGGTTGTACGTGTAGGAGGCACCCATCCCGGCGACCTTCAGGTCGGTGCCGGCAGCAGGGCTGGTGTCGCCGCTCGTGGACAGCGTGGTGCCGATCCCGCCGTAGGACGGGGCACCTTCGGTGGTGCTGATCACGCCGTCATTGTTGGTGTCCGCGGACATGTCCGGGCAGGTGCCTTTCGCGCCGATGTGGATGTGCTGGACGTGCGGGTAGGGATTGCCGCTGAAAGTGGCAGCAAGCCCGGAGACTTTTTCGGTGACAGTGGCCTGATCACCGTGGAGGGCAATCATGAACGTACCCGAGGCGTTGCTGCCGTTGATCGCGGCAAGGTTCGCCTGGTACGTGGTGGTGTCCGCGTCGTGCGCCGAAGCGGCCCCAGCGGCAAGTGTAAGGGCGCCTAGGGCCAGGGCCGGGGCGATCAGGAAAGCGGATTTCTTCATGACGGGTTTCCTCCGATGACAATGAACGTTCCCCTGATGGGCACATCCATAGGGCTGACACTAACGGTTCGTTGTGGTCTACGTCACGGATGGGGAGGTTTCGGAAACACCTTTCACGAAACGCCGACGCCCGGGAAGGCGGAGGATAGACGCCGGATGAGTTGTCAGGTTATTCATATCGGCGGCCAACAGGGCCGGTTCCTTCACGGTATGGAGCGGCTATTCGGACCAGCAGGCCAGGATGGTGGTGGCCACCTCATAGGCGAAAGCGCTGGGGGTAACGCCATGCGGGCCAAGGCTCGCCGGCAGGGCCGTCGCGTCGACGGTGAGGACGAAGTTGTCCTTGACGAAAACCACGGCCCCGGCCGGTGTCTGGAAAGCGGGGAAACCCAGATTCGCCATGCCCTCGATCGGCTGGGCTGAGGCGGTTCTGCGCTGCAGTGCGTCACAGTGGTCGCGTGCGCCGGCAGGGTCCGGTGTCTCCTTCACCGAGAGCACGAGCGACCCGGCCGGGAGCGCATACGTGCAGGTGTAGAGGCTGTCCACCCAGGCGTCGGTGGTCCGGGGCGGATGAGGCAGGGACAGGATCCGGACGATGTTGGACCGAGTTTCCTCCCCGCAGACCATCCGCGCCGACGCCGAGGGCGAACCATCTGCCGGCAGGCCCGAAACATCAGAAGCTGGCGGCGTTGCCAGGGAACCACCGCCAGCCGCGGCGGGAGCGCCATAGGCCCGGGCGGGTCAGAGCGGGAATCCCAGCGCCAGAGAGCCCCTCGTCGGGGACGAAGAGCAATTTTGGTCGCGGCCATCATTTCTGGGCTCATTCCGGGTTAGTTTCTGAGGGGCGCTTCGCTCCGCCCTGAGGACGGAAAATTTGTCCGCGTCACGTCTGTTCCCGGGATCTCTGGTGCGGACAGTCGGTCTGGGGACACACTTGATGTGTGTGTTTCGGTCGACCCCGATTCGTCTATGGTGCCGGTGAGCCTGTGGGTTAGTTTGGTGGTGGAGGGCACAGCTTTGTTGTCCGCGGGACCGTGGATTGTTGCCTTGAGCACGAATGTCAGATTTGTTGTTTTATCCGCCTTCCCCGGAACGCATGCACCTTGATTCCTGCAGGACGACTGGGAAGTGTGATCCGAGATGGAAGTGATCCACCCGCGGTGCGCGGGTATTGATATTGCGAAGAAGGACGCGAAGGTCTGTATCCGTGTGCAGGGGCGGGGGCCAGGGCAACCGCGTCGACGGTCACCACGTGGGGTGCGATGACCGGACAGACCTTGGACCTGAAGGAACACCCGCTGACGGAGCGGGTGAGTCTGGTGGTGATGGAAGCGACCAGTGATTACTGGCGTCCCTTCTACTGCCTGCTCGAGGGCGAGGGATTGAACGTCATCCTGGTCAACGCCCGTGATGCCAGAAACGTCCCGGGCCGTAAAACCGATGTCTCCGACGCTGCCTGGCTCGCGGATCTGGGCGCCCACGGGCTGGTCCGAGCCTCGTTCGTGCCCCCGCCCCCGATCCGTGAACTGCGGGACCTGACCCGGGCCAGGATGCGGTCAAAGATCCCTGAGCTCACCGAGGCGCTCACTGGCCGGTTCAGCAGCCATCACCGCTACATGGCGGAACTCTACCTGCACCGGGTCGACGCCCACACCGCCGATATCAAGGACCTGAGCGCCAGGATCGAGGCGGCGATGGAGCCCTTTCGTCTCGCCCCGGAACTCCTGATCAGCATCCCGGGATTCAGCACCACCATCGCGGAGATCTTCATCGCCGAAACCGGCGCCGACATGACCGTGTTCCCCACCGCCGGACACCTGGCGTCCTGGGCCGGCACGTCCCCGGGATCCGGGATCCAACGAATCCGCCGCACGGGTTAAATCCACCAAAAAACGCCCCGGCAACCGCTACCTCAAAGGAGCGCTCGATATCGCCGCGCTCTCGGCAGCACGGTCGAAAAACACCTACTTCACCGCGAAATACTCCCGCCTCACCGCCCGGCGCGGGCCGTCCAAAGCACTCGTCGCGATCGAACCCGCCATGCTCACGGCCGCCTGGCACATGCTCACTACCGGCGAACTCTACAAAGACCCTGGAGCCGACTACTTCACCCGGCAGGCACCAGCCAAAACCAAGACCCGCGCCATCAGACAGCTCGAATCCCTGGGCTACCAAGTCACCTTCGAGCCCCTGGAACAGACCGGATAACCCAGCCTCACGATGTTGACCCCTCAGATCATCCAGTCAGAGGGACAACGTCACCGCAATTTTCATGTCAGAAGGACAAAAGAGGAGGAACAAACGCACCACACCTCGGGCAGAACCTTCCAAGGGGCGTGAACGGGAGGCGCAGTAGCTCATTCACGACCTCGCCGTCCTTGCCGCCACACACCGGTCGCCATACTCGTAACAAGCTGCCCAGAAGCCAAGCAACCGCTCTAGCCTTTACCGAATAGTGACCCATGAGGCGCGTGTTACCTATTGTTACGCCTGTGACTTGCAATTACTCTAGCTTATATGGTGTTAGCATGCGCAGGGATCCCACCTCCCCCTGCCACCGGGCCGGCACCCATATCAGAAGGAGAATTCCAATGGGGGAAATTCAGGCCAGCGCACCGGCATCCAGCGGGCGAGTCCGGCGGTTGTCCACGTTCGTCCACCAAACCCTGGCCCGCGCATGCACGGCGCCTGTCCCCTACAAAATCGGCGACGTAGTCATCGGCGACGATCCCTTCAACGGCCGCAATGAAGGAGTCGTGGCCTCCAAAAACCGCACATTCGTAGGGCTGCAGACCGCAGACCACATCGTCTTCTACGACTATCGGCAACTAAGGCGCCCAGACTAGCAACGAGCCCAAACCAGATCCGAACCCGCGAGAGTCAGAATGACATGTCCACTGCAAACGTCCCAACCCAGTATCTGACCATCGCCGAGGTGGCCTCGATTCTGCGTGTGTCCAAGATGACCGTATATCGACTGGCCCAGGCCCGCACCCTGACCTCTATGCGCTTCGGCAACTCCTACCGCATTCCTGAAAAAGCCGTCGAAGAGTACATCAAGAAGGCCGGCACCTCCCGTACCCCAGGAACTACACCTCCGAAAACATAGACCTCTAGGTGCGTGGGTCGGTAATTGTTTGAGGGTTCCTCAGGTTTGAGCCGTAACGGCCCGAGGCCGGTTTCCTTGTCTTGGAAAGGGGCCGGCCTTTTGGCATTCTCGCGGAAGGAATGGGCTGGAAGGCTCATGCGGGGCGCGGTTCGATCCCGGGGCGCCGTCCCCGGTCGGGTTCAGGCGGTGGCGGCGCGGTAACTGAAGAGTTTGAGCAGGTTGTGGCAGCCGGCTATCAGCTTCCATTCCCCGGCTGCCTTCTCGAGCCCGCGAAGCAGGACATGTTTGCCTTGCCGGGTGTTGATCTGTCCGAAGACCGGTTCCACGATGGCTTTGCGCCGGGCGTAGACCGTCCGGCCTTTCTTCGTTTTCAGTTTCCGGGCCATCCGCTCGGCCGGTGTCGCGTTCGCCGGGATCCTGCCCCTGGGTGATTCGGGGACCGGGCGTCCGTGTTTCATCCGCCGGGTGGAGATGAAGAACTCCGTGGCGCCATCGGCTTCAAGGTCTTTGACGTGTTCGAGGTTCGCCGCCGAGCAGTACCC
>NZ_JBEPPJ010000006.1:0-183593 GCF_040547265.1 Arthrobacter sp. UYCo732 | reverse complement strand
CCAATGAACCGGGCCAGATGGCCCTGGGGCAACCACTCCTCCAGCGACGGCGGGACCAGCATCACCGCATCGGGCTCGAACGCCTTGAAGCGTTTGTAGATCCCGCCGTTGGCATCCATCGGGACATCGGTGGGCTGCTCGACCCGCTCGACCAGAGACTCGTCGAACAAACCATCCTGCGCGGAAGAACCAGTAACCATGCCCACGATTCTCCCAGCCGCCCCTACGAGGACATGGTTATTCTGTCGGCGTTTTAAGAATTAGGGCCTGTCATTTCTGACCCACGCACCTAGGGGCGGCGGTCTGTGGCTTGGGCTGGGCGTTGGGGGCGGCGGAGTATTCGCCGGACGAGGGTCAGGCCTGCGTTGAGGCTGATGCTGGCAGGTACGCCCGGGTGACGGCGTTGGCGATGGCCGGGAGCGCCGCTGCGTCTGGGTAAAGCATGTAGAGCGGCTCGTAGCGGGGCCGGAATTTTGCTTTGAAAGCCAGGAGCGATCTGAAGCCGTAGACGGGTTCGAGGGTTGCCCCGAGCCGGTCCAGGAGCCGGTCCAGCCCGCCTGTGGTTGGCGTCCTTGCGGGTCCTGGTTTATGTGCGGTGTCGTTAGAGGGGCGGGCCAGAGGAGCGCCGGAGAGACTGACGAATTTATATCCCTGGTCCTTGAAGCCCAGCGCCGCGGAGGCGATAAGGAATTCGGTACCAGCGCGGAAGCCGGTGCCGCGCCGACGCATGAAATCCAGTGTCCAGCCCTCGATGGTTCCCTTGCGGTACACAGGCAGCCATGAAGTAACGGCATGGACTTGGCGGGCGTCGTCGATGGCGAGCAAGAGACGCACCTCAGGGTCATTGAGTTCATCCAGACCTCCCAAAGTGAAACCCATTTCGGGCAATTTCTTGTCGGCGACCCATTCTTCCGATATCTCCTGAATCTGGGCCAGCACCGATAAGGGCGCCGAGGCATAGGTGGCCCATTGAGCGCGGATACCGTTCCTGGCCGCATTGTTCATGGCCGACCTGATGTCTTGGAAATGCTTGCCCTTGAAAGCGACGCCGTCCAGCGTCAGGACTGTTTCCTGGGCGACCTGCACGGAATCCCATCCCAGGGATGCGCCATGCTCCTGCAGATCCTGGGGTACGGAGTAGAAACAAGGCGTCCATCCCTCTGCCGTGCAGGACCGGACAAATCCCCCGAAGGCAGCGTTCCGTTGACTTCTCGGGCCCACCGGGGGCCCCATTGTCAGAGCGATGCCCGCTATGACGCGGTAGGCGACGAAACCCTCCCCGCTGGCTGAGAACCAGTAGGAGTTACTGGGCCACGTGGTCATCCAGGACAGTGTGCCCCCTTCGTAGGTCTTCAGTATTTCGCGGGCACGTTCAGCACCCATGTGGTGCTGGACCGGGGCCGGGCGTAGAAAGGTCTGGAGGACCAGGACTGCGGTGACAGCCCAGAAGACGATGCCGATGCCCTCGTAGAGCAGGACGGTGATGGCGCTTTGCGGGACGAACGCGGGGGCGATGTCCAGCGTGTAACCCAGCGGCAGGAAGCGGTCCGGTACGTCGGCGAGCAGGTCCGCAAATCCCGGGACGGGCGTAAAGTCTGTCGGGAATGCGCTGGCGCTCACTACATAGATCAAGGCCAGGAGGCACGCCAGGAGCCCGGAACGGGCCGCCAGCCGGCGGTAAGTGCCGGCTGGCGCCACTACGGGGAAGAGCCTGCGGCAGAAGATTAACACTGTGGTGAGCGCCGCGGGCAAGAGCAAGGGCAGAATCAGGGCAGCTGGATTCCCCGCTGCTCCCGGGGCCCCTATTCCTTCGGCGGCTGCGGTGTCCTGTGCAGCCGGGTTCAGAACGCCGACAATGGTGATGCCTGCCAGAACCGACAGGGCCAGCTGGATCAACACGGTCGCTGACCAGGCAAAGCGGCGGCCCCGGCGCAGACCGTCGGAAAGCAGAAGCAGCGAGAACGAGGGGAGGACCGCCATGAAGATCGCCCCGACTCCGGCCCTTTGCTGCAGTTGCGCGGCGGCGCACTCCTTCACAGATCCGGGGTCTGAGCAGAGACTTTGGAGTGTTGCGGGATCCACGGCCTGGATGTTGGTGAACAGGTAACGCAGCACCGCAAGGGGCCCCGCTGCATGGGGTGCCAGGCCAGCAACGACAGGTCCTATTGCTGAGACGGCGACCAGCAGCGCGATCAGGACCCGGCCTTCATGCCGGGAGGCCATCACAGACCCGCGCAGCGGACGCCGACCGCGCAGGGACGGGCCCAGAAGGGTGCCTGTGAGCGCTGCGCCCAGCCGGACGAGGTCAGCGAAACCCCCGCTGTAGAGCGCCAGGACAACCAGCAGGGCTGAGACAACGAGGCGCACACGCCGCCGCCACAGGGTTGGCATGATGGCCGTACCCGCCATCAGCGAGCCGATCATCATTGCGCCGGGACCAAGAAAGGAATGCCCGCTCATTTCCAGGCCCCAAGGACCCAGCCGCGCCAGGGACACGACCGCTAAGGCGGCAGCAATTCCGAGGACGTGGCCAGCCGCTGCAGCAGCAGCAAACCGCCAGCTGCCCATCCGTCGTTCCAGAGCGAAACCCAGGGCCAGGGCCAATCCCGAAGCCAGCGAATATCCGCCCAGGCTTTTTTCCCACAGCCCCGAGATGAGGACCGCCGCCCAGTGTTCAGGCAGTGAATGCACGGAAGCCCCAGTCCATGGCTTCAAGGCCCCGGCGGGCCCCGTCATCAGGCTTCCGGATAAAGCGCCAACAGCCCAAAAGACTACGACAAAGCTGACGGTGACCGGGGCTCCGCGCAGTCTGCCGGTCCATGCCTGCCGGCTATTACGAGGTCTCGCTGTTGCTGGTTCTGGCAGGGACAGCGGCCCGGGCATCGGGATTCCTTTCAGATGGTGCAAGGCCTCGGAAGTTACGGTTATGAATACTCCCGACGCGGCGGATCGCGACAACAGGCCAACAACGACGCTGCTGGCTCACTCTTACTGAGATTGGCGCGATCCGATGATTACTAGATCGTTCCATACCAAGTGATGTCAACGCAGACAGGACTGTGATTTCTATTCTCTCGCTCGGCTGTCAATAGCGCGGGCAGCTCAGGCGCCTCCGAGTGTGGGGAGCAGGTCATTCAGGACGGTCTGTTCCGTCGTTGGGGCGGGGGTGCGGGAGCGAACAGCGGACAGGACGGGATTGATCTGCTGATCGAAGAAAGTCCAGGCGCCGCAGTCAGCAGAGTTCAACGCAGATTGGTTATCATCCCAGGCAGCTTCCAGGTCGGTGGCACGGGCCGCTGCGGCACTCCGGTCACCCTTCTTTACCAGGGCGAGGGTATCTGCGGTGATGGTTTGGAACTCGGTCATGTTCGAGGCGGGGAAGTTTGCTTGGGCTGCCGTCTGGGCCGCAGGCTGGGTCGGCGGGGTGGAGCCGGCCTGACAGCTCGCTGCGGGGCCTTCGTCGGCGAGAGCGCTCGTGTGCGGGAGGCTGTGCGTGTAGGCGAGGAGAGCGATGGTGGCGGCCGAGACGGCGGCCAGGATGCCCATCGTGGTTCGCTGGCGTTCGGCAGTGGCAGGGTGGGCTGCCGTGTTGGCTGTCCGTTCGACGACGTCGGTCTTGCTGATCGAGAGATATACGACGGTAGCGAGGATCGCCACGAAGAAGATGATGCTCGGTATGAGACATCGGCCCCGCCGGTCTGGGCGGCGGCAACGGCCGCATGGCTGTAGAACGCCGAATCAAAACGGCAGAGCATCCGCCCGTGACGCTGCCCGCCGGTCTGGAGTCGTTTGAGGGTGGACCGGGCATCGGTGATCAGGCGTTTGGCGCCGCGGGCCGAGTTCGCCGCGCCCTTGCGCAGCCGCTGGGCTGCGATGACGGGGGCGGTGTCTTTGGTGGATACCGTGGCCAGCAGGGCGTTCAGCCCGCGGACCCTGGAATATCCGCAGCCGGAGCCCTGCTTGGCGTAGCCGTGGACCTCGGTGATCGTGTCGTCAACATCGATTAACACGAAGTCCTCCGCCCCGGGGCCCCCGGAGAGCCGGGCCGAAAGGTTGGCCAGGAAACGGGAAGCGACAGCGTCCAGTTGGCGGACGTGTCCGAACGTGACGGCCCGCAGGAACGAGCCCAGGGCGGAGGGCGCGTACGAGGCGGTGAAGAGCCGCTTCATGCCGCCGTGGCGCAGCAGGGCCATGTCATCAATACTGTCCGTGGCCGGCGACCATCCCGGCGACCAGGGACGCGACTTTCAGTCCGGCGTTCGCGCCCTTGTCCGTCGGTGCCGCCAGCCAGTCCTCAGCCAGCTCGTGCAGCCCGGCGTCCCGGGCCAATGTCATGACCGGCAGCAGCCCGGCAGTCGACACGAGATTGGGCTCGTCGAACGAAACTGACACCGCGGATGGTTTGTGGAGAACTTGCATTAATTAAGGTTCAGGCGGTCCGCGCCTCGGGCACAGCCGTCAACTTCCGGCCCAGCTCAGCCGTCCGTTTCACCGACCACCACAGGAGTACCACCAGGAGCACGTTGCGGGTGGTGAGAATGGCAGCCATGACCGGGTGGGCGTGGATCAGCGGCGTGTAGAACAGCGGGTAGATCACGAACGTAGTGATGGCGATGCCCATCAGCAGGGCGGCCGGGACCTTCCAGCGCTCCCAGTCGTGGGTCAGGCCAGCAACAATCACCGGTGCCAGCCAGATGATGAACTGCGGCGACCCCACCTTGTTGAACACAATGAAGGCTGTGACCATCATCAGCGCACCCTCGAGGAACAATTCCTCCCGTTCGGCGCCGCGCTTCAGCGCCCGGACCAGCAGGACGGCCGCCACCACCGCGGCAACGATCAGCAGCGGCTGCATCAGGAACGCGGCCACCGAGGCGCCGGGCCCGTAGACCTCGGTGGAGTTGATGGCCGTGTTGTCCGCCATTCTGGAGCCGGCGATTTTGAACACGCTCAGCCACACCCACGGCGTGGAGAACGTGGCTTCAAGCTGCATGCCCCGCTCACCCTGGTTGGTGAGGAAATCCATGATGTGCGGCAGGCCGCCGGACAGATACGTGCCTAGGCCCACCACAGCGGTGACCGCGACGCCGGCGGCCAGCACTTGGATCCGCTTCCGGCTGGCGATCGCAATCGGTACGAGGACGGCCGCCGGCCACACCTTGATCCAGGTGGCCACACTTAGCAGTACACCCGCCACCACGGGGCGTTCGGCCGCGTACAGCAGCGCGATCAGCACCAGGGGAGCAGTGATGCCCTCCACGCGGGCAAAGCTGAGATAGCCCATAAAAACGGTGAAAAAGAGCCACCACCAGGCCGGGGCAACGCCCCGCACCTTCCGCGGTCCGCGGGTCAGGTACACGAGGCCGACGGCGTTGAGGGCTGAGATGATCAGGAACCAGCAGAGCAGGTAGAGGCTGGGTCCGGCAATGTTCGCGAGGAAGATCGGGATCTGTGCCAGTACCGGGTACACCCAGGGGCTGATCTTGCCGTCCAGGCTGTCCGGGTTGTAGCCGTCCACGGCCCACTGACGGTATTGCTCGGTATCGCTGAACGTATCGCCGTTGAGAAAGAATGACGCCATCCAGCCCAGAAAGTACAGGTGGGTGACCGCGAAGCCCCACCAGACGCTGGCCGGACGGGCGAACCATTCCACCACGCGCGCGGACAAGAGGGTGCTGCGGACGCTGACCAGCCGGTCGAAGAACTTCGTTGAAATCTCAGGACTCCTTGAGCGCGGGAACGGGCGCGGGAGCCTTTTTGCCCAGCAGGTACAGGCGCCGGACGGACCACAGGAACAGCACCACCAAGAGGACGTTGCGGATGGTCAGCACGCCGGCCATCAGCGGGTTGTTGTGGCTCAGGGCATCGTAGAACAGCGGGTAGATAAAGAACGTGGCCACAGCAATGGCGGTGAGTATGGCCGCAGGGACCCGCCATTCACGCCAGCTGTGCGCCAGGCCCACTGCCACGGCAGGTGCCAGCCACACCATGAACTGAGGCGAGCCCACCTTGTTGAAGACCACAAAAGCGGTGGCCAGGGTGAGGGCGCCGGCAAGCAGCAGTTCGGTGCGGTCAACACCGCCGCCGTTCGTCTTGGCATTGTGGAGTGCCCAGAACGTCAGCCCGGCCACGAGCAGCGCTGCCACGATCAGCAGCGGCTGCATCAGCACGGACATTATGGCCGTGCCGGGGCCGTCCACCTGCATCGAGTTGATGTCGGTGTTCATGTACATCCGGGAATCGCCCACGTTCAGCACGGACAGCCAGAGCCAGGGCGTGGTGAAGGTTGCTTCAAGCTGCATGCCACGGTCGCCCTGCTGGGTCAGGAAATTCAGCAGCTTGGGCACACTGCCCACGACGGCGGCCAGCGCCACCACCACGGCTGAGGTCGCCACGCCTGCCAAGACCACCAGGAGGCGGTTCTTGACCACGGTGAACAGGGCCAGCATCACCGCGGCGGGCCAGACCTTCACCCAGGTGGCGGCGGCGAGGATTACGGAGGCGATGAACGGCCGGCTCACGCCATAGGCCAGCGCCACCAGGACGATCGGCGCGGTGAGGCCGTCCACGCGGGCGAAGCCCAGCCAGCCCATCAGCAGTGTGAAGACCAGCCACCACCAGCCTGCCGGGATCGCCTCCTGATTGCGGCCACGGTCTGTGAGCTTGGCCAGGCCCCAGCCGTTGAGGAGGGTGGTCATCAGCACCCAGAGGAAAAAGAACGGTCCCGGTCCGGCCAGGCCGGCCAGCGCCATGGGGATCAGCGCGAGGATGGGGTACACCCAGGGGCTGGGTCCGCCGCTGAGATTCGCCTCGTTGAAGCCGGCCGCAGCCCAGTCACGGTAGATGAACGTATCGCTGAACGCTTCCCCGCGAAGGGAAAGCAGCGCACCGAAGATCAAGAAGCCAAGGTGCACCAGGATAAAGCCGGCGAGCAGTCCGCGGGAAGTGTTCAGCCACGACCGCGCCGCCATCGGCAGGATGACGTTGCGGATCCGGGTGAGCGAGGCGAAGAATGCGTCCGTGGAAATGGCGGAATCCTTGTCAGAGAGGGGCAAAAACAGCTGCCGGGCCATGCCGCGGGGCGGGAGCCGGAAGATTCGGGGGCCCGTCTACCAACAGCCGCCCCTATGAGTCAAGGGTAGTTGACTGTCCGTGATGGCCCGTAATCCTGCGGCCCTGGGCGGCCGTCAGGTGCGCACGGTTTCCGGCTAACTTGCCTTGGCCTGGCGGTAACGTTCAATCTGTTTAAGCCGCCGCAGGAGGCTGTCGCGCCGCGGGTGCGGGACGGCGTCGGGCGCTTCCGCGGTGAGGTCAATGTGTTTGGTACCGAATTGCCAGAGCAGGAGGTCATCCAGCAGGCGGTCCGGGCCGGGGGAGTAGCGGTGGTCCAGGGCCTTGCGGACCTCAGTGATGCGCTGGGCGCTGAGCAGGCCAGCCAGCTGGACGGTCTGGTTCAGGCCGTGGGCCGCCATCAGTTCAGCCGCCCAGCCCCAGTCGTCATCCACTTTGCGGTCCACGTGCGGGAGCAGGGTGCGCAAGACGTCGCGGATCCGATTGGGGGTAAGCTGCGCGGCGCCTTCGCCGTCCATGTCCCAGTAGCTGCGCACCTCCTCGTAGCGTTCGTGCAGGTCCGCGAACGCGCTTTCCACCGTTTCCAGCATGGCGGCGGTAGCGGTGAACTGGCGGTCGAAGTGCGGGGTCCAGGCGCGCGGATCCTCGGCCTTGAAGCGGATGTCGTGCTCGATCTCGCTCCAGGCATGGGCGAAGACAGTGCGGATCTGGCACTCGAAGAAGTAGCTGCCGTTGGCCGGGACGTCCGGGTTAAAGACCTGCTGGTACTCCTTGACGGCGTCGTTCTGGATGGTGCGGAGGATGAGGTGGCGGCTGGAGTAGCCGTACGTGCCGGACTCGATGGAGCCGATGTCCTTCTCCCGGTCGCCGCGGCAGTCGAACACCTGGCGCTCGCGCTTGATGATGTTGGCTGCCAGCGCGTTTTCAGCGGGCAACTTGGTGATGACGCGGACGCCCACCATGTCATTGAGCGTGCGGAACGGGTCCGGGAACTTCAGCACCGGCGGCCCGCCGGGCTCCAGCGGTTCCTCAATGCGGGAGATCTTTTCCCGGAACGATTCCACCGTTTTGGTGCGCCCGGTGACAAACAGTGGCGTCACCTCGGTGCCCTTCAGCATGCGGCGCAGGATGAGGAGCACGTCACGGGTGACCAGCTTCAGGGCAGGGCGGACGCGCTCGTAGAGCTCCACGTTCTCCTGCACGGATTCGCGGAGGCTGACGTCCAGGCTGTCCCAGTTACTCGGCATGCACCCAGCTTACGGCCGACGGGCGGCACCCTCCCGTCAGGGCGCTCTCTCACTTAATACACCAAATACGGCAACGCTCTCTCTCAGATCGTGCGTCGAAAACAGCGGCGCCACGGCGGGGTCCTAACCATCTGTTCCCGGCAACCCATGACTCCGGAAGGATCAGCGGACCCACCGCAGGCCCAGACGCTACGACGGCCGGCTCTCTTACCTGTCCTCGCGACAGGGCGCTACCAAACGACCGGCTGGTGCTGAACATACTCGCTAATTCCGCCGCATATGAGCGTGAGTTGATCGCCGAACGCAACCAAGTATCTGAGGTGGCCCTCCTCCGACACTCCGTTTGGGAGGGTCGGCTTTCCAAGCTCAGAGCTTTGAGCCGCGGAAAAACGGGCGTGCCCGGTCTGGGCTGATTCAGGCATCCGCGTGGGGCTGGACGTTCAGGCGTTCACGTGCCGCCGCTTTCTTTAGTTCCTGCAGAATTTCCAGTTGTTCGCGGTTGATGGCTATCAGGAGTTCGATCTCTTCCTTTGCCTTGGTATTGGTGTCGAAGTCGTGCTGGGCCATGGCCGCGGCGATGGCGTCCTGTCGCTTGGCGGCTATGAGGAGAATCGCACCTTGGAGTCCTGCCAACATAGAGAGCAGGAGGTTCAAGAGTATGTAGGGGTATGGGTCCCAGGCTTTTGTGGCCAGCGCCCAGGTGTTGATAGCGGCCCAGATGAGCATGAAGCAGATGAAACTTCCGACGAATGGCCAGCTTCCCATTCCGTTCCGCATGATGTCAGCGGCGCGTTGTCCTTTTGTCAGGGAGGCTTTGTGTTTGTCGTGCCAAGTCTTCTGTTGACCGCTCATGACTCAGACTAGACCTCGGCCGGGCGGGGCGGGGGTGACGTTGTAAGCCGCTGTCCACTCGCGGTTCCCGGGCCCTTACCGGGTGTGGCGCCCCGCCGGATGTAGTTCCGGGGCGTCGGTTGGTCCCTACGGAGTGAAGGCAGGGTCAGCGTTAATCCGCCGAAAGAGGGCCCAATGCAAGAGTTCGACGGCGAGGCAGCCGATGAGTGCGATCAGCGCAGATATTGCCAGGTGTTCCTGGCCAAGCACTGCGAACTCAAAGAAATCCTGGAGCGGCGGCGCTGTTAGGACGAGCGCAAGGGCGGCATACATGACGCCGATGATTAGTGCCCGCCAGCGGTTCAGCGGCCGCGAAAGAACGACCAACACCCACAATGCGATCAGAGTCAGGACAAGAACGGAACCGGTGCGCACGGCGGGGCCGGTGCGGTGACCCGGGCGCCGCACAACCACATGCCCTTCCCCCGTCATCCCGGTCCCCGCATCCGATCCGGTGACAATCCTGATGGCTCGAGTCCGTCACGGGGCGGCAGCCTCTTCACGTAGCTACTTCTCTGGATGTTTGACGTTGGGGTGTGCGCACCCGGGTGGCTGCCTTTTCCTTTGCTCCACAGGGTCGGAATCACATGGGGTGGGGCCCGTCAAGTCGTTCCCGACGACCGTGGATCTGTAAGGATTTCATCTCAAGCATTGAGCGCCACCTTCAGTGTCTATGTATCCCCGGCCCGGGAAAGGGTGTCGTTCGCCGTCTCGATGTCACTGAGAACGAACGTTTTGCACGAAGTGGTCCATCCGCAAATCTTGCGCCGCGCGGCCTGATCTCTGCCGTCAACGGCGGCGTGGCCGGCGTCGACTCCTTCGTGGGCGGCTACTTCGCCGAGCACTACGGCTTCCGCAGCATCTTCTGGCTCATGGTGGTCCTGGCCATCGTCGCCACGGCCCTGGTCGCAATCCTGGCCACTAAGAGCAAGCCGGCCGCCGGGACCGCCATGGACTGGCTGGGAGTGTCCTTCATCGTGGTTGCGGTGGGCGCCCTTCTCACGGCGCTCAACGAAGGTGCCAAGCTGGTGGGCGGCTTCTCGCCCGGCACGCTTATGCTGTCCATCGGCCTGGTGGTGGTTGCCGCCGCCGCGTTTTACGCCTTCTGGACCGTGGAAAAGCGCGCCAAGCAGCCGATGGTGGAAACCGTCCGTCTGCGCCCCCTACGCCCTGCTCGGCTGGCTGGTGGGTCCCATCAGCGGCCGGCTCGCCCCGGTGCTCGGCTACACCAAGGTCCTGCGGATCGGCATGCTCGGCAGCATCGTTGCCCTTGCCATCATCGCGTTCTTCGGCCTCAGCAGCCTGCCGATGATGATCGCCGGAACGGTCTTGCTGTGCATCATGTACGCCGGTACGGTCAACATCATGCTGAACGGACTCGGAGTTGTCCTCTCACCTGCCGGAAACCCGGGATTCCTGCCCGGCATGAACGCGGGCGCCTTCAACCTCGGCGCCGGCCTGAGCTTCCTGGTGCTGCCTGCCGTACTCGTTGCGACGTCCGCGATGGGCGATACCAAAGCCTCCTACCTGACTGTGGTGCTGGTCGGCCTCGTCATCACGGTGGCCGGCTTCGCCGCCTCGCTCCTGATCCCCAAGCCGGTCGAGGCTGAGGTGACCGAATGAGCGCCCGCGAGCCAGGCGCTGGCGGCCGCATCGTCGTCGTCGGTTCCCTGAACGCGGATCTCACCATCTGGACTCCAGGTGCCTTTGCCCGCCGGAGACGCGCGATGGCCGTCGGCCGATCTCGGCTACCGTCATCGGCGGCTCGCAATCCAGCACGACGGCGGACATCACCTTGGTGACGCGCAGATCTTCAGCGACAGGAGACGCGGGATAAGGCGTTCGACTCGGCGGGCTGGACGGTCCTGATTTTCGACAAGAGCGACCTCGCGGACGGGTTCGAGCGTGCCGTCGTGAAGATCAAACGGGCGCTGCGCCGCGGCTGGCTTGACCATCCGCAGGCGGCTGTGGGGGATGGGTCAGCGGAGCACTACTGTCTTGTTGCCCTGGAGGATCACCCGGCCTTCGCAGTGCCAGCGGACCGCGTTGGACAGCGCTTTGCATTCGGTGTCCCGTCCGGCCGCAACCAGGTCTTCCGGCCCGTAGGTGTGGTCCACTTCCACCGTCTGCTGGGCGATGATGGGCCCCTCGTCAAGTTCGGCGTTGACGTAGTGTGCGGTGGCGCCCACGGTTTTGACGCCGCGTGTGTAGGCCTGGTGGTAGGGCTTGGCGCCCTTGAAACTGGGCAGGAATGAGTGGTGGATGTTGATGGCCCGGCCATCCAGCCGCCGGGTGAGTTCATCGCTGAGGACCTGCATGTAGCGGGCAAGGACCACCAGTTCCACGTCGTACTCGTCCACGAGTTGCAGCAGCCGGGCTTCAGCCTCGGGCTTGGTGGCGGCGGTGACCGGCACGTGGAAGTACGGGATGCCGTGCCATTCCACCAATGCCTGGTGGTCCGTGTGGTTGGAAACCACGGCAGCGACCTCCACGGCAAGTTCACCGGTCCTGGCGCGGAACAGCAGGTCGTTCAGGCAGTGCCCGAACTTGGACACCATGATCAGCACGCGGCGCTTGGCACCCTGGTGCTCAAGGCGCCAGCGCATCCCGAACTGATTCGCGACGGGTACGAAAGCCTGCCGGAGTGCCTCAATCTCGGCCGGTCCGTCGACAGATTCTCCGGACGGGTCGTTGGCCGCGGCAAAGTGGATCCGCATGAAGAAATGACCGTCCGTCTGGGAATCGAACTGCTTGCTGTCCAGGATGTCGCAGCCGCGTTCGAGCAGGAAACCTGAGACGGCGTGGACGATGCCGGGCGTCTCCGCGCAGTCGAGCGTCAGAACGTGTTCCACCGTGGTGATTGACGCAGGGGCAGAGGGTTCAGTCTGGATGTCGGTCATGGCTCAGCACTCGATCACGTTGACGGCGAGACCTCCGCGGGAGGTCTCCTTGTACTTGGTTTTCATGTCCGCTCCTGTCTCGCGCATGGTTTTGATGGCTTTGTCGAGGGATACTTTGTGGCTGCCGTCCCCGTGGAGGGACAGTCGCGCGGCGTTGATGGCTTTAACGCTGGCGATGGCATTGCGTTCGATGCAGGGGATCTGCACGAGGCCGCCGACGGGATCGCAGGTCAGGCCGAGATTGTGTTCGATTCCTACTTCGGCGGCGTTTTCCACCTGTTCGGGTGTCCCGCCGAGGACCTCGCAGAGCCCGGCGGCGGCCATGGAGCAGGCCGAGCCCACCTCGCCCTGGCAGCCCACTTCGGCGCCGGAGATGGAGGCGTTGATCTTGAACAGGATTCCGACGGCGGCCGCGGCCAGCAGGAAGCGGACCACACCGTCGTCGTTGGCGCCGGGCACAAACTTGACGTAGTAGTGCAGGACGGCGGGGACGATGCCGGCCGCGCCGTTGGTGGGGGCGGTGACGATGCGCCCGCCCGCGGCGTTTTCCTCGTTGACCGCGAGGGCGAAGAGGTTCACCCATTCCATCGCCCGCAGGGGGTCGGTGACACCCGTGTCTGCGGTCAGGGTCTGGAATAGCGACGGCGCGCGGCGCTTTACGTTCAGCCCGCCGGGAAGGATCCCTTCCGCGGCGCAGCCGTTGTCCACGCATTCGCGCATGACCGCCCACAAGGACAGCAGCTTTTCGCGGAGTTCCGCTTCGCTGCGCCAGGTGAGCTCGTTGGCGAGCATGACGTCGGAGATGGACATGCCCTCGCGCTTGCAGATCGCCAGGAGTTCGTCGGCGGTGGTGAACGGGTAGGGGAGGACGGTGGCATCGGCCACCACCCGGTCACCGGCGTCGGCGTCGCCGTCCACCACAAAGCCGCCGCCGATGGAGTAAAAGCTCCGTTCGCTGAGGACGGCGCCGGCGTGGTCGAGGGCGCGGAAGGTCATGCCGTTGGGGTGGGCCGGGAGGGACTTGCGCCGGTGCAGGACCACGTCCTCGTCCCAGTTGAAGTCCACCCGGTGGTGCCCGCCGATCATGAGTTCGGCGTCAAGGGCTGCGGCGGCCACCTGGTCATCTGCGGTGGTGGTGTCCACGGTTTCCGGGTCCTGGCCCTGCAGGCCCAGCACCACCGCCTTGTCGGAGCCATGGCCCCGGCCGGTGGCGCCGAGCGAACCGAACAGCTCGGACTGGACCCGGACAGTCGAACTCAGGTGGCCGTCGCTCTTGAGCCCGTCGGCGAACAGCTTCGCCGCCCGCATCGGGCCGACCGTGTGTGAGGACGACGGCCCGATGCCAACGGAGAAGAGGTCCAGGACGCTCAGGGCCATTTAGGGGACCTCTGGCGAGGCGTACTCGCGCATTGCATCGAGGAGCCAGCGGCCCAGGAAGTCTGCGAACGAAGCCCGGGGGAAGAGCCGGAAGCTTTCCTCCCCGGTCTTCTGCAGGACCACCGGGATGTTGCCAACCTCGGTGTTCAGGGCCGTTCCCGGGGTGAAGCTGCGCGGGTGCAGGTCAAGGGCGCAGCCCTTTTCCAGGACGGCCCGGGCGCGGGGGCCGGAGAGCTCGAACGTGGTGCGGTTGGCAGACAGGTCCACCACCTGGCCCGGGGCGTCGCCCAGTGCTTCCACGAGGGAGCCGATGAGGTTACCGCCCAGGGAGTCGTGGGCCTTTTCCGGTGCAACCACCAGGAACTCCGACGGTCCCAGCCAGAGGACGCTGATGCCGTCCTTGCCGGTCACGTCGCCGCAGCGTGCCGGCAGGCCGCCGGCGACGGCGGCGATCCGCGTCCCTTCCTCGGAGCGGGGGTCTACCCGGACGCCGGCCATGGTCTGGAAGGGGCCTTCCTCGAGGACCACCGTGCCCTGGACGGAACCGGCTTCCAGGGCGGAGGCCAGGTGGGAGGCGGGGCTGCGGCGGATGTCCCGGAGTCCATTGACGCCATTGAGTGCTGCGGTGTTAGCCATCTTTGCGGGCTCCTTCGGGGTCAAAAAGTACGGTTTCGGCGACAACAACGTCAACCAGCTGGTCGCCGGCGACGGCCACCAGGGATTCACCGATGCGGTTACGGCCGTTCTTGATCAGGGCCAGTCCGAAAGAGCGGCCCAGGGCGGCGCTGTGGTAGCTCGAGGTCACGAAGCCCTGCATGGGGACGGGGCCGTAGGCGGGGCTGGTGCTGATGCCCTTTTCCACGAGCTGGGTTCCTTCCGGCAGCCGGATGGAGCCATCCACCGGCAGGACGCTGACCAGGTGCTTGCGGTCCTCGCGGCTGGCGTCGGCCCGGGCGTAGGAGCGCTTGCCGATGAATTCCTTGGCCTTGGAGACCACCCATTCCATGCCCGCATCCTGGGGAGTGACGGTGCCGTCGGTGTCCTGCCCGACGATCGGGTAGCCCTTTTCGGCGCGGAGCACGTGCATGGTTTCGGTGCCGTAGGGGGTGATGTTGTATTCGGCCCCGGCGGCGGCCACGGCTTCCCAGGTGTTCAGCCCGTACCAGGACGGCACGTTGATTTCGTAGGCCAGTTCACCGGAGAAGGAGATCCGGCAGACGCGGGCCTGGACGCCTGATGCGAGGGTGGTTTCGCGGAAGGTCATGAACGGGAAGGCTTCTGCTTCCAGCCCGCCGTCCGCAGCCAGTTCCGGCGCCAGTTTGGCCAGGACGGCCCGGGACTTAGGTCCGACGACGGCAATCGTGCTCCACTGTTCGGTCACCGAGGTGCAGTGCACGTCCAGTTCCGGCCATTCGGTCTGGAGCCATTCCTCCAGCCAGTCCAGGACCTTCGCGGCGCCGCCGGTGGTGGTGGTCATGAAGTAGCGGTCATCGTCCAGGCGCAGGGTGACGCCGTCGTCGAAGATCATGCCGTCAGCCATGCACATCACGCCGTAGCGGGCGGAACCCGGGGCGAGCTTCTTGAACGCGTTGGTGTAGATCCGGTTGAGGAACTCACCGGCGTCCTTGCCGCGGATTTCGATCTTGCCGAGGGTGGTTGCATCCATGAAGCCCACCGAGTCGCGGACAGCGGCGCATTCGCGCAGCACGGCAGCGTCCATGTCCTCCCCGGCCTGCGGGTAGTACCAGGGCCGCTTCCACTGCCCGACGTCTTCGAACAGGGCTCCCTTGGCGACGTGCCACGGGTTGATCGAGGTGACGCGGGCGGGGTCGAACAGTTCGCCGCGCTGGCGTCCGGCGAGTGCCGCGAACGCCACCGGCGTGAACGGTGCCCGGTAGGTGGTGGTCCCAATGTCGCCGATGCCGCGGGATGCTTCGCCGGCGGTCCGGAGCGCTGCGGCAATGACGCCGATCGCGTTGACGCCGGAGGTCTTGCCCTGGTCGTTGGCGGTGCTGATGGAGGTGTAGCGCTTGATGTGCTCCACCGACCGCATCCCGGCGCCGGTGGAGCGCAGGACGTCAGCCACGGACTGGTCGCGCTGGAAGTCCACGAAGTGGTGGTGCCAGTCATCCGGAGTGCCTTCCTGGCCCGGGACCAGCCACAGCTGGCGGGTCGGGGCGGAGGCCTTCGGCTCGCCGAAAGGAGAGGGCTCTACGGCGGAAGTGAAGCCGGCAGCGATGGCTGCCGCTGCTCCGGCGGAGATGCCCTCGGCCAGGCAGTCCTCAAGTTCGAAGCTGCCGCGGCCGGAGCCGATGGTCTGCTGGTTCGGGACCACGGTGCTCGGCACGAAAGCGGCGAGCTCTTCGTCCCAGCGCAGCTTGCCCTGCCGCTGGGAGTGCAGGTGCACCAGCGGGCTCCAGCCACCGGAAACTGCCAGCAGGTCGCAGGCGATTTCCTCGACGCCGGAGGTGAGTTCGCCGTCGTCGTTGATGCTGCGGACGGTGACGCTCTCAACCCGACCGTCGGCGGAGCCGGCGGCTGTGTTGGCCACCGCGCTGCCGATCAGCACACGCGTGCCGGCCTCGACGGCGGCGGCAGCCACCTTCGAGAGCTGCGGGCGGGCATCGACGACGGCTGCGAGCTTGACGCCGGCGGCGCGGAGGTCCGCGGCGAGGGCATAGGCGCTGTCGTTGGTGGTGCTGATGACCACGCGCTGCCCGGCGGCCACGGCGTAGCGGTTGAGGTAGCTGCGGGCGGCGGAGGCGAGCAGGATGCCGGGGCGGTCGTTGTTCTCGAAGACCAGGGGACGCTCGTGGGCGCCTGGGGCCAGGATCACCTGCTTGGCACGCACGTGCCAAATCCGCTGTCGTGAGACGCCTGGGGCGGCCGGGCTGGACAGGTGGTCGGTACGGTTCTGGACCGCGATGACGTAGTTGGCGTCGTAGGCGCCGAAGGCGGAGGTCCTGTTCAGGACGGTGGATTCGGCTCCGGAAACGAGTTCGGCTTCCACGTCGGCCACCCATTCCAGGGCCGGCTTGCCGTCGATGGTGTCAGCCAGCTCAGGTGCGGTGGAGCCGGACAGGAGGGACCCGCCCAGTTCGGGCTGGTCGTCCATGAGGATGACGCGGGCGCCGGTGCGCACGGCCTCGCGGGCAGCGGTGAGGCCTGCGGGGCCGCCGCCAATCACCAGGACGTCGGTGTGGACGTACTTCTTGTCGTATTCGGCACGGTCTTCGTCCGGGTCCAGCTTGCCCAGGCCGTTGAGCAGTTCTGCCTTCAGGCCGTCCACCAGGGTGACGGTGGTGGCAGGGAGCATGGACTCTGCCACGTCGCCGGGGAAGCGCGGGGAGATCTTGACCATCGCGTTGGATTCCTCAACGCCGGCGGACATGATGCCGCGGGCGCGGTCCTCGTAGAGCGAGTTGCCCGCAGCGATGCGGCCGTTGGCAATCAGGGCCGAGGCGAGGGTGTCGCCGGGGTGGCCTGTGAATTCCTCGCCATCCACGGTGAAACGCCAGGAGATGGTGCGGTCGATGCGTCCGCCTGCAGCGAGGCGGGCGTTCTGGGAAGTCACTTGGTTGCTCCCTTCGGGGCGGTGGTGCTGGCCGATGAAGCCGGGGCGATACTGGTGGTGGAAGTGCTGGGAGCTGCCCTTCCGGTGGTGGTGCTGTCGGGGGCAAGGCTCGCAGTGCCGGTTTCGGCGGTTGGCCGGCCGGCGGCATCAGGCCGGGGCGTCCCCATCGGGTAGACCGCCTGGATGTCATAGGTCACGGTGTCGCGGAGCATGTTAAACCACTGGCGGCAGCCGGTGCTGTGCAGCCAGCGCTCGGCGAAAATCCCCTTGGTGTTTTCACGGTAGAACAGGAAATGGGCCCATTCCTTGTCGTTCAGCTCGTTCGGGTTCTCCGGGTAGGGCACGTGGGCCTGGCCGCCGTAGTGGAACTCGGTCTCGTCGCGGGAGCCGCAGTTGGGGCATGAGATAAGCAGCATGTGCGTCTTCTTTCTATGGGACGGCGGCTAGTGGGCTACGGCGGCAGCGCCGTGTTCATCGATGAGGGCGCCGGTTTCGAAGCGTTCCAGTGCAAACGGCTGGTTCAGCTTGTGCGGTGTGCCCGTGGCGATGTTGTGGGCGAAGGTCAGGCCGGCGGCCGGGGTGGCTTTGAAGCCGCCGGTGCCCCAGCCGCAGTTCACGAACATGTTCTCCACCGGGGTGTTGCCGACGATGGGGGAGGCGTCCAGGGTGGTGTCCACGATCCCGCCCCAGGTCCGCAGCACGTGAGCCCGGGCGAAGATCGGGAAGAGCTCGACGGCGGCCGCCATCTGCTCCTCGATCACGTGGAAAGATCCGCGCTGGCCGTAGCCGTTGTAGGAGTCCACGCCCGCGCCCATCACCAGTTCGCCCTTGTGGGCCTGGGAGACGTAGACGTGCACGTGGTTGGACATGACCACCGTGGGGTGGACCGGCTCGTGCAGTTCGGAGACCAGTGCCTGGAGCGGGTGGGACTGGATGGGGAGTTCGAAGCCGGCCATTTCGGCCAGGACCGAGCTGTGCCCGGCAGCGGCGAGGCCCACCTTTTCGGTGTTGATGGTGCCGCGGTTGGTCTTGACGCCGGTGACGCGGTTGCCGTCCTTGACGAATCCAGTGACTTCGCAGTTCTGGATGATGTCCACGCCCAGTTCGTCGCATTTGCGGGCGAAGGCCCAGGCCACGTGGTCGTGCTTGGCGATCCCGGCCCGCGGCTGGTAGGTCGCTCCCATGACGGGGTAGCGGATGTTGTCGGAGATGTTCAGGATGGGGCAGAGTTCCTTGACCTGCTTGGGGTCCAGCCATTCCGCGTCCACGCCGTTGAGCTGGTTCGCCCCCACGCGCCGCATGCTTTCACGGACGTCGCCCAACGTGTGGGCGAGGTTCATCACGCCGCGCTGGCTGAACAGGAAGTCGTATTCGAGTTCCTCGGGCAGGATTTCCCAGAGCTTGAGGGCGTGCTCGTAGATGGCCGCGCTCTCGTCCCAGAGGTAGTTGGAACGGATGATGGTGGTGTTCCGGGCCATGTTGCCGCCGGCCAGCCAGCCCTTTTCCAGGACGGCGATGTTGGTCATGCCGTGGTTCTTGGCCAGGAAGTACGCGGTGGCCAGGCCGTGCCCGCCGCCGCCCACAATCACGGCGTCGTAGCTTTTCTTGGGGTCCGGGTTGCGCCAGAGGAAATCCGGGTGCTCGGGGAGCTGTTGGGTGCTCACTGTGCTGCTCCAATCAGGTCTGCTTCAAACGGGGCGATCCCGCCGCCGTCGGGCGTTGAAAGATGCGGGTAGAGGGGGAACTGTTCTGCAAGTGCGGTGACCCGGGCGCGGAGTTCGACGGCGGTGGCTTCGCTGAGGGACGTTGTCCCGGTGGTGCCGGCGCCCGCGGCGGCGATGAGCGCCGTCGCGATAATGTCCGCGACTTCGGTGAATTCGGCGGCGCTGAAGCCGCGGGTGGCGAGGGCGGGCGTGCCGATCCGGAGCCCTGAGGAGACCATCGGCGGGCGGGGGTCGAACGGGACAGCGTTACGGTTGACGGTGATGCCGATCCGGTGCAGCGCGTCTTCGGCCTGCTGGCCGTCCAGTTCAGAGTGGCGGAGGTCCACCAGGACCAGGTGAACGTCCGTGCCGCCGTTGACCACGGAGATGCCGGCGGCTGCCACGTCTTCGCGGAGGAGACGTTCGGCCAGGAGTTTGGATCCCTGCAGGACGCGTTCCTGGCGTTCTTTGAATTCCGGGGTCCCGGCGAGCTTGAAAGCCACGGCCTTGGCAGCGATGACGTGCTCCAGCGGGCCGCCCTGCTGGCCGGGGAACACTGCGCTGTTGATCTTGCGGGCGTACTCCTCCTTGGCCAGGATGACGCCGCCGCGCGGGCCGCCGAGGGTCTTGTGGGTGGTGGTTGTGACGACGTCGGCGTAGGGCACCGGGTTCGGGTGCAGTCCAGCCGCCACCAGGCCGGCGAAGTGGGCCATGTCCACCATCAGGTACGCACCCACCAGATCGGCGATCCGGCGGAACTCGGCGAAGTCGAGCTGGCGGGAGTAGGCGGACCAGCCGGCCACGATCAGTTTGGGTCGGTGTTCCAGGGCCAGCGCTTCGACTTCGGCCATGTCTACCCGGAGGTCGGATTCACGCACGTGGTAGGGGACCACGTTGTAGAGCTTGCCGGAGAAGTTGATGCGCATGCCGTGGGTGAGGTGGCCGCCGTGGGCCAGGCTCAGGCCCATGATGGTGTCGCCCGGCTCAAGCAGGGCGAACATGGCCGCGGCGTTGGCCTGGGCGCCGGAGTGGGGCTGGACGTTGGCGAACTCGGCACCGAACAGGGCCTTGACGCGGTCGATGGCCAGCTGCTCGATGACGTCCACGTGCTCGCAGCCGCCGTAGTAGCGCTTGCCGGGGTAGCCTTCGGCGTACTTGTTGGTCAGGACCGAGCCCTGCGCCTCCATGACGGCGGAGGGGGCGAAATTCTCCGACGCGATCATTTCCAGCGTGGACTGCTGGCGGACCAGCTCGTTGTTAATGGCCTGCTGGACCTCGGGATCGACTGCGGAAAGTCGCTCGTTCAACTGCTCAACCACGGATGCTCCTTTGAAATACCACTGTTGCTTTGACTGATATATCAGTGTGAGGTCAATGGTATGATCGGAATCACAGCAGAGTCAATAGGCCAGGCAAAGTTACTTCCTGCCACGGCTCGAACCCGAGAACGGAGAGCTCACTTGAACGCACTTCCCGTCCTGCCGCAGGTGGAGGATGTTGTCCTCTCCCAGGCCGAGGCTGCCTACCGGCAGCTGCGCGACAAGCTGATCATGCTGGAAATCCGCCCGGGCGAGCCGATCAATGACGGCCAGTTGGCGGCCGAGCTCGGCTTCAGCCGCACCCCCGTGCGGGAGGCGATCAAGCGGCTTGAGGGGGACCACTTGGTGGTTTCCTATCCCCGCCGGGGGACTTTTGCCACGACTGTGGACTTTACCGAGCTGGCTGATGTGTCCGAGATCCGGGAGTTGCTGGAGCCCCTGGCCGCCCGCCGCGCGGCGGACAGGGCAAACGAGGGCATGCGGCGCGAACTGCTGCAGGTGGCGGACGCCATAGCCGGCATTGATCCCGGGACAGGGGAGTCGCGTGATCTGATGCGCTACGACCTGATGGTGCACCGGCTCATTTACAAGGCGGCAGCCAATCCGCACCTGGAAGACACCCTGATTCGCTATGACAACCTGGCCACCCGCATCTGGTGCGTGGTGCTGGACAAGGTTCCCTCGGTGACCGGCCACATCACCGAGCACGTGGACCTGCTCATGGCGGTGGCGGCCGGCGACGCGGACAAGGCCGGGGAACTTGCCCTGCATCACGTCACGAGCTTCGAGGAAACCATCCGCAAGGTGCTGTAGACGCGGCGGCGGGGGGCAACCTTGGTTCCGTTATCCCTCGACCTGCCGCGCGCCCCTCGCTAGTCTGGCAGCCATGAGATCGATTCGAGGTAGGCCTGATCGACGTAAAAGGTAGAGGCGGCATCCGGCTGCCGTTGCGCGAAGGAGCGCAGCATAGGAATCCTCGCCTTGAACCTGTCCGAAGAGGCTCCCCGAATACTGCCGCGACACCGCCGAGCCATGGTCCGTCTTCTGCGCAGCAGGGATAAGGACGACGGCGGCAGCGGCTGCCGCGAGCGGGGAACCTTTCCTGGTCGTGTGGGCGGCTACGCGGGCGCCCTGGTCGACGGCGGTCTCCGCCGATTTGACCGCTGTTCGATCCCGGCATGGAGCGGCTGCGCGGCTGACCAGCCCTGGGCCGGTAGGTGAGCCAGGGGCCACGACCGCCGGGTTCCCTGGCCGAGCTTGCGAGGTACAGGCCCGGTTCCACGCGTGCTCGCTCGTTCCTCGCTTGGACGCAAGCTTTAAAATCCGCAGCCCGCCGGCTGGGGGAGTCCCCTGCCGGCGGGCTCTCGCGTGCCGGACGGTAAGTGCCCCTCCCCGGACTGTTCCAATCAGTCTGTGGACAACGAAGCGGACCCCCCTCCCGGCCTGGCACAAGGGCCGAAGCACCGGCGTCGCGAATTTGGGCCAGCCCTGCCCTAAACACCACCGCATGAGGCATACCAGCGCCTGCCGGCCCCAGGCTACCGACCCGGACTTCGTCCACACCGGGCTATCCCTGGGAGAAGTTGCCGCGGTCAGATTCCGCCGGGCACCAGGTTTCGACAGCCTCAATCGCCACAAGTTGCGGAATCAACCCACCTTGGCCGGCTCGCATCCTTGGGCCGCTCGGCGCCACCAGTCGGGGCACGTCGGCAACAGAGCTCCAGGCGCGGCTCCAAGCCCGACCAAGACAATGCGCTTACAATGCAACGAAGCTTCGCCAAACGCAACCCCAGGACGCTCAATTTCAATGGGATCGCGCCCGGCGCGCGCCCTGCTCAATTCAAGGCAACTGAAAAGAATCGGCGACTTTCCCGCGGTAACATCCGAAAAGAAACCATTGACTGTGGCGTCCATCACGCATAATCTGGTGCAACAGCGTTGCGCTTATTGCAACCCCAACAAATTTGGTGGACAAATGAGTAACGAAACTTCATCCCCCCTCCTCCCGGGAGGCGCAAACCCGGAGCATGACGGCCCACATGAGAGCCGCAGTGCACTGAGCGGAAAGAAATTCGAACCGGCTGACAGTGCCGTCAGCAAGGAAACGCGCCGCAGGGTCATCGCGGCCAGCTTCATCGGCAACTTCGTTGAATGGTTCGACTACGCCGTTTACGGCTACCTCGCCGTCACTATCGCCACAGTCTTTTTCCCTGAATCCAACCCCCAGACCGGGCTTCTGCTGACCTTCGCACTATTTGCAATTTCGTTCCTCGTGCGCCCGCTCGGTGGGTTCGTCTGGGGCCACATCGGCGACAAAGTCGGCCGACGCACCGCACTGTCCCTCTCAATCCTGATCATGTCCGGGGCCACGTTCTGCATCGCCCTGATCCCCGGCTACGACACAATCGGCATCTGGGCACCGATCCTGCTTCTAATCATCCGCGTAGCGCAGGGCTTCTCCGCATCCGGCGAGTACGCCGGAGCCTCCGCCTTCCTGGTCGAATACGCTCCAGCCAACAAACGCGGCCTATACGCCGCAGTGGTTCCCGCCAGCACCGCCGCAGGCCTGCTCTTCGGCTCCCTGCTTGCAGGCCTCCTGACAGTCCTGCTTAGCACCGACGCAATGCACAGCTGGGGCTGGCGCTTACCGTTCCTGCTCGCAGCTCCGATGGGACTGATCGGGCGTTACATCCGCACCAAGCTCGAAGACACCCCGGTGTTCCGCGAGCTCGCAGCGGAGGACGAAACCATCAAGGCGCCCGTGTCGGGCCTGTTCCGGAACCACTGGCGGCTGTTGCTCAAGGCCGTCGGGGCCGTGCTGCTCAACGCCGTCGGATTCTACGTCATCCTCAGCTACATGCCCACGTACTTGTCCACGGAGCTGGGCCTCGGCGCCACCGAATCATTCCTCGCCACCACCATTGCACTCGTTACTTACATCGGCTTCATCTTCCTTACGGGGATGCTCTCGGACCGGTACGGACGCAAGAAGGTGCTGATCAGCGCATCCGTCACCTTCATCCTGCTGACCGTGCCCGCCTTCGCGCTGCTGGGAACGGGCAATTTCCTGGTCATCGTGCTTGTCCAGATCCTGCTGGGCGCGATGCTCACCCTCAATGACGGAACGCTTCCCAGCTTCCTGGCCGAAATGTTCCCCACCCGGGTCCGCTATAGCGGCTTCGCCGTCAGCTTCAACCTCTCCAATGCACTCTTCGGCGGTACAGCCCCCTTCATGGCCACACTGCTGATCGCGGCCACAGCCAACGTCCTGGCTCCGGCCTGGTACTTGGTTGGCGCCGCCGTCGTCTCCCTGATCGCCGTGGCTCTCTCCAAGGAAACCTGCAAAGAGCCGTTGCGGCACGAATAGTCAATCTTTCCAACCACTTCCAGCTCAACAACGCATTAGAGAAAGGCATCGTCACGATGACCATCAGCACCGAGAACGCCACCACCGAGAACGCCACCACCGTCGCCGAACTGGAGCGCCTCAAGGTCCTCAAGAACGGCGAGAAGGTCAGCCTGACGTTCTCAGACACCGAGTTCGAGCGCCGGCTCGCCGGCCTGCGCCGCATCATGGCAGAGAAGGATCTGGACGCCGTCGTCCTGACCAGCTACCACTCCATCAAGTACTACTCCGACTTCCTCTTCACCACCTTCGGCCGCTCCTACGCCATGGTGGTCACCAAGGATGACAACGTCACCGTCACCGCCAACATTGACGCCGGGATGCCGTGGCGCCGGAGCTTCGGCGATAACATCATCTACACGGACTGGCGCCGGGATAACTACATCTTCGCGATCCAGGAAGTCCTGCGCACCCGCGGCATCAACCCGCGCCGCCTTGGTGTCGAGGATGACTCGCTGCCGCTGGACAACCGCAACAAGATCCAGGCCGCCTTCGCCGGCGCCACCTTGGTGGACGTGGCCCAGGCCGCCATGCGTCAGCGCATGATCAAGTCCGCCGAGGAGATCGAGGTCATCAAGCACGGTGCCCGGATCGGTGACCTGGGCGGGGAAGCCATCCGCAACGCCATCACGGCCGGCATCACCGAATACGAGGTCGCCCTGATCGGCACCGAGGCCATGGTCCACGAGATTGCCCGGACGTTCCCGGACTCCGAGATCCGCGACACCTGGGTGTGGTTCCAGTCCGGCATCAACACCGACGGCGCCCACAACTGGGCCACCACCCGCAAGATCCAGGAACACGACATCCTGTCCCTGAACTGTTTCCCGATGACCTCCGGCTACTACACCGCCCTGGAGCGGACCCTGTTCTACGGCGAACCGGATGCCCGCTCGCTGGAACTGTGGAACATCAACGTTGAGGTCCACAAGCGCGGCCTGGAGCTGATCAAGCCCGGCGCGGTCTGCAAGGACATCGCCGCCGAGCTCAACGAGATTTACGTCGGCCACGGCCTCCTGGCGAACCGCACGTTCGGCTACGGCCACTCGTTCGGTGTCCTCAGCCACTACTACGGCCGGGAAGCCGGACTGGAGCTCCGCGAGGATATCGACACCGTGCTGGAGCCGGGCATGGTGGTCTCCATGGAACCGATGATCACCGTCCTGGACGGCCAGCCGGGCGCCGGCGGCTACCGCGAGCACGACATCCTGGTGGTGGGCGAAGACGGGGCCGAGAACATCACCAAGTTCCCGTTCGGCCCGGAATACAACATCATCGGAGCTTAACGCCTCCGGTGGTTGAGCTTGTCGAAAACCCGGTTTCGGAAAGTGCAGCCACCCGGTGGGAAGCGGCGCCGCGCCTGACGTGGCGCCGCTTTCCGCTGGCTATGCGCAATGATAGTGAGCACCATGACCACACCAAAATCCACTAATACCAGTGGCAGTGATACCAACGGCAAGGGCGATACCAAGGGTGCCTCAGTCATTGAGAACGCCATCGCCGTCCTGCGGTCATTCACCGCCGACGAGCCGTTGCTGGGCGTCACAGAAATCGCCAACAGGGTAGGCCTGCACAAAAGCACTGTGTCACGCATCCTGGCAACCTTCGAACAGGAAAACCTGGTGGAACGGGATGAGGACACCCGCCGTTTCCGCCTGGGACTCGGCCTGATCGCCGTCGCCGGTCCCCTTCTTGCCGAACTGGAGGAGCGCCGCGTCGCCTATCCGGTGCTGCGCGAACTCACCGAACTGACGGGGGAAACCAGCGCCCTGATGATGTGGGAGGGCAACGAGTCCATTTGCGTGGAGCAGATCGCGAGCCGCCACCAGATCAAACACACCGCGCCGTTGGGGGCGCGATACAGCGACGCGTTGAGTGCCTCGGTCCAGGTGTTCCTGGCAACCGAGCCGGAGGAGCGCGTGCGTTCCCTCCTGCTCAGCGGGGCCATCAGGTATCCGGGGCTGGATGAGACCAGTCTCGAGGGATACCTGCTCCGCCTCAAGGATGACGTCCGCCGAGGCTGGGCCGTCAACTACGGGGAGTCTTCGCTGGACGAAGTAGGCCTGGCCGCCCCCGTCTACGATCACCGCGGCAACTTAGTGGCAGCCGTGCTCATCCCGGCCCCACGGTTCCGGGTCTCCAAAGAGCGTCTGCAGACCCTCGGCGAATCCTGCATGGCGGCGGCGGACAAGGTCACCGCGCGGTTGGGCGGGAGTGCGCCCGGTGCCAGCCGCTAAGCACCCCAGGACGCTCTCCCACTTAATGCAACGAAGCCACATGGCTGAGCTGCGGCGTCGCGCGTTTGTGTTGCGGGCGCTGGCGGGCGCGGCAACGGCGGCAGCTGGAAGTTCAGTTGCAGCGTGTTCATCGGGGATCAAGGGGGATGGCGTGAAGCGGCACAGGTACCGGTACGGCGTGGATCCCAGCCAGTGGGGCGAGCTTTTCCTGCCGGAACTGCCCGACGGCGGCGAGCACCGCGGCGTGGTGGTGGTGATCCACGGTGGCTACTGGCGCTCGCAGTATGGTGCCGAACTGGGGGAACCGCTCGCCAAGGACCTGGCCGCGCACGGCATGGCCGCCTGGAACCTTGAATACCGGCGGGCCGGGAGCGGCGGGGGGTGGCCGAACACGTTCATCGACGTCCTGGCAGGCATCGACAAGCTGCAGGATCTCGCCGCCACACACGCTTTGAACCTGGGCCCGGTGGTGGCACTGGGCCACTCGGCCGGCGGGCATCTCGCTGCCTGGGCTGCGGGCCGGGGCAAGCTCGCGCAGTTGGGAATGCCGGATGCGGACCGCCAAGTCCCGCGCCGGCAGGATGCGACCTCGGTGCACCTGACCGGTGTCGTCAGCCAGTCCGGGCTCCTCAACCTCGCCGAGGCAGAGCAACTCAACCTCAGCAATGGTGCGGTGAGCAACCTGCTGGGTGGGCCGTCGTCGAAATATCCCCTCCGCCACAAATACGCGGACCCGATGACCACCCTGCCGCTGGCGGTGCCCGTAATTGCGGTCCACGGAACCGACGATGACACTGTTCCGCCGAGCCAGTCCGAATCCTACGTCACAGCAGGTAAAGCAGCAAACATGGACACGCGGCTGGTCAAAGTTCCCGGCGACCATTACGCCCTTATTGACCCCAAAACGCCCGCCTACCGGACGAGCCGCGAGCTTGTCCGTACCCTTCTGGGATAGATTCGGGACCATGCGGACGAGCTGCACGAATTAGGTGCGTCATATTTAGACATTGGACGTCCCATCTCCTGTTACCCTTGATGAGTAATACAAGGCGTTGCCGCCCGGCGCGGCAAGGAGGAGACCCCGGTGGCCACTGCATCGCAAGAAGTATCGCCCGCCCGCTTCAGCGCGCAGCTCCGTTCGCATGCCCTGCAGACGCGGATTATGGACCTCATCCTGGAGCGCGGCCTCGACGTCGGCGATGCAATGCCCACCGAAAGCGAACTCTCCGCCGAACTGGGAGTAGGGCGCAACACCGTCCGCGAATCCCTGAAAGTGCTCCAGGCCCTCGGCGTCATCGAGATCCGGCACGGGTTTGGGATGTTCGTGGCGCCCAACAACTTCAGCGCCCTGGTCTCCGGCCTGACCTTCCGCTGCCGGCTGTCCCTGCGCCACAAGGGGGAAGAAGCCTTGGAACTCATCGATGTGCGCCAGGCTCTCGAATCCGGGCTGATCGGTTCCGCCATCGACCTCCTCACCGACCAGCACCTGGCGGATTTGCGCGCCACCATGGAAGCCATGGAGGCCGCAGCCAAGAAGGGTGATCACCTTTACGTGCACGACGCCGAGTTCCACCGCCGCCTGTACGCTCCCCTTAACAATGAGCTGCTGACCAACCTGATGGACGTGTTCTGGCAGGTGTACCGCAAGATCCACCTGGCTCTCGGCACCGGTCCGGTCAACCTCGAACAGCAGGCCCAGGACCACTGGGACATCTACGAGGCCGTGGCCAACAAGGACAAAGCCCTGGCCTCCGAACGTCTGCAGCGCCACTTTGACGGCATCCGCCTGAAACTCAAGGAGGTCGCGGCCCGATAGTGCGGCCGCCGCCTGTTGGTTCCGTTCTTCCGCCGCCGTCCGTAACCCCGGGCGGAATCAGTCCTGCCCGATTTTTTCGTAGAGAGTGCCTTTGACGTGGAAATTTTCGTAGTGCCTACCGCCTCAGCCACCGGTTCCGTTGCCGCCGGGATCCTTGCCGCCGTCATCCGAAGCAAGCCCGACGCCGTCCTGGGCCTGGCCACAGGAGGCTCGCCGCTGCCGATATACAAGGCGCTGGCCGGCCACACGGTGGACATGTCCGCCGTCACCGGCTTTGCCCTGGACGAGTACGTGGGGCTGCCCGTCGGCCACCCTGAAAGCTATGCCGAAGTTGTGCGGCGTGAAGTGACGGAACGGCTGCAGCTGGACCCCGCCAACGTTGCCGTTCCGGACGGCAGTGCCGCGGACCCCGAGCGTGCCGCCGCCGACTACGACGCCGCCATCGCCGCCGCAGGCGGCATCGACGTACAGATCCTTGGCATCGGCCACAACGGGCACCTGGCCTTCAATGAGCCCGGCTCCACCCTGGAATCCCGGACCCGCGTGGAGGTGCTCACGGAACGCACCCGCGAGGCCAACGCCCGGTACTTCAGCACTCCTGGGGAAGTTCCAACCCGGTGCATCACCCAGGGCCTGGGCACCATCATGGAAGCCGGGCACCTCCTGCTTGTGGTCAGCGGCGCAGAGAAGGCCGGCATCCTGGCCGCCGCCCTGAACGGACCCGTCACAACCGACGTCCCGGCATCGATCCTCCAGCGGCACCCGCACGTGACCGTGGTGGCCGACGAAGCCGCTGCTGCGAAGCTGGCGCCGGGAAGCAGCCAGGTCGCCGTGCGCGTCGCGGGTGCGACCGCGGGCGTCTGAGCGCGGGGCCGGTGCTTTATGCCGGCCAGTCGCAGAAGCCGTGGAACGCTCTCTCACTTCTGCGCGTTTTTGCAGACGCTCTCTTACTCGACGTTGCCCCTGGGCTCTTTGTTTTACAACGAGGCTGCCGGGTAACGGGGGGGGGGTGGGCGTGCTCGGGCTGATCAGTCTGGTGCTCATCCTGCGCTTTGGCGGCTGAGCCGCCCTAGCGACACGAACGTGTGCGACCGTGTAAAGCGGTGACGATTGAGAGAGGGTTTGGGAAAAACCTGCAGGAAGTAAGTGAGCGTCCTATGGTGTGTTGCTAGCGTCCGGTGGCGTCTAAAGTCCGACGGCGGGACGCCCCAACGTGCGCCCCCCACGTAGGACCAGTACCCGGCGGAAGTCGCTGTCCACCACCACGACGTCCGCTCGCAGGCCAGCGCGGAGGCTCCCGATGTCCTGCTGCCGGCCGATGATCGCCGCCGGAACAGCGGTGGCGGACCGAACGGCAGCAGCCGGGTCCACCCCGGCTTTGATGGTCCGCCGCACAACATCGAGCAGCGTGGCCGTTCCGCCGGCAAGTGCTCCGGTGCTCTGCAGCCGCGCTACCGCGCCGCTGACGGACACGGATTGGGGGCCAAGCTCGTAGTCGCCGTCGGGCAGGCCGGTGGCGGCCATCGAATCGGTCACCAGGACCACATTTTCTGCCCCGACGAGCGCGAACACCATGCGCACGGTCTCGGGATCAAGGTGTGCTCCGTCGGCGATCAGTTCGACGGCGGCCGTTCCCGCTTCGGCCAGCCGGAGGCAGGCGGCGACAGGCCCGGGGCTGCGGTGGTGCAGCGGCGGCATTCCGTTGAACAGGTGCGTGACGGTGGGTCGCGATACGGTCGCCTGCCCCGATGCAGCCAGCTGTTCCGCCGCGTGGGTGAGGGAGGCCGCCGTTGTGCGGGCATCCGCATCGGTGTGACCCAGCGACGGCGTCACCCCCCGCGCAGCGAGAAGCCGCACCACGGCGTCGGCGCCCGGCAGTTCTGGAGCGTAGGTCATGGTCCGCAGGTGCCCGCCGCCAGCCTCGATCAGCTCGCCCAGCAGTTCGACGTCGGGCTCCTGCAGGAACCGTGGATCCTGGGCGCCGCAGCGGGCGTGGGACAGGAAGGGCCCTTCGGAGTGGATGCCCGCAATAAGGCCTGAGTCGGCGAGCGGCCTGAGTGTTCCCAACGCATGCAGCAGATCCGCGCGCTCAGCGGTCACCAGGCTGGCCAGCAGCGTGGTGGTGCCGCTGCGGTGCAGGAAGTCCACTGCGGTCCGCGCGGCCTGGCTGTCGCCGCTGGGGAACTCGCCGCCGGCCGCACCATGGCAGTGGAGGTCAACCAGGCCGGGCAGGATCATGCTGCCTGCCGGCAGGTCCAATTCTTCCGCCCCGGGGAGCGCCGATTCATCCAGGCCTGCGCGCGGGCCAACATACGCAATGCGGCCATCCGCCACGACCACGGCCGCGTTGTCCAGAGTCATTCCGTCTGTCAGGACCGTGCCGGCCAGCAGGTACGTCCTGGAGCCAGCGGGATGTGGCTGTGTTTGTTCCGGCGGCGGAGTCACTTCAGGGCCTCGGCGAACCACCCGGTGATGGTGGTGGGGTGCGTGATGGCGGTGCCGACCACGACGGCGAACGCACCGGCGTCGAGCGCCTGCCGCGCCTGGGCGGGGGTGTGGAGGCGGCCTTCGGCGATCAGGGGTACCCCGAAGCCGGCCGCGGCGATCTGTTCGATCAGATCCAAATCCGGTCCGACTGTTTTGGGGCGCTCGCCGGAGTAGCCCGACAGTGTGGTGCCGATCAGGTCGGCTCCGGCCTCGACGGCGGCGGCAGCGTCCGCGAACGAGCCGCAGTCCGCCATGACCAGCGCGTGGGATTCGGCGTGGATGCCGGCCACTGTCTGGGCAAAGGTCAGTCCGTCGGGGCGCTGGCGGCGGGTGCCGTCGATCGCCACGACGTGGGCGCCGGCGTTGGCCACGGCCAGGGCGTGCCGGAGCGTGGGGGTGATGAAAACGCCGTCGTGCCCGTCCTTCCAGAGCCCGATCACCGGAACCTCCACCGCCGCCCGCGTGAACTGCACGTCCGACAGTCCCTGGACGCGGATGGCCGCGGCACCGCCGGTCTCGGCGGCGGCGGCAATCTGCGCCATGGTGCGGGGATCGCGCATGGGCTCACCCGGGTACGCCTGGCAGGAGACGATCAGTTGGCCGCGCAGGGCCTCAAGGGCTTCGGGAGTCAGGATCACGGTCGGTTCCTCTGGATATATGGCGGTGTGGATTAAGACTGTGGCTTAAGAGTGTGGATTAGGGCTGTGTGGAGAGGACCAGGCGTGCGGCGCCCACCATGGCCGCCGTGTTGCCGAGTTTAGCCGGGAGCACGGGAAGTCCGGCCAAGGCAGGCAGGAGTTCGGCGCGGAGGGCGCGTTCCATGGGACGCCACCAGGGGGCGCCGGCGTCGGACAGCCCGCCGGAAACAACCACCACCTCCGGGTCCAGGATGTTGGCGAGGCCGCCCACTGCCTGCCCGGCCGCGCCCGCGCCGATACCCACAGCCTTGATGGCGATGGCGTCGCTCGCGCCAGCGAGGGCAAACACGCTGCGGGCGTCGGGCGCTGGTGCCTGGCCGCCCAGTCGCACGTACGTCTCACGGATGGCGGGCCCGGAAGCGATGGCCTCGACGTGCCCGGCACCGCCGCAGACGCAGGGCACCGCCGCGCCCTCGTGGAATGCGTACGGCGAGGCAAAGTGGCCCACGTGGCCGCCCACATAACGGTGCCCCAGGACCGGGTGCCCGTCGAGCACAAAACTGCCCCCGACGCCGGTGCCAAAGGCCACCAGCAGTGAGCTTGCCGTCCCGGCAGCGGCACCCGCCCACGCCTCACCGAGGGCATGCGCATGGACATCGTTCACGGCCTGAACAGCCTCCGGGACCAGCCCCAGCCGCGCAGCCAGCCCGGCCGTCAGTTCCGTGCCGGCCCAGCCGAGGATCGCGTCCGTAGCCGAAACCACCACCCCGCGCCCGGCATCAATAACACCGGCAGAACCAACGCCAACGCCGCTTATCTCCAGGCCCTCTGCTTGAGCCCGAACAACAAGTGCAGAAACCAGCGCAGCCGTGGCATCGAGGATCGCCTCGCCCCCGGCGCGGTTCCGTGTAGGAATGGTCTCCGAAAACAGCACCTCGCCGTCCCCCGAGACAACCCCGGCAGCAGTTTTAGTGCCGCCAAGGTCAACGCCCATCGCGTACTGCATTACTTGTCCCATTTTCGTTGTGGATGGAGCGCGGCGAGGTGCGTACCGAGCACGGCTAACCAAACCAGGGCTGACCGGATGACGACTAACTCAGACCAGCCCGTTGCGTTCGAGGATTACCTTGATTGCCTTGGTCTCGTCGTCGTTCAGTGCCGGCATCGGCACGCTCATGGTGTTGGATTCGATGATGCCCATGACCTGGAGGGCGGTCTTGAAGGCGCCCAGGCCCGCTGCGCCGCCGGAGACGCGGCCGTTGGGGGTGTAGACGATCTCGAAGAGGTCCGCGAGACGGTCCTGTTCGGCGGCGGCCTTGGCCCAGTCGCCGGCCTGGGCGGCGTCGAAGAGGTTGCGGTAGCCGCGCGGGTCAACGTTGCCGAGGCCGGGGACCACGCCCTGGGCGCCGCCCAGGAGGGCGCCGTCCACTACCACTTCGTGGCCGGTGAAGATGTCGAAGTTGGGGATGTCCCTGGCAGCCAACACCAGCTGGCGGAAGGACACGTCGTCGCCGGAGGAGTCCTTGACACCGGCGATCACGCCTTCCTTGCCGAGACGGACCAGGAGGTCGGTGGGGAGCTTGAAGTGGGTGCGGACGGGGACGTCGTAGGCGAAGATCGGCTTGTCGACGGCGGCGTGGACGTTGCGGAAATGGGTCTCGGTTTCCGCTGCGTTGCCGATGGCGTAGTACATGGAGGTGACCACGATGGCGTCCGCGCCGAGGTCGATGACCTTCTTGGCTTCCTCGATCACACGGTTGGTGGTCTGTTCATTGGCGCCCACGATCAGCGGCACGGCGCCAGCGTTGGCCTCTGCGATGGTGCTGACCACCAGCTCACGTTCGGCGTTGGTCATGTAGGGGACCTCGGCCGAGGAGCCCAGGACAAAAAGTCCGGACACTCCGCCGTCGAGCAGGTGCTTGGTGACGTTCTTCAGCGAGGCGGTGTCGATGCTGCCGTCGGCGTGGCGGGGGGTGACGACGGGCGGGATGACGCCCTGGAACTGAGTGGACACGTGAATTCTCCGTTGGTTGGTGCTGATGAGGGGGAAAACTAGATGTGGAGCAGGCTCGGGGCGGCGCCCAGCAGCTTCTTGGTGTAGTCGTTGGTGGGGCTGTCGAAGACCTGCGCGGCGGTGCCCTGTTCGACGATCTTGCCGAAGTACATGACGCAGATGCGGTCTGAGACGTAGCGGACGGTCTGGATGTCATGCGAGATGAAAACCATGCCGAGGTTTAGCTGGGTCTTCAGGTCAGAGAGCAGGTTCAGCACCTGGGCGCGGACGGAGACGTCAAGGGCCGACGTCGGTTCGTCCGCCACGATGAGGTCCGGGTCCAGGGCCAGGGCGCGGGCGATCGCCACACGCTGGCGCTGGCCGCCGGAAACCTGCGACGGCGTGACCTCGGCTGCGGACTGCGGCAGGCCTACCAGGGCCAGCAGTTCCTTGACCTTCGCGGCACGCGTCGCCGCGGTGCCGATGCCGTGGATCTGCAGGGGGTCGGTGAGGATGTCCTGGATGGTCATGCGCGGGTTCAACGCCGTGGCCGGGTCCTGGAAGACCACCGACACGGACCGGCCGAACTCCTTGCGCATGTGTGCGTTCCGCTTGATGGCGGGCTTGCCGTGGAAGAGCACCTCGCCCGACGTCGGCGTCTGCAGTCCAACGAGCACGGAGGCGAGCGTGGACTTGCCGCAGCCGGACTCTCCCACGATGCCCACGGTTTCGCCGCGGCTGATGGTGAAGTCGACGCCGTCCACCGCTTTGACGATGTTCGGGCGGAAGAGCCCGCCGCCACGTGCGTGGTGGTAGACCTTGACGTCCTTGAGCTCGATGACCGGCTTTGAGTCTGGTTGCATTGAGTGACTCACTTTGCATCCTCCTTCAGGTGGCTCGCCCAGTAGTGGTCAGCGTCCCCGCCGCTGGCGGACGAAACAGAGGTCAGGACCAGTTCCTGGTTGGGGTCGGCGTCGGGCCGCAGTGAGCGCGGGGCGAAGCGGTCGCCTGAGGCGAAGTCGCGCGGGGACGGGACGGTGCCGGGGATCTGGTGCAGGCGGACGGCGTCGGCCTCGATGGACAGGACAGCGCCGAGCAGGCCGCGGGTGTACTCGTGCTTCGGGTTCTGCAGCAGCTCCGAAGCCTCTGCGGATTCCACCACCTGGCCCGCGTACATGACCGTGATTCGGTGGGCCAGGGAAGCCACCAGGGCGAGGTCATGGCTGACGAAGACCATGGCGAAGCCGAGCTGTTCGCGCAGTTCGTTGAGCAGGTCCACCACCTGCTTCTGGACGGTGACGTCCAGGGCGGTGGTGGGCTCGTCGGCAACCACAATCTTCGGCGAACGGGACAGGGCCATGGCGATCAGGACGCGCTGGCGCTGGCCGCCGGAGAGCTCGTGCGGGTAGCTGGCGAGCGTCCGGACGGGATCGAGCTTGACCAGTTCCAGCAGCTCGGTGGGGGTCTTGCGGCCGCCGCGCTTGGTCAGCTGCTCCATCTGGTCCTTGATCTTCATGGACGGGTTCAGGGAGCTCAGGGCGTCCTGGTAGACCATGGCGATCTGCTGGCCGCGCAGGCCCTCGTAGGCCTTGATGCTGCTGTGGCTGGTGGCCGGATCCAGCAGTTCCTTGCCGTCGAACCTGATGGACCCGGTGACCTGCGCCGTTTTGGGCAGCAGGCCCATGACCGCGAGGGACGTGATGGACTTGCCGCAGCCGGATTCGCCCACCAGGCCCATGGTTTCGCCTTCGCGGACCGTGAAGGAGACGTTGTCCACAATGGCGGTGTCGCCGAAGCGGCCCGGGAAGCGGATGGACAGGTTCCTGACCTCCAGGACGTTGCGCGCGCCGGCCGGTACCTGGGGGAGGCGGTCGGTGCGCCGGGCCTCGATCGCGGAGAGCAGTTCCAGTTCCCTGTCCAGCAGCAGGTGCGGGTTCGCCGCTGCCAGCTTCGGGTCGGAGAGGATGGCCGCCTCGTTGTAGTGCTCCTCGGTGAGGACGTCGCCGTAGGCGGCGCGCACGCCGTCGAGCTCGTGCTCTTCCACCACTGACGGCTGGGCCACGGACGTCCCGATCTGGGTGTCGACGCCGGCCCCCACCGCTGCGCCGGCAACAACAGCCGACGCGCCGTCGTCGTCCTTTACTACAGGTGCCTTGCGCAGTTTCGGGTTCACCATGGCGTCGGTGAGGCCCTCGGCGAGGATGTTCAGGGAGAGTACGGTGAGCAGTATGGTCACACCGGCGAAGGTGGTGGCCCACCAGCCGCCGGACAGGACCAGGTTGCGGCCGTAGGAGATCACGTTGCCCCATGACGGTGCGGGGTCCTGGACGCCGGCGCCGAGGAAGGACAGCGAGGCTTCGAGGATGATGGCGTCGGCCACCATGACCGTGGCGAACACCAGCACGGGGGCTGCAGTGTTGCGGACGATGTGCTTGAGCAGGATGTAGAAGCGGCCTGCGCCGATCACACGCTCGGCGCGGACGTAGTCTTCGCCGTATTGGGAGAGCACGTTGGCGCGGACCACGCGGGCCAGCTGCGGGGTGTAGATGATGGCGATCGCGATAATGATGGTGGGAACGGAGTTGCCGAACGCGGCCAGCAGCACTGCGGCCAGGGCAATGCCCGGGAACGCCATCAGGATGTCCATCAGGCGCATGATCAGTTCGTTGACTGCCTTGCTGGACGTGGCGGCGAAGGAGCCCAGCAGGGCGCCTGCCAGGATGGCCAGGATGACGGCGCCGAGGCCGATCATCAGCGAGGACTGCGCACCGAAGAGAATGCGGGAGAAGATGTCACGGCCCAGGCGGTCGGTGCCGAAGAGGTTCTCGGCGCCGGGCGGGGTGGCCGGGATGAAGGTCTCCAGCGGATCGTGCGGGGCGATGACCGGAGCGAAGACGGCCGCGAGGACGATCATGATGAGGAAGAGGAGGGCGATGCGGGAGCCCCAAGGCAGGGCCTTAAAACGGAGGCCCGGGGCACTCAGCCGTTCAGCAAGCTTGCTACGCATGAGCTATACCGTCCTGATTCGGGGGTTGATGAGCAAGTACAGGAGGTCCACCACAATGTTGACCAGAACGAAGGTGACGGAGATGGTGAGCACCACGCCCTGGACCAGGTTGACGTCCAGGTTGGTGATGCCGTTGAGGATCAGCTGGCCCATGCCGGGCAGGGCGAAAATCATTTCGATGACGACGGCGCCGCCGAGGAGGTAGCCCACTCGAAGTCCCAGCACGGTGACCGGGGTGACCAGGGCGTTCCGCAGGACGTTCTTGGACACCACCTCGCGGTAGGGGACACCGTTGCCGATGGCGGTGCGGACGTAGTCGCGGTCCAGTTCCTCCACCATCGAGGTGCGGACCACGCGGATCAGCGAGGCGGAGACCGGGATGCCCAAGGCCAGGGCCGGGAGGGCCATCGAGTTGAGCCAGCCGCCGAAGCCGGATTCCGGCGTCGCGATTCCCCCGGAGGGGAACAGGGGGCTGGCGCCGAGGGCGAACCACTGGATCAGCAGGATGCCGAGCCAGAACGACGGCGTGGCGATCGCGGCGATCGAGAAAACGCGGACCAGCTGGTCCTGCCATTTGTCGCGGTAGAGGGCGCCGAGGATGCCGAAGGTCAGGGACAGGACGATTGCGATCAGCACGCCCAGGAAGGTCAGCTGCAGCGTCAGGGGGAACGCGGAGCCGATCATGGAAGCCACCGACTTTGCCGGCGGCGTGGTGACGCCGAGGTCCAGCTGCAGCAGCTTGCCGAGGAAGCTGAAGTACTGGATGACCAGCGGGTCGTTCAGGCCGTTTTCCTGGCGGTACTGCTGCTTCGCTTCGTCGCTGGCGCCGTCGCCGAGGGCGGAGCTTGCCTGGTCGCCGGGAGCGGCCTGCAGGACAAGGAAGACGAGCAGGGTGATGCCCAGGATCATCAATGGCAGTGCTGCGAGTCTGCGGCCAAGCAGACGCAATATCGTGACCAATTTGTTCTCCGGTTTGATTGGTTGTGCCGCGGGGGCCGCGTCACGGGGTGGTGCTTCTCAGCCCAGAGGGGCCATGGCCAGCAGGCCACAGCCCCTCTGCTGCGTCGAGTTGGTGATGCCGTTCCCGGGAAGCCCCGGGTGATGCGCTGGTTCTCAGCGCAGCTTAGGCGGTGCGGCCGACGTCGATGAACGACATGCCGGTAGTGGGCAGCGGCTTGAAGCCGTTGAGCTTCTTGTCGTCCCAGGCGGAGGGCAGCTGGCGGTGGAAGATCGGGTACAGGGGAAGTTCCTCGGAGACGAGGTCCACAATTTCGCCGGTGATCTTCTTGGCGTCTGCTGTGGCAGCCTGCGAACCCTTGTTCATCAGTTCCTGCAGCTTGGCACGCTCCGGAGCGGTCCAGTAGGCGCGCTTTTCCATCCAGGTGGCGCCCGAGTAGAACCAGCTCAGGAGCAGGTCCGCGTCGTTGCCGAAGACTGAGGGGTCGCCCGGGGCCGCGACCACTGAGTAGTCGCCGGCGCCAACACGGTCGGAGTACAGCGCGCCGGACTGGATGCTCTTGACGGAGACCTTGACGCCCGGGATCTTGTTCCAGGACTCGAGGATCAGCGGCGCAACGTCCTTGACCCAGGCGGTGTCCGTGGTGAGCAGTTCAAATTCGAGACTGGTGACGCCGGCTTCCTTGAGCAGGTCTTCAGCCTTCTTGGCGTCGTAGCCGTACACGTTCTTGGCCTTGACGTAGTCCGGGTGGCCTTCCTGGAAGTAGGAGCTGGCGGCCTTGGCGTTGCCGAACAGGGCCTTCTTGATGATGGCTTCCTTGTCCAGGCCATAGTGCAGGGCCTGGCGGACCAGCTTGTTGTTGAACGGCGCCTTGTTGCAGTTGAACATGAGGAACATCAGGCCGAAGGACTGGACGGACTCAACTTTGACCTTGGACTTCAGGCCGTCGATGTCCAGGTAGGGGACGTCCTCGATGGCCTGGACACGGCCGGACTGGACGGCCGTGACGCGGGCAGCGGCATCCGAGAGCAGGAGCCAGGTCATGCCCTTGGCCAGTGCCGGCTTGGGGCCGTTGTAGTCGGCGAATGCCTCGAACACGATCTTGTCGTCCTTGGCGGCGGAGATGAGCTTGTAGGGGCCGGTGCCGACGGGCTTGGCGTCGAAGGCTTTGAGGTCCGTGGCCAAGGCCTTGGGGACGACCTTGACCACAGAGATGCGGGGGCCGAAGCCGGGGAAGGCGTACTTGAGGGTGAACTCAACCGTCTTGGCATCAACGGGCTTGACGTCCTGGATGAACGGGATGAACTGCGAGAACAGGGACTTGTTCGCCGGATCCATCACGCGGGTGAAGGAGAAGGCGACGTCTTCGGTGGTGACAGGGGTACCGTCATGGAACTTGGCACCCTCGCGGATGGTCACCTGGTAGGTGGTGTCGTTGACCTTCTTGGGGTCCGATGCCGCCAGCGCGTTGTACGGCACACGGGTGGCCGGGTGCAGCTCGATGAGGCCTTCGAAGATGTGCAGGTTGGCGGCCATCGGGGTGGCGCCGGAGGAGCTCAGAGGGTCGAAGCCGGTGGAGAGGGCGTAGGAGATGCCCGCCTCGATGGTGAGGTCTTTGTTGACTGCCGCAGCGCTCGCTGAGCTGCCGGTGGTGGTAGCTGCAGGGCTGCCGCACGCGGCGACAGAGGCGGTGAAGGCTGCAGCAGCGCCCATGGCGCCGGTCAGCTTGAGGAAGTTCCGGCGGCTGGCGTCATTGACCAGCGGCAGGTTCTTGGTGATGTTGTTCATGAGGGCCTCGCCATTCCAGAAGGTTTATCGGATGTAGGACGTCCGAGCTCGTATGTCGACTGTAAGCGTCATCACAGCTTCACGTCAAGCTCCAGTTGTCCGACGCTCTCTCACTTCCGGCAGGGGTTCCCCGGACGCAGTCTCACCTTCGCAGGATTCTGCGGGACGCTCTCTCACTCAGGCGCGCTGACGCCTCCGGTGCGGGTATCAAACCTGAAAGCACGACGGCGGCGCACGGCAGTGCCGCCACATTCGGCGGTCACGTCGAACGCCACGTCCGCGTGGCCCTGGGCCACGTCCGCCTCGGTGACGGTGTAGCCGGGGGTGAAGTAGAGGACTTCCTCGCCGGGTCCAAGGTCCCCGGCGGGGAAGGCGTCTGAGCCGGGGCCGGACAGCCGGACCGCGGTCACCGGCAAGGATCCGTCGTTGCGCGCCCTGCCGGTGAAGGCGAGGATGTCGCCGGCCTTGTAGCCGGGAATGATCGGGCCGTAATTCAGGTCCTGTGCCTCCCGGGTGCCGATGACCTGCGCCGCTTCGGCCGAGTAGCCCTGGCCGATTTCCTTCCATGTGTGCACCCCCCAGTCCTCCCCGCCGGACTGCATGACGTGGAACTCGCCGGCGTTCTGCCAGGCCGCCGGGCGGCCGGGGGTGATGGAGCGCAGTTCCATGTCGAACACGAGCTCGGGACCGCCGTCGGAGGTCAGTCCCGTGCCGCCGGGCCCGCGCGGGGCGTTCTCGACGCCGGCGAGACAGGCGGTGAGCTGCCCCGCGGGCACAGAAATAAACACAATCTCCCGGTACCCCTGGCGCTCGTAGAGGACGCCGACGTTGCCGTCGGGGAGCCGGGCGGCCGTCGAATAGGCCGAGCTGCCCGGGCACAGGACCAGCTTCGCGGGCCAGCTGCGCCCGTTGTCAGTAGAGAGGCTCAGGACGGTGTTTCGCCGCAGGGCTGTGTCGTGGTTGTTGGTGGCCAGCAGCCATGAGCCGGTGGCTTCCTCTGCGAGGGAATCGACGGACGGAAGGCCGTCAAAGCGGACCAGGGAGCCGTTGTCGCCCGGGTCTGGGAGGTCCTCGACGGGGAGCAGTGCGCTCCAGGTGGCGCCGCCGTCGTCGGACGTTGCAGCGAGCCGGCGCGGAGTGCCGCGGCTGTGGAGGAGAAGCCGGCCGTCCTGAAGCGCAGCCACTTTGTTTTCGTTGGGGCTCAAGCCATGGGTCGCTGCGCCGATCAGCTCGCCGAGAGTCCAGCTCTCGCCGTGGTCATCGCTGTAGGCGGACGCGGCCATGATCTCGCCGCCGGCCAGGACCACGTACTGCTGCACCAGGCGGCCGCGGAAAGGCCCGGTGTGGATCTGGATGCCCTGGCCTGCCGCGGCGAAGATCCCGGTGATGGGCGGTTCGCCGGCATGTGTGGGCGGCCGGAGCTTGAGCTGGGCAGTGATCCGGCGGTGCTGCCAGGTCATGCCGTCGTCGTCAGAGAAGCTGAGATCGCAGTGCTGGACTTGGTCATCGGGCTCCAGCTGGGCCACGGCCTCGAAAAAACCCGCCCGCGTTCCGGCGGCATGGAACATGAAAATGCGGCCGGTATCCACGTCCACCAGCAGGCTCGGGTCGCCGTAACCGTTGAGGCCGCCGTCGCTCCGCACCACCTGCTGCGCGCCCCAGGTCCGACCGTTATCCGTGCTGCGCCGGAGCAGCAGGTCGATCGGGTTGGGGAGGTCATCGAGGTTGGGGCGCCCGTCGTAGGCGGCCAGCACGGTGCCCTGCCGCGAGACGGCGAGTGCGGGAATCCTGTATTGGCGGTAACCGCCGGTTCCCCGGAGGGCAAGCACGTGTTCGACGTCGGGGGTAGCCATCAACAGCAGGACATGGGATGTCATATCTCCATGGTAGGCGACGGGCAGTAAATCTGCGTGGCGGGGCCGCTTCTCTGGCAGAGTATGACCATGCTCACTGTTATTGGCGAGGGCCTTGTTGACGTTGTCCAGCGCGCCTCCGGAATCGAAGCCCACGTGGGAGGCAGCCCCCTCAACGTCGCGGTGGGGCTGGCGCGCCTGGACCACCCGGTGCAGTTCATCGGGCGCTACGGCCGCGATGCCTACGGCGACTCCGTTGCAGCGCACCTGCGTGCCAGTTCGGTGATGCTGCCGCAGGGGCCGGACGAGTTGCCTACCAGCGTGGCCACCGCCCTGATTGACGACGACGGCGGAGCCACCTATACGTTCGACCTCACCTGGGAGCTTCCCCACCTGGCCGACCGGCTCGCCTTTATGCTGCAGGGCACCACCCTGCTGCACACCGGATCGATTGCCACGATGCTGGCGCCGGGTGCGACGGCGGTGCTCGCCGCCGTCGAATATGCCCACCCGTCCGCCACGATCAGTTTCGATCCCAACTGCCGCCCCAGCATCATCACCGATGCGGACTACGCGCGGCGGCAGGCGGAAAAGTTCGCGTCGCTGGCGGATGTTGTTAAGGCTTCGGATGAGGACCTGGCCTGGCTGTATCCCGGCGTGGATCCACTGGACTCCGCCCGCCGCTGGCTGTCCCTGGGCGGTGCGGTGGGGCCTGCGATGGTGGTGGTCACCCGCGGTGCGGCCGGTCCGTGGGGGATTACGGCCGCGGGCGAGGTGGAATGTCCGGCACCCGAGGTGGAGGTGGCGGACACCGTGGGCGCGGGGGATTCGTTTATGGCGGCGCTGCTCTCCGGGATTGTGGACCGCGGCCTGGACGGTGCGCAGAACCGCGGGGAACTGCGTGAGCTGCCGGCTGAAGGCCTTGCTGAACTCCTGGCCCACGCCTCCCGTGCGGCCGCCATTACCGTTTCACGGCCTGGCGCCAACCCGCCCACCCGTGCGGAACTGAACGCCGTGCCGGAGGAGTAGGCGGGGGCGTTGGTCCCACGACGCCGGGTCCGTGGGTAGCCACGTCAAAAAACGTCTCCGGGAGACTCCAGGCAGCCGCTCGCCGAGGCGCAGCGCGGATGAGCGATGCCGGCTGCCCCACGTAGACTGGCAGCATGCGGCTGGTGGCAAGTGACATTGACGGAACGATCCTGGGGCACGATGGAAAGATCAGTGACCGCACCATCCGCGCGTTCCACGCCTGCCGGGACGCCGGCATTGAGCTCGTTTTTGTCACCGGCCGTCCGCCGCGCTGGCTCCACCCGCTGGAGGAGCAACTGGGCCACACCGGCACGGTCATCTGCTCCAACGGCGCCGTGGTCTGGGACCTCGAAACGGACCGCCTGGTCTCCGCCCGGACGTTGAGCATTGATGCCGTGCGGGAAGTCCGGCGGATCGTCAAAGACCTTCGCCCGTCCGCGCTCTTCGCGGCGGAAACCCTTACGGGGTTCCACCTGGAGCCGGGCTTCATCGAGAACGGTTCCAGCGAGCTGCTGGCCGAATTCACCCCCGCGCCGCTGACTGAGACGCTCACCGCGGACGACGCCGTCGTGAAGTTCCTCGCGATCGTCCGGGAGGGCACTCCGGACGACTTCCTCGCTGCCGTCCGGCCCGCCGTCGCGCACCTCGCGTACGCAACGCACTCCGCGCCCAGCGTGGCCATGCTGGAACTGTCCCTTCCGGGTGTCAACAAGGCCGTCACCCTCGCTGAGTACGCCAAGTCCCTGGCGATCGAGGCAGCCGACGTCGTGGCATTCGGGGACATGCCCAACGACGTGGAGATGCTCCGCTGGGCAGGGAACGGCTACGCCATGGCCAGCGGCCACCCGGACGCCATCCGCGCAGCCGGGCAGCAGGCGCCCCATTTTGACGACGACGGCGTGGCCCAGGTTCTCGAGGCAAGGCTCGCAGCGCTGGGGGTCGAGCTGGCCTGACCGGGCTCCCGCAGCCAGGATTCACAGCTTCCGCTCACCTGGCGTTAACTTTCGCCCCCTAGTGTGGGTCGCGAATAGGCGCATTCGCAGCTTGAGGGGAAGTCATGGCAAGGAACGGCAACCAACGTACGGCCGATGAGCCGCTGCGCCCGGCGGAGCCGGCGGCGCACTGGAGTGCACTGAAAAAGGGCGACCGCGTGCGCGTCTCGCTCACCCCCGGTTACGAAACCGGCGGGCTGGTGGACGCCATCACTTTGGACCACACCGCCGTGTGGGTGGATCTCGACAACGGGCTGGGCCGCACGCTGCTGCATTGCAGCGATGATGTGGAGATTGTGCCGCAGGAGGCATAACGGGCCGGTTCCGGTACGCTCGCAGCGTGACCTGGCCGTTCTTTGACACTTCCGGCGATGCTTCGCGTCCCGCCCGCCCCATCGCCATGGCCCACCGCGGATTCTCGCAGGATGGGCTGGAAAACTCCATGGCCGCGTTCCGCGCCGCCGTCGACTACGGGTTCCAATACGTCGAAACGGATGTCCACACCACATCCGACGGCGTGCTGCTGCTTTTCCACGACGACACACTGGACCGGGTTTCCGACGGCCGTGGCCGGATTTCCGAGCTGACTGCCGCCGAGGTGGCAGCCGCGCCCATCGGCGGGCGCGAACCCGTGCCGCTGTTCGACGAACTGCTCACGGCATTCCCCGATGTGCGGGTGAACGTGGACGTCAAAGACTGGAACTCCGTGCGCCCCCTGGCCGCCGGCATCGAACGGCACGGGGCGCATGACCGGGTCCTGGTGGCCAGTTTTTCAGACCGCCGACGCCGGGCGGTGCTGAAGCTGCTGAGCCGGCCGGTCGCGTCGTCGGCGGGGGTGGTGACGAACGGGCTGGTTGTCCTGCTCGGCCCCCTGCTTCCTGTTGCCTGGCTGCGCTTTGTGCTCCGGATCCCGCTGCGCGACGTCCAGGCGCTGCAGGTTCCTGTCCGGCAGGGGGCGCTCCGGGTGGTGACGCCGGGCTTCATCCGGCGCGCCCACACCCTGGGACTGGTGGTCCATGTGTGGACCATTAACGAGCCCGCCGAGATGCAACGGCTGCTGGACCTCGGCGTGGACGGGATCGTGACGGACCGGGCGGATCTGCTCAAGCAGGTACTCCAGGAACGCGGCGAGTGGCCCGGCAGCTGACCGGCGCTGGCTTGCGGAATCGCACCGGCCCGCGAAGGACGCCGCGGCGAAGGACTCCGCAGACTTGGCCAACCGGACCCGCGTAGGGGAACACTACCGGCCTGGAGCGGGGCGGTGGAGTGCCGACCGGAGAAGCGTGGCGAAGCCTGTCAGCGCCGTTCAGCGCCGCCAGGCCCAGGGAAGGCGTGACCGGCGTCAGTGGTGAGGTGCCGGAGTTCGGTGGCGTCGAGGGGGGTGTTCCAGGATTCCCAATCCTTCGGCCGCACAGACGGCCGGCCGAGCAGGTAGCCCTGGCCGGCGCTGAAACCCAACTCCGTCAGGACCCTGAGCTCTTCGGTGGTTTCAACGCCTTCCGCCACCAGAACGGTGCCGAGCTGCGTCGCGAAGTCCACCATGCATGCGGCAACAGCCCGCTGGGAGCCATCACTGTCCACTCCGCTGATCACGCTTCTGCCGAGCTTAATGAAGTCCGGGCGCAGGTGCAGCATCCGGCTCAGCGTGCCGGCGGTGGAGTGCGAATCATCGATTGCAATACGCAACCCGCGTTCCCGCAGCGGAGTAACGGCGGAAATAAAATGCGAGTATTCTTCGTCAGGAATTCCATCCGTCAATTCGAGCACAATCCGGTCTATGGGCAACTCGATGTGGTCAAACAATTCGGGCAGGCGCGGATCGAGGCACGAGGTGGGGGAGATGTTCATGGCGACATAAAGGTGTGCCGGAAGGTTCGCGGCGGCCGATGCTGCGGAACCGAGTGCCGAGAATTCCAGGTTGGCGCCGAGGCCAACAGCAGCAGCTTCCGCGAACCAGAGTTCCGCGCCGGCGCCGTCGTCGCTCACAAAACGCGACAGCGCCTCGACGCCCACCACAGTCTTGGAGTCGAGTGCAAAGATCGGCTGGAAAGCCGTCATCAGCATCTGATTCTCCAGCAGCGCGCTGATCCGTGACAGGCTCCGCAGCGAATCCAACCGCTCGGCCACCTGCGGCGGCATGGCGTTCAGCGGCTGAATGGAGCGGGCTGTGTCAAGGGCGCCCCCCTGAACGGCGTCCTGCTGCCGGCGTTCCAGGAGGTATTCCAGCAAGGCCCGCTCCGGGACGCCGGGGTTTTCGCCCAAGCGGTCGCTAAGGCGCTGGCGAATGGCTGCCGCGGCAGGATCCGGATCCGCCAATACCGCAGCGATAACTCCCCATGCTTGCACCCGAACAGTCATCATCCACGCCCCCCATTGACGAAGTAATGGCCCGATGGCCGTTCAATTTTCAAATTTCCAGACGCCTTCGGAGTTCGCTACTTCTGCTTTAGGCCGGTCCCCTGGCCGCGGAGAAGAGTCACCGCAACTAGATCGTATATCGGGACCGCCCAAAAGCGCATCCCTTCAACGATTAACCACTATTGCTTTGCGCCGAACTTTTGGCCAGCAGACCGGGAATTTGTTCAGGCGGAACCGGCTTGCTGAAGTAGTACCCCTGCGCGCTCAGGCAGCCGAGGCTCCGCAGATGCTCGGCTTGCTCCGCGGTTTCCACACCTTCCCACACAGCTTCCAGCCCGCAGGCCCGCACGAGCTGCAGGACCGCAGCCACCAGGGGTGACTGGCTGGGGTCGGTGCCCAGGCCTTCGATCAGGGAGCGGTCCACCTTGACCCGGTCCACGGGGAGCCGGCGAAGGTAGCTGATGGAGGAGTAGCCCGTCCCGAAATCGTCGATCTCGATGCCGACCCCAAGCCCCCGGAGCCCGCCCAACGAGTACCGGTCCAGTTCGTTGCCCTTGACGATGGCCACTTCCGTCAGTTCCAGGACAACCTGCTCGGGCCGGACGCCCGTTTCCTTGAGCACGCCCCGTACGTCTTCAATGAACTGCAGGCTCTGCAGGTCAGAGGCGGAGATGTTGATCCGGACGGAGAACGTACTGTCAACCAGCGCGTCGTCAATCCAGCGCCGGAGCTGGCCCACCGCCGTCGTGAGCACCCACAGGCCAAGCTCGGAGATCAGCCCGGCGTCCTCGGCCAGGGGAATGAACTCGTCCGGCATGACGAGCCCGCGCGTGGGGTGCTGCCAACGGACCAGGGCCTCCACGCCTTCAATCCGCCCGGTATCCAGCTCAATCACGGGCTGGTAATGCAGCAACAGCCCCTCGCCCTTGACCGCGGTCCGGAGGTCATCGAGCAGCTGGCTGCGGAGCCTGCGAACCAGCAGAAGACCGGGCTCGAACACGTGGAGCCGGTTCTGGCCCTCGGCCTTGGAGGCGTACATGGCAACGTCGGCCTGCATCAGCAAGTCCTCCGCCGACCGCCCCGCCTCCCCAATGCTGAGTCCTATGCTCGCCCCGCAGCGGATGGTCCGGTCGGGCAGCTCGATCGCTTCCTTCAGGGCGGCCAGGATGCGTTGACCTACGACGGCGGCCTGGTCCGGGCCCGTGGCAGGCATAACGACGGCGAACTCGTCCCCGCCCAGCCGGGCAACAACATCGGTGCCGCGGACCGCACCGCGGATACGCTTCGCGACGGTGCTCAGCACCTTGTCCCCGGCGGCATGGCCCAGAGTGTCGTTGATGGACTTGAAGGCGTCAAGGTCCAGGAGCAGGATGACGGGCTGGCCGGCGGCGTCGTCCTGGGCAGATTTGATTGCGGCCAGGAGCGCCGACCGGTTGGCGAGGCCGGTGAGGGGGTCCTGCATGGCCATTTTCTGCATTTCGCGGTGGGCTTCGTGGAGGAGCTGGGTGCGGTCCTCAACCCGCTGTTCAAGTTCCTCATATATGATCTCCAGGTCCTCGGCGAGGAGGTTGGTGCCCATGATGATGGCGTCGAGTTCGTCGCGGGCGGGCGAGACCTCAATCCGGGACTGCAGGTCGCCGGAGGCAAGCCGGACGATGCCCTCCAAAAGTTGGGACAGCCTGGGGTCATTGTCGGCGAACAAGGGGACCTCCTCTCCGGGTTTAGGGATTCTGCTGAGCATGGGTGTCGAGCGGGAGCTTTACCGTGACCGTGGTGCCCAAGCCCAGCTCAGACGCCACCTCGATGCGGCCGCAGTGGCGATCGACAATGTCCTGCGTGATGGCCAGCCCCAGGCCGGTGCCGGGTACCGCCCCGGACATGGCGTTGGAGGCACGGTAGAACCGGGTGAAGATGTGGGCTATCTCGTCCTCGGAGATCCCCATCCCGGTGTCCGAGACGCTGACGTTGGCCCAGCGTGTGCCGTCGGTTTCGGTATCCAAAACGCTGGCCACGTCGATCCTGCCTCCGCCTGGAGTGAACTTGATGGCGTTGGAGACCAAGTTGGTAAAGACCTGCTGCAGCTGGACTTCGTCCGCCATGATTTCGGGGTCGTCGGCAACGGGGGCCAGCACCATGCTGACGTTCTGCAGCTTTGCCAGCGGCGTGAGTGCGGCAATGACAATCTGCAGCGTCCGCGCCAGCCGGACAGGTGTCAGCTGCTGGGGAGTCAGCTCGTGCCCGTTGCGGGAAACGCTCAGCATGTCTTCGATCAGCAGGCGCAGCCGCTCGGTATTCCGGACCACGATGTCCAGCATCTGGTGGACCTCGATGGACACCGGATCGGAGGTATTTTCCTGGATCATGTCCAGATACGCCATGATCGAGGTCAGCGGAGTACGAAGCTCATGGTTGACGGTGGCCAGGAAGTCGGTCTTGGCTTTGTCCAGCTGCCGGAGTTGTTTGACCACCTGCTGCTGGCTGGTGATCAGGTGGCTCTGGATCAGGCCGTGGGCGGCGTTGCCGGCCACGTGCTGGATCAGGCCGAGCTCTGCCCGCGACCATTCCCGTGGGGAGTCCAGCTGCGCAATCCAGATGATGCCCAGCGACGAACTTCCCTCGCCCATCGGGACGGCCACGGACGCGGCCGCGCCGAGGGCGGCGAGTTCGGCCGGCAGCTCGGCGTCACCCGTTCCGCCCTGCACGATGGCCCCGTCCGCCGTCAGGGACTCTGCCCGCGCCCAGAGGAGATCCGCTGCCGCGCGGGCCTCGTCCGGGTACGCGAACAGGGTCTCAGGCAGGGGAGCGAGTTTGGACCGGTGCCACTGCGCGGTGATGGGTGGCACCCGGTAATCGTCAAACGTGGTGAGCCAGACACGGTCGGCGCCCAAGGTCTCACCAAACCCCTTCACCACAAAGTCGGAGATCAGCTGGGGATCGTTTGTTCCGCGAATGGCCGCCGAGACCTGCCGCAGCCTTTCGCGCAGCGACTCCGCCTCCTGGCGTGCCTCTGTCCGGCGTGAAACCAGGTTGATCAGAGCGGTGGCACGGTGGACCACTTCCTTGGCCGCCGGCGGCTTGGCGATGCAGTCCCGCACGCCGGCATGCTCCACGGCTTTGACCTCGGCCGGGCTGTCCAGATCCACGAGTACCAGCACGGGAGCAGACGCGTCGATGTCCGAAAGTGAGCTGTCCAGCACAAGGACGGAGGGCTCGCTGCCCTCAAGAAGGGCTGAGAGGCCCGGGGCGCTCCCGGCAGCCCGGACCATAAAGCCCGCCGCTTCGAGGGTTGCGGTGGTGAATTCCCGGCGTCCCGCGTCGGGATCCGCCACGACGGCCAGGTACGGCACGGTTGCGACGTGTGGCGTGTCCGCTGGCAACCTGTCCCCCTCGCTGCTGATGAGCACCCGTTCGGTCCTGAATGAGTACATTGTAGGGTGACGGGGCACAGCGGGTCCGTTTATAAATGCGCGGAGGGTAATAGTGACGAGTCAGCCTGCAGAGGGTGCCATGGCGGATCTCACGCTGGATGGGCAGGGTGTCATCCAGCTGAGGTGGCCGCGTGCGGTGTCCATCTCCGAGGCCGACGCCGAAGCCGCCATGCGCGGCGTCAACGAAATGTGCGGCGACAGCCGGCATCCGATGTTGGTGGATATGGCCACCACGGCCCAGGTCAGCCGCGGCGCCCGCGCTGTTTTCGGCCGGCCCTGCCAGGCGTCCCGAATTGCGCTGCTGGGGGCATCGCCCGTTGACAAAGTCCTGGCCAATTTCATCCTGGGAATCAACAGGCTGCCCTGCCCCACCCGTTTTTTTACGTCCCGGGACGAGGCCATGGCCTGGTTGTTGAAGGACCAGCCAGCCGGGGCCTGACCCACCCGTTGCCCTTCCGACACCGTCGCCAGGCGGCCGGGGACCTATATTTGAACGGTGTCCTCCCCATTGAAACCGATGCGCTCCACCTGGCGGAAGTATCTGATCCTGCCCAAGCTCATCAGCCTGTCCCGTTCTGCACCCAAAGACCGGGTGCTTGCCTGGGACAGGTACTGGGCGGGCATCGCCAGCACCGGTGCCCGGAGCGAAGTGCTGTGGGACTCCGGCTCGGACCACGAACTGCAGGGCTACCGCGACATCCTGGCCCGGCACTTCGATCCCCAGCTCCCAGTGGTGGATGTGGGGTGCGGTCACGGCGGCTTCAGCCGGGCCCTCGCCGCGTTTTCACCGCAGGTCATCGGGGTGGATGTCTCTGACCATGCAGTGGCCCGCGCACAGGACGAATCCGCAGGGATCAGCAACGTCCAGTACATCGCGCGCGACATGACCCTGCCCGGCGCGGGTGCAGGGCTGGCGGGATCGACGGACGCCAATGTGTTCGTCCGCGGCGTGCTCCACGTTCTGGACGCCGCCGATCAGGCCGCGCTGATGGACAACCTCCGGCAGGTGGTGGGTGAGCGCGGCACGGTCTTCCTGGCGGAGACGAACTACCCCGGAAACCCGGTGGAATACGTCTCGCACCTGGGCGCCTCGCTCCGGAAGATCCCGGCCCCGCTGGAGCTGGCCATCCGAAAACTGCCCATGCCCGGACACTTCGGGCCGGAGGAACTTGCCCGCGTGATGCCGGCGGACCAGTGGACGCTCGTGGAAGATGGGCCTGCGACCATCGAAACCAACCCACTGATGGACGCTGACGGGGACAGCAGGATCCCGGGCTACTTCGCGGTGCTCAAGGCCAAAGCCCCCAGCCGGTAGGCCGCTGTCCGCATGCCGGGATCAGGCAAGCGCTTTCCGGCGGCGGACTGGCATGATGGGCGGCATGCGTATTCTCATCGCTCCGGACAAGTTCAAAGGCTCCCTCACCGCCGCCGAGGCCGCTGCCGCCATCGCAGAAGGGGCGCTGCGGGTCTACCCGGATGCCGTCGCCAACCAGTTTCCGATCGCCGACGGCGGTGAGGGAACGCTGGAGGCGGCCGTGTCTGCGGGCTACGAGGAGCGGCTAAACGCGGTAGTGGGGCCCATCCTTAAGCCCGTTGGTGCGGCCTGGGCCGTCCGGAAAAATGCCGACGGCGGCGCGACCGCCATTATTGAAACCGCGCAGGCCTCGGGCCTGGCGCAGATGGAGCCCACGCCGGCCAATGCCCTGCGGGCCCACAGCTACGGCTGCGGACAGCTGATTGCCGCGGCCCTCGACGCCGGCGCCACCGAGATTGTGCTGGGCCTGGGCGGATCGGCCATGACCGACGGCGGCAGTGGCGCCCTGCGTGCACTGGGACTTAAACCGCTGGACCGGGCCGGGAACGTAGTCCCGTTGGGCGGCGGATCGCTGGCCGATGTGGTGGCCCTGGATGCCTCCGGCCTGGATCCCCGCCTGTCCACAGTCAGGTTCCGGATCGCGGTGGACGTGCAGAACCCGCTCGTCGGCACCAGCGGTGCCGCCCATGTTTTCGGCCCCCAGAAGGGAGCCGACGAAGAAGCGGTAGAACTGCTCGACGCCGGCCTCCGCAACTGGGCGTCCCTCCTGCGTGAAGCCACCGGCCGGGACGTTAACATCCCGGGCGCCGGGGCGGCGGGTGGATTCCCTGCGTCGTTCCTTGCCTTCACGAACGCGCGGCTGGAAGGCGGATTTGCGCTGGTTGCGGCGCTCACCGGCCTGGTCGGCCAACTGGACAATGCGGACCTGGTGATCACCGGCGAAGGGTCCATGGACTCCCAGTCGCTGACCGGCAAAGCCCCCATCGCGCTCGCCGATGCTGCCCGGGAACGGGGCATCCCGGTGATCGTGGTGGCCGGCCGGATCCTGGTCACCCCTGAAGACCTCGCCGGGCACGGTGTAGTAGCCGCTGCCCAACTCCTCGACGTGGCGGCAAGCCCGGAAGACGCCGTCGCGAATGCCGCAAAATACCTGACCTGGGCCACCAGCCAGGTTCTGGAGGGCGCCTGACGCCGGCCCTCCGCAACTGCGGAAGGCCGCTCAGGCACCGGTCTCGTAGTGCGGGTCGGCTACCGGTTCGGACTCCGGTGACCCCTTTTCGCAGAGATAAACGGAGGCGCCCACCAGGACGGCCACCGCGAGGAATTCGCTTTGCCAGTTCTGGAAGGATTCGAACCAGAAACGGCTGGTGGCCAGATATCCCAGCACCGCGACGGTGGGCTGGCCATGGCTCTGCTGCTCGTCGTTGTACGCCGAGGCTCCGCCGGCTGCGTGCAGGCTGAAGGAGGCCGCGAACAGCAGCAGGAGGATGGACAGCGAGTGTTCGTAGAGCTTGAGCACCAGCCTGCCCCGCTTGACCGGCCACGGTGCGGCGTCCTTGATGGTGGCATCGCGTGGATCCTGGTCCTGCGGGGCGGCATTGCCCATGCGTTTGGACTCGGAAGAGCCCTAGGCCGCCGCGCCGGAGAGGATCATTCCACCGTAAAACGCCAGGAACAGTCCGGCATTGGCAAGCAGCGGCCGTGTTCCCTGGGCTATTTGCGCATATCCCTCCTTCGCTCCATGTGCCCCGCTCTTGTCTTGGGCGGTGGCTTCCGGTTACCGTTCCTGGGCGCGGCGGTTCAGACGCAACGGGACGTAGATCATCAGTACCGGCAGGATGGCCAGCAGGATGCCGCCGGCCGTCAGGCCTGCAGACCGGCCCGCCGACACATCAAAGACGAGTGCCGCTGTCCCCACGCTGAGCATTCCCACTCCGGCCAGCGCGATCTTTGTGATGGAGTCCGCGCTTGATACCAGCGTCTCCTTGAGGCGTTGGCGGAACAGCCGGCGGTGGACGCTCACGGGAAGCAGGATGAAGGCGGTGGTGAGGGTGGCGATGACCACGTTGACGAGGTAGAGGGTGACCTGGAAATCGTCCAGTTCCTCGAACCGCTGCTGGAACGGGAGCGTGAGGAGGAAGCCCGCCAGGATCTGGACCCCCGTCTGCAGGACCCTGAGTTCCTGCAGGAGCTCAGCCCAGTTCCGGTCCAGCTGTTCTTCGCGGGTTTCGTTCCGGCCTGTGTTGCCGGTGAAATCCTCCACTTCCGACATTGCTTCTCCTCGTTCACAGGGGCGCGGCGGCCATCCTGAGTGCTCCAAAGCTGGGCCGACGTTGCGCCAAGTTCAAATTGGTAAGTTTACTGATTATTTGTGCCGAACGGTGGACTTGCTCCTCCGGGCGGGATAGTTTCGAAGGGCCGGTGACGCGTGAGCCCTTTGAAGCCGAATGAAGAGGTGGACTTTGAGCGATAAACAGAAGCAGCCAGAGCTGTCCGCAGACCCCCGGGTCAGCTACCATTCAGGCGGTTTCCCGAAGCAGGAGCAGGAGCAGCCAGGCCTGACGGCGCCCATGGATCCCAAGCCGGACCATGGGGAACTCAGCTACGAAGGGCATGGCGCCCTGGAAGGTAAGGCGGCGCTGATCACGGGCGGAGACTCGGGGATCGGAAAGGCTGCCGCAATTGCCTTCGCCCGCGAGGGGGCCGACGTCGCAATCTCCTACCTTCCGGAAGAGCAGGAAGACGCCCTGGACACCGCAGAGTGGATCCGCAAAGCGGGCCAGCGGGCACTGCTTCTGCCCGGCGACGGACGGGAAGAGGAATTCAGCGCGCGGATCGTGGAGGACGCCGTGGCTGAGTTAGGCGGCCTGGACGTGGTGGTACTTAACGCGGCCTACCAGAAAAACCGGGACAGCCTCGAGTCCCTTTCCACCGAGGAGTTCGACAGGGTCTTCAAAACCAACCTTTACTCCCTGCTCTGGACGGCGCGGGCAGCGGTTCCCCATCTGAAGGCCGGTGCATCGATCATCACCACGGCCTCCATCCAGGCGTTCAACCCGTCCCCTGGGCTGATTGACTACGCCATGACCAAGGCGGCGCAGGTAGCGTTCACCAAGGCATTGGCCCAGGAGTTGGGGCCCAAGGGAATCCGGGTCAACGCGGTGGCTCCCGGCCCCATCTGGACGCCGCTGATTCCCGCAACCGAGTGGCCGGACAAACTCCCCACGTTCGGCCATGACACGCCGCTCCAGCGGGCCGGCCAGCCAGCTGAGCTTGCGGCCGCCTATGTTCTGCTGGCTTCCAACCAGGGGTCCTATATTTCGGGAGCGGTGCTGCCGGTCACCGGTGGCAAAGGTCTCTGAAACACTTGCACGTCAGATTCACCCACATCCACAACAGGAGGAACCATGAGTCAGGAGAACCAGGGCACGGAACCGGCAGAGGAAGTGGGCGGCTACGGCACGCCGACGGTGGAGCAGGAGATGGGCGGTGCGGACAACAAGCAGTTTGCGCAGCCCCGCGACGAAGAAGACTTTGACGCCACTGGCCTGAACCAGGACAGCCCCGACCTCGAATCATTCGCCACGGGTACTACCAAGCTCAGCCACTTCGACGAGGAGGATAAGGACAGTGCCGGCGAGCCCGGGGCTGGCCGGTTCGGCGGTACGGATGACCAGCACCATGCCGAAGCCGACTCGAATGATCCCGGGTTTGAACCAGGCGAGCCGCCCGTGCCGCCTGATGCGGAGGTTCCCTCCGCAGAGGCTGAAATCGACGGGTCCAATGCGGATTCACAAGGCTCGGAGCCGTTCTCGTCGGAGTCGGGCCCGGACGCGTCCGGCCTGCCGGACGGCAGCGGCAATGACCTGCCCAAAGAGAAGTCGCCGAACGACGACGCGGAAAGTTTCGACGCCGGCTGACCTCGGGTGCGGGCCTTGCCTGCCCGGTGCCGGTGCCGCTGCCGGCCGAGCAAATTTGGTCACCGCGCTCTGAACTTACGGAGGGAAAGTGCCGTCCGGCCGCGCGCCGGGCGGCACTTTCCTGTCGTCGGCTCTTTTGTGGGCCCGGGACCATTTGGTGCACCAGATCCCACCCGTGAAGCCCCCTCCGGACGTATCCTAGAAGAGGTTTTGCAGTGGGCCACGCGTTCCGAATTTAGGCGTGGATCATGGCCGCGGCAACCCCCGGGGGGCCGGGCTGGGAATCGCTTCCCGACCCCCAGGATGTAGTGTTCGACAGCACGGCTGTCGAGGACTTCCTTGATGCAGTCACCCACGAGTTCATGCGCGACATCCACGGCGACCTCCGCGGTATCAGTTGGGCGGTCACGTTTTTCCGCCCGGGGGCGGCCCGCACCGCCGCCGCGGCCCGCACCGCCGCCGCAGGCAGCGCCGCAGCCCGGGCCGCAGACGAAGAACAGTGCTCGTTCGCGGATGGACCCGTGCTGGAATCCCTGCGCGCCGGCGACTTTGTACATCTGGCCGACGTCGCCCGCGACCGCCGGTGGCCAGGGTATGCCAGCGTTGCCGCGGACCACGGCGTCAGGTCGCTGCTGTCCATCCCGATTACGGCAGGGACCGCCTGGAGCGCCGCGCTGAGCCTCTACGCGTCCACGCCCCACGCCTTCACCAGTGACGACATCCTCAAGACGCGCCGGTATGCGCGGCAGGCGGGCAGAACCCTCCGCATGGTGGTGCGCGTGGCCGAACGGTCCGAGGCGGGCGCGCAACTGGCGGTGGCCCAAAGTTCCATGATGCTGATGGACCTGGCAGTCACCGTCCTCACGTCTGATTACGGGCTTGGCCACCAAGCGGCACGTCAGTACCTCCGGACCGTCGCACGGCATACCAACCAGGGGCTTCGCGAGACAGCCCTGAACATCGTTGCCGCTTCGCGTCCCGGCCCGGCGGAACCGGGCCAGGAAGATACCGGTTTCGGTGGACTCATCCCGGCTGAACAACGGCCGGAAAGAGGGACCCTACAAAACAGGGAGTAAGTCATGAACGCCTGGAACCAGGACAAGGACGTCCGGAACGCCGCAGCGGAGCCTGCACCCCACCCATGGCACAGGTTGGTGGCTTTGGGCGACTCCTTCACCGAGGGGATCGGCGACCCCGAACCCCGCAGCGACGGCGGATTGCGGGGCTGGGCAGACCGTGTAGCTGAAGAGTTGAGTGCCAACCATGCTGATTTCGCCTACGCAAACCTTGCCGTCCGCGGCCTGATGGTGCAGCAGATCCTCGACCAGCAGCTTGTACCGGCGCTGGCTCTGAAGCCCGACCTGGTAACGCTTTCCGCCGGCGGCAACGATATTGTTTTCCGGCGCAGCGATCCCGACCGGCTCGCAGAAATCATCGACGCCGGCGTGGCCCAACTGACCCGGTCCGGCGCCACGGTGGTCCTCTTCGCCGGACCGGACTGGGGTGCCACTCCGGTCTTCAACCAGATCCGGGGCAAGGTTGCCATCCTTAACGAGAACCTCCACACCGTGGCCGCCCGCCATGACGCGGTAATGGTTGATTTGTGGTTCCTGCGCGAACTCTCAAGCCCCGGCATGTGGGATCCGGACCGGCTGCACTTCTCGCCGCTGGGGCACCACACCATCGCGGCGGCCGTGCTGAGGGCCCTCGGTGTGCAGCACACGCTGGTTCCGCTGGAACCCAAGCCGCTGGTCAGGAGTTGGAAGGAGGCCAGGTCTGAGGACCTGATCTGGGCTCGGGAATACCTGGTTCCGTGGGTGGTCCGGCAGCTGCGGCACCCCGCAGAAGAGACGCTGACCGCCAAGCGGCCCGAGCCCGGACCGGTTTTTGGTATCAGCCCGCCGGGTCCATTCTTCGGGAGCGGCCACGCAGCCTGAGCCCGCAGGCTCAGCTCGGAGCTGCCGCCTGCGCCGCCGGGGCGCAGGCCGCTGATGAATCAGCGCTTCTTGGGTGCCCGTTTAGTTGCGGCGTTGAGGGCGGCCTTTGCCGCGGGCGGCAGGCCCGCAAGCTCAGTTTCCGGCTCGGCCACGGTGCCCCGGGCCTTCGCGATGGCTTTCATGCCGTGGTAGATCACCAGGGCCGCCGCGGAGCCCAGCGCGATGCCGGTGAAGGTCAGTTCCCCGATTGTCCAGGTGTAGTCCGCGATGCCAACGATCAGCGCGACGGCGGCGGTGGTCAGGTTCACCGGGTTGGCAAAGTTCACCTTGTTTTGGACCCAGATCTTCACGCCCAGGATGCCGATCAAGCCGTACAGCATGGTGGCCGCGCCGCCCAGCACACCCGCGGGAACCGTGGCAATCAGTTCGCCAAACTTCGGCGAGAAGCTCAGCACGATGGCGAACACGCCGGCAACCCAGTACGCCGCCGTCGAGTACACCTTGGTGGCCGCCATGACGCCGATGTTTTCCGCGTAGGTGGTGGTGCCGGAACCGCCGCCGGCGCCGGCGAGGACGGTGGCCACGCCGTCGGCCATCAGCGCCCGGCCGGAGACGTCGTCGAGGTTCTGCCCGGTCATGGCCGCCACCGATTTCACGTGCCCGATGTTCTCGGCCACAAGGACCAGCACCACGGGGACAAAGAGACCGAGCACGCCCACATGGAACTCCGGTGTCTGGAAGTGCGGCAGCCCGATCCAGGCGGCTGCATCCATCTTGTCGTAACTCACTTCGCCGCGCAGCATGGCCACCAGGTAGCCCATCACCACGCCCACCAGGATGCTCAGGCGGCCGATGATGCCGCGGAAGAGGACGCTGACCAGAATGATGGTGGCGAGCGTGACCACGGCCGTGACCGGGGCAGCGGCGAAATTCAACTTCGCCGCAGGGGCGAGATTCAGGCCGATCAGCGCCACAATGGCGCCGGTGACGATCGGCGGCATCAACCGGTTGATCCAGCCCGCACCGAACTTCTGGACGATCGCACCGATCAGGGCCAGTACGACGCCGGCAAGCACCACCCCGCCCAGCGCGCCGGGCACGCCGAACTGCTGCTGGGACGCCATGATGGGGGCAATGAAAGCGAAGCTGGAGCCGAGGTAGCTGGGGATGCGGCCCTTGGTGATGACCAGGAACAGCAGAGTGCCGATGCCGGAGAAGAACAGGGTGGTGGCCGGCGGCATCCCGGTGATGATGGGGACCAGGAACGTGGCACCGAACATGGCCACCACGTGCTGCATGCCCACGCCGATGGTCAGCGGCCACGCCAGCCGCTCGTCCGGGCCGACCACGTGGCCGGGCTTGATCGCCTTGCCGTTGCCGTGGAGCTTCCATTTCATTCCGAGCATGCTCATGGCGGAGGCCTTTCAGGGGGTGGCCGCTGGGGCCGGGAGATCTTCCGGTGCAACACTACCGCCCAGCCGCGCCCGCCGTCCGGCTGTGTGGGAGGTCATATGCCGGCAGTGGAAGAAATCAGGCTCACTTGAAGTTGCAACTATGGAAAGCAGACTGCCGGCCCATCATTTCGATGGGCGGGCCCAGTGAAAGGGACGCCCATGACTATTGCCCACGAAGAAGCTGTCATCGATTCGGCCGCCGTCGACGCCATCTTTGCCGAAGCCCGCACCGCGAACACTTTCACCGGCGAGGTGACCGAGGACCAGGCCCGCGCCATTTACGAGCTCACCAAGTTCGGCCCCACGGCATTCAACGCCCAGCCCCTGCGCATCACCTACGTCCGCTCGGACGAGGCCCGCGCCAAGCTCGTTGACGCCATGGCCAACGGGAACAAGGCCAAGACAGCCTCCGCGCCGCTCGTCGCCGTCCTCAGCTACGACACCGCCTGGGCCGAACAGTGGGACAAGTTCCTGCCCGAGTTCAACGCACCGAAGGCCATGTACGACGCCGCCCCGGACCTGGCCGCAGCAACCGGCAACAACAACGCGCACCTCCAGGCGGGTTACTTCATCATTGCTGTCCGCTCCCTCGGCCTCGCCGCCGGCCCGATGACCGGCGCCGACTTCAGCGCCATCGACGCCGAGCTCTTCCCGGCCGGCGAGCAGAAGAGCTTCCTGGTGGTCAACATTGGCCAGGCCGGTGAAGGTGCGTGGGGTGCAGCAAAGCCCAAGTTCGCCTACGAGGACGTCGTCCGGACCGTCTGACCCTGCCTTACTTACTGCAGCTTGATCGCCAACGCTCTCTCACTTTCCTTGGGAAAGTGAGAGAGCGTTGGCGATCAAAGGGTATTAAGTGAGAGAGGGTTTAGCCGATCACGCCGTCCACCAGCGCCTTGGCTTCGGCCTGCACCTGCTTGAGGTGCTCCTCGCCCTTGAAGGACTCGGCGTAGATCTTGTAGACATCCTCGGTCCCGGACGGGCGCGCGGCGAACCAGGCGTTCTCCGTCACCACCTTGAGGCCGCCGATGGATGCGCCGTTGCCGGGCGCCTCGGTGAGCTTGGCCGTGATCGTTTCGCCCGCCAGTTCAGTGGCAGTGACGTCCGACGGCGACAGCTTGCCAAGTGCCGCCTTCTGCTCCCGTGTGGCTGCTGCATCGATGCGGGCGTAGACCGGGGCGCCGAACTGGTCCGTCAGGCCCTTGTACAGCTGCGACGGGGACTTGCCCGTGACCGCGGTGATCTCCGAGGCGAGCAGGGCCAGCAGGATGCCGTCCTTGTCGGTGGTCCAGACACTGCCGTCCAGCTTGTTGAACGCGGCACCGGCCGATTCCTCGCCGCCGAACGCCCCTTCGCCGGACAGCAGGCCCGGCACAAACCATTTGAAGCCCACGGGGACCTCCACCAGCTTGCGGCCCAGGCTCTCCGCCACACGGTCGATGATCGAGGACGATACCAGGGTCTTGCCCACCACAGAGTTTGGGTTCCAGCCGCTGCGGTTGCGGTAGAGGTAATCGATGGCGACGGCGAGGTAGTGGTTCGGATTCATCAGCCCACCCACCCCATCAATAAGAGGGGTAACGATGCCGTGCCGGTCAGCGTCGGCGTCATTGCCGGTGGCGACGTCGAACGCGGCTGAACTGCCGCCGTCGGACATCCTGTTGATCAGGGACGCCATCGCGAACGGCGAGGAGCAGTCCATCCGGATCTTTTCGTCCCAGTCCAGGGTCATAAAGGCCCACTGCGGATCGACGGTAGGGTTCACGACGGTCAGGTCAAGGTGGTGGCGTTCGGCGATCTCGCCCCAGTAATCTACTGCGGCACCGCCCATGGGGTCGGCGCCGATGCGGACACCGGCTTCGCGGATGGCATCCAGATTCAGCACGGACGGGAGATCGTCAACGTAGCTGCTGAGGAAATCGAACTTGCCGGTGCTGTCCGCGGCAAGGGCATCCGCGACGGAAATGCGCCTGACGCCGCGGAGGTCGTTTTCGAGCAGTTCGTTGGCACGGTTGGCGATCCAGCCAGTGGCGTCCGAATCGGCCGGGCCGCCGTGGGGCGGGTTGTATTTGAAGCCGCCGTCGGCCGGCGGGTTGTGGCTGGGCGTGACCACAATGCCGTCCGCCTCCGGATGGCCGGGCTGGCGGTTGTTGTTATACGTGAGGATGGCGTGGCTCAGTGCCGGCGTGGGCGTATAACCGTGGCGGGCGTCGATCAGCACGTTCACGCCGTTGGCGGCGAGCACTTCCAGTGCGGAGTTCTGCGCCGGTTCGCTCAGGGCGTGGGTGTCCTTCGCCAGGAACAACGGGCCGGTGATGCCCTGCCCGGCCCGGTATTCCACGATGGCCTGGGTGATGGCAACGATGTGTTTTTCGTTGAACGATGCCTTGAGGCTGGAGCCGCGGTGCCCGGAGGTACCGAACGCCACACGCTGGCCTGGATCACCAAGATCCGGCGAAATGTCGTAGTACGCATCGAGGAGCGCAGTGATGTCAACAAGGTCCTGGGGTTGGGCAACTGTGCCCGCGCGGCTAGCCATGGGACCAGCATGCCAGACCCGGGCGGGCGGCAATACGCCGCTGTCCAGATTCCGGACCCTGTGACGCGGAATGTCATGAACAAGTGGTTTCCTGAGTACTTGGCGCAAAAGTACCTATATACCGGCACCGGCTGCCGCTGTTAGGTTCGGAAAAGTCAGGGAGGAATGCGCGACGGCGGCAGCACCGCCGTCGGGCACTGCGGCGGTGCTGCCGCCAGGAAAGTGGGGGACCGGTCATGGTGGCAGGGGACGGAACGGCCGAGCAGTCAAGGCTTGCTGCAGAGCGCGTGCAGCGGTTCAAGCGCCAACTCGACCAGGCCGAGCGGGCCACAAAGTCCTGGGACGAAGGTGCTGTTGGTGAACGCAATGTTGCCGACCAGCTGAGCCGGCTCATCCCGCACGGCTGGTTTCTGCTCCACGACGTGCATTGGCCAGGCCGGCCGAAAGCCATCCTGGAACATGTTCTGGTGGGGCCTGGCGGCGTGGTGGTGGTGGACACCAAGAACTGGACAGGTGAAGTGCGCGTTTCCGCCGGGGTCCTGTGGCAGGGCCGGTTTGCCAGGACGCAGTCCGTGGAGGGTGCGCTGGCCCAGTGCGCGGTCGTCGCCTCGGTGCTCGTGCCCGCCCACCGCCGGTTTGTCCGCCCACTGATCTGCCTCGCCGGCCAGCCTGAGCTCTTCGCGATCACCAATGCGGACGTTGCCGTGGCGGGCGCCGACCGTGTTGTGGACGCCGTGCTGGCACTGCCTCCGGTACTCGACCAGCAGACGGTGGTGGGCCTCTATGAACACCTCGGGCGGCAACTGACCGAGGAACCGGCAGCGGAAAGTCCCGCCCTGAAGTCGTTGACCGTCCATCGCGCCGGGGGGACGCCGCCCGTTGGTGGGCCGGGCGTTTCACAGCGTCCGGCGGCACGGCCGGGGCCCCGGCAGCTCCCGCCCGGCAGCCGCGGGCGCATTGGCAGTGCCGGCTTAGTTGGCCCCGGCGGTGGCCGGAAATCGAGTGCCCAGCAACAGGCGGCCGCAGGAATGGGCAGGCTGCTGTGCCTCGCCGGCTTTGTAATTTTGGCGGTCTACGTGCTGCCGTATTGGGGTGGCTAGGTGTATTGACCTGAGAGGTTAGTGACGCGGCTGGGGACGCTAGGACTGTCCAGGGAGCAACGGTAGGCTGGAACGCGCAGACTTTGAAGGGGGAGAACCATGAGTGACGAAACACCCCCGCGTCCGCGATCGCAGGGGGCCGGCGCCCAAGGAACGGGCGATTCGCCCACCGGCTACCAGCCGCCACAGTTTGTTCCGCCCCAAGGTTCCGACATCCCCGCCCCGCCCCTACATGACTGGAGCCGGGCCGGCGCAGACCAGTATAGCCAGCCCGGGTACTACGGCATGCAGGCCGAACCCAAGGCCTCAGCATCACCAGCATGGTCTGCGGTATTTCCTCGGTCCTCCTGGGATGGTTCATGATCCCGCAGCTCGCAGCGATCATCACGGGCCACCTGGCACTGAGCCGCGAACCGTCCGGCAAAGGAATGTCCATCACGGGGCTTGTCCTGGGCTACCTGTGCCTCCTCGGCTACGGCGCCTTCTGGCTGTTCCTCATCCTCGGGCTGATGGCGTACCGCACATCGTACGGATACTAGCCGGACCCTACGCTTCGCCGCAGGAATCTAGTTTTCGCTGCGGAAACTTGGTGCGCGGGCGTTCCAGCGAGCAACTTTGGGCGGGGGCGCCGTGCCCTGCCGGGCAGTAGAAAGGCCCCCGGGTCGGGGGCCTTTCGGCAAGCAGGTTTGGCCAAGGGGTCAGACCCGCTCGCTGGTGCGCTCAGCCGCAGGTTCCTGTGCTTCGTGGGTCTTCCGGCGACGCGGGAAGGCCCAGAAGGTGAAGTCCTGAGCCGTGAATGTGGGCTCCGAACGGTCCGGCGGTGTCTGCTGGCGCGCTTCGGGTTCGCGGGTGGCGTCCTTCTTGATACCCCGCCCGAAATCCTTGCTCGATGAATAGCACATCACAGACCTCCTCATAGTGACTGTCCTTCAATCGTCCTCCTCATCGGTCCAGGAGTCGACACCCGGGAACCGGTTCGTGCCAACTTCAGAACCCCAACTGCGCCGCCACCTGCAGCAGGAGCAATTCCGATCCCGCCGGCCCCACCAGTTGGATGCCCATGGGGAGGCCGTGAGCCGGCTGGCCGCCGGTCCAATACACCGGGATCGTGATGGCCGGCAGCCCGCAGACGTTCACCATGGAGGACCACGGCGCGAATTCGCACTGCCTGCGGTAGTCGTCGTCGGCGTCGCCCGCCCATGCCGCGGCGGGCCACCGCTCGTCGCCGTGTGTGGCGCCGGTAAACCAGCCCACCGGCCGTGGCGTCTGCGCCAGGGCAGGCATCAGCATCAGGTCCCAGGCCCCGTACTGCACGGTGGTGTCGCGCTGGAATCGGCGTAGGAAGGCCAGTGATTCGTTCAGCTTGGACGCACTGCGCTGTTGGGCCCTGCGCCGGAAGGTCCGGGTCAGCGGGGCCAGCAGCGCCTCCCGCTGCGGACTGATCCGGGCTGTCCCGACGGCGGCTGTCCAGGCTGTGGTGAAGGCGTCCGGGTAGCGGTTGTCGTAGCGGATGGCGGCTTCGGTAACGGCATGCCCGGCATGTTCCAGCATGTCGCGGCCCGTCCGCAGCGCCTCCAGGGCTTCCGGTTCGGGCGTGAACGGGAACATGGCGGACCAGGGGCTGTCCAGGGTGAGGCCGATGCGCAACGGACGCGGTTCAATCCGGACCGCTTCGAGGTAGCTGGTTTTGAGGGAAGGCACCAGGGCATCCATGAGCAGGGCGGCATCGGCGGCGGTCCGGGCAAGCGGGCCCGCCACCACCAGGCCGGCGGGATCACTCGAACTCTCGCCCGCTGGCACCTGGCCGCGGCCTGGTTTGAGTCCCACCAGTCCGCAGGCCGCCGCGGGGATACGGATCGAACCGCCGCCGTCGGTCCCGGGCGCGAAAGGGAGCAGACCGGCGGCCACTGCGGCGGCGCTGCCGCCGGAGGAGCCGCCGGAACTCCGGCTGGGGGCGTGCGGATTGCGCGACGGCGGGGCGATGCGGTTTTCGCTGTATGCCGTCAGCCCGAACTCCGGAACCTGGGTCTTGCCCAGCGAGATCACGCCCGCGGCCTTCAGGAGCGCAGTGAGCGCCCCGTCGGCGGGAGCAGGCTTGTGGTCCAGCGCCGCGCTGCCGTGGGTGGTTACCACGCCGGCCACATCGGTCAGGTCCTTAAAGCCAAGAGGCATGCCGTGAAGGAGTGGCAGGCTTTCGGCAGCGCCTCCGGCGGGGTCCGTCGCCCCCTTTCCCGGGCCGCTGCGAAACCGGGCATACCGGACATCGGCGGCACCGGCGTCGGCCATTGCCTGTTCTGCCGTGACGGTGACGAACGCACCCAGCAGGGGGTTCCGCTCAGCGATGCGGGCCAGGAAGTGCGCGGTGGCTTCGCGCGCGGAGAGTTCTCCGGAGCGAAGGGAATCCCGCAGTTGAACGGCTGACAGTGGGATCTCGGGCATCGAAGCTGTCGTCTGCGCAGCGGGCAAGGCTCCTCCTCAGGATCAATGAGAAGCGTAACCTGCGCACGGTTTCGGCGGGCATGGCGGAGGCTGGGGCTAGGCTGGGAGGAGACCATGATCATCCGAAAGAGGACTCCCGTGAGCGATTTCGAATCCGTGCCAGTCAACGACGTTCCGGCCGACGCCGCTATCCTGGACGTCAGGGAAGACTACGAATGGGTGGCGGGACACGCAGAGGGTGCGGTCCATATTCCGCTGGACCAACTGCCCGCACGGCTGGACGAGTTGGATCCCGATCAGGACCTGTACATTATCTGCCGCACCGGCGGACGGTCCTTCCGCGCCGCACAGTGGCTCACCGGACAGGGCTTTGCGGCGATCAACGTTGCCGGCGGGATGGACCAGTGGATGGAGTCGGGGAAGCCCTTGGTATCCGACAACGGGCTCAAGCCGCTCGTTCTGTAGCTGCCACCCCACGCTTCGTCCATCACCCTAGAGGAATATTTAATGCCGTCCCCCGCCACGTACACGTTCCTCGGGCCCGAGGGCACCTTCACCGAGGCGGCGCTGCTGCTGGTGCCTGGGGCCGCAGCGGCTATCCGTATCCCGGCGTCCAACGTGAGTGCGGCGCTGGACATGGTGCGTGACGGCTCAGCGGATGCGGCCATGGTCCCCATTGAGAATTCCGTCGAAGGCGGCGTCACGGCCACGCTCGATGCCATTGCTGGCGGACCGGAACTCCGCATCATCCGCGAGGTGCTGGTCCCCATCAGCTTTGTGCTGGTTGCGCGCCCGGGAGTCCAACTCGCTGACATCCGCCGCGTCTCCACCCATGGCCACGCGTGGGCACAGTGCCGACTGTGGGTGGACACGAATATTCCTGGTGCAGAATACGTTCCCGGATACTCAACGGCCGCGGCCGCCATGGGGCTTTTGATTGAAGGCGCCCACTACGACGCGGCGATCTGCGCACCGATGGCGGCCCGGCAGCAACCCGGTCTTGCCGTTTTGGCGGAAAACATCGGCGACAATCCGGGTGCAGTGACCCGGTTCATCCTGGTAAGCCGGCCCGGCGTCCTTCCAGAGCGTACGGGCGCCGACAAAACCACCGTGGTGGTCCCCCTGCCCGAGGACAGGCCTGGTGCGCTGATGGAGATTTTGGACCAGTTCGCCACCCGGGGCGTCAACCTCAGCCGAATCGAATCCAGGCCCACCGGGCAGTACCTCGGACATTACTTCTTCAGCATCGACGCCGACGGTCATGTGCAGGATGCCCGCGTGGCTGATGCGCTAACCGGGCTTCACCGCATCAGCCCGGCCACCCGCTTCCTGGGCTCCTATCGTCGGGCGGACGAACAAGGTGTCGTCGTGGCACCACACACGTCCGACCCTGCATTCCAGGCAGCTCATCAATGGGTGGCCGGAATCCTCAGAGGGGAATCCATTCCGCCTGAAACCGCTTCCGGGGCTTCGCCCACAGCGTAGATCAAGGTACTTCCGCGCGATTGTTACTGTGCGTATGCTTACCTGATCAACTTGGGGGACGGCCCCTAACGAAGGGAGCAGGTCATGAATACCAGCAGCGCGGACAATGACGGCCAGGGCATGATCGTTAACCCCAAGCCCGCCGCAGACAACCAGGACTGGGACGGCGATGAGGCAGATCGCGCGGACCGCCTGCGTTTCGAAGAAGAGCAGGCCATGATCCGCGAGCAATCCGAGGCGCGTGCCGCAAAGGCCGCCGCAGAGGAAGCCGCCAAGAAGGCCAGTGCCTGAGCCCGCCGCCGGTGTCTGAGCCCGCTTTAGCCCTGCTAACCCTTTACCCTGATCAGGAGCGAGCGGGGCGCCACCGTGACGGTGAGTTTGGTGGCCAAACCCGACGTGTCGCCGTCGATCTGTGTAGGCATGGGCTCCGGGCACTTGATGACGATTTTCCCCGCCCGGTAGATGGTCATGATGGGCAGGTTGCCTTTGTGCTTGAAGAGGATTTTCGCGTACATGGCCAGCCAGCCGATGGCGCTCCTCGGGCTCATCACCACGACGTCGAGCATGCCGTCGTCGATCATGGCTTCGGGGATGAAATCGATGCCGCCCGGCACCAACCCGCAGTTGGCGAAAAGTACGCTGCGGATGTTCCGCACCTGCTCCGCGTTGTCATCAAGGGCGACGGAAACCTTCCTCCGCCGGCCAGGCAGGTGACGCATGCCGGCCTCGGTATAGGCCAGCCACCCCACCGCTTTCTTGAGGCCGGCATTGGTGTCCCCCAGGATTTCCGCGTCCATGCCGATCCCGGCGATCACCAGGAACACGTGTTCGGAGAAGTGGCCAGTGCGGGAGTTTTCGATGCCCATTCGGGCTGTGTCGATGTAGCGCTGCTGGCCGAACAGCGCAGTCTGGACGCTCGCGCGGAGATCGTAAACGTCCAGGTCGACGTTGCGTGCCAGCAGGTTCCCGGTTCCCAACGGAATGAGGCCCATGGCCACATTCGTGTGCGCGAGCGACTCAGCCACCACCCGCACGGTACCGTCGCCGCCGCCCACCAGGACGACGTCGGCCTTGTAGTCCATCGCAGCCTTGGCCTGGGAGTATCCCGGGTCCTCCGCCGTCGTCTCTAAAAAGATTGGATCCTCCCAGCCGGCAGTGAGGCATGCGCGTTGGATGGCTTCTTTCGCCTCGGGGGCGCGCGCCTTGACGGGATTGAGGATGACCGCCACGCGCTGCTGGCCTAGGCCCGTTTCGTGCGCATCCTCGTGCACAGCACTCCGCACGTGCAGGGCCTTGAGCTTCCGCACGCCCCACCAACTGGAGACAGCGAAAGCCAGCGCCGCCGCGCTCAGGAGGTAAAGAAGCCAGTCGTTCATGGTGCTTCAACAGTATCCCGGCCGCGGCGCCGGCATACCCGCGTCCGGGCGGCAGCCCTGCGTTCGCCGGATTTAGATACTCTTGTTTGGTGATCGACGTAAAAGACCTCAGCGAAAACCCGGACAAGTTCCGTGCCAGCCAGCGCGCCCGCGGCGCCGACGAATCAGTGGTGGATGCGATCATCGCCGCAGACTCCGCCCGCAGGGCTGCCCTGATCCGGTATGAAAACCTCCGCGCGGAACAGAACATTTTCGGCAAGAAGGTGGCGCAGGCCAAGGGCGATGAGAAGAAAGCCCTTCTCGTCGAAGTCAAGGAACTGGCCAACACGGTCAAGGCCGCCTCCGCCGAAGCTGACGCTGTGCAGGCCAAGCAGGATGAACTGCTGCGCGCCATCCCGAACCTCATTGAGGACGGCGTCCCCGAGGGCGGCGAGGACGACTACGTTGTGGTCAAGACCGTCGGAACGCCCCGCGAGTTCCCGGACTTCGAGCCCAAGGACCACTTGGAAATCGGCGAACTGATCGGCGCGATCGACATGGAGCGCGGCGCCAAGGTGTCAGGCTCGCGGTTCTACTTCCTGCGCGGCGTGGGTGCACGCCTTGAGATGGCGCTGCTGCAGATGGCCATGGATCAGGCCATCGAAGCCGGCTTCGTCCCCATGATCACGCCCACCCTGGTGCGCCCGGAGACCATGCAGGGCACCGGATTTGATGTAAAGCACGACGCCGAGATCTACCGCCTCGCCGAAGACGACCTTTACCTCGTGGGAACCTCCGAGGTGGCCCTGGCCGGCTACCACGCGGACGAGATCCTGGACCTCACGGCCGGGCCCATCCGGTTTGCCGGCCAGAGCTCCTGCTACCGCCGTGAAGCCGGCTCCCACGGCAAGGACACCCGCGGGATCATCCGCGTTCACCAGTTCAATAAGGTGGAGATGTTCATCTACACCACCGTTGAAGAGGCAGCTGCGGAGCACAAGAGGCTGTTGGCCTGGGAAGAGGAGATGCTGGCCAAGTGCGAGCTGCCGTACCGGGTCATCGACACCGCCGCCGGAGATCTTGGCATGTCCGCCGCCCGCAAGTTCGACTGCGAAGCGTGGGTCCCCACGCAGGGCGCCTACCGTGAACTGACCTCCACCTCGAACTGCACCACGTTCCAGGCCCGCCGCCTGAACATCCGTGAGCGTGTGCTCACCAGCGAAGGCGTGGCCAAGGGCACCCGCGCCGTGGCCACCCTCAACGGCACCCTGGCCACCACCCGCTGGATCGTGGCCATCCTGGAGCACCACCAGAACGCCGACGGCTCGGTCACCGTCCCGGCCGCGTTGCGGAACTACCTGGGCGGCATGGAAGTCTTCCCCGTCCTCTAAGTTTTCTGCAGCTGCGCGAAGAAATCCCGCCGCATGGTCCATTCCCCGGCTAACGCCAAGGGGATCAGACCATGCGGCGGGGATTTCTTTTTGCGGATGCCGGCCGCTGCGAGCTTCCGCCCCAGCAGCTCCGGGCTGGTTAGGGACTTCCAGTCCCCACCGACAACTGTGTAGCCGAGCGCACGCAGCCGATCTTCATGCTTCTTTCCGGCCAGAATGGCTTCCCGCGTGCTGCGGCCGGCCAGGAGTTCGTCGTCGAGGTACTTGGCATCGCCGTCGAACTCCCCGATGACGCCGTATGCGGGCCAATAGAAGTCCGTCCGCGCAATGAATCCCTCCCCGTCAACCGCCAGATCCTCCGGGCGGTCAGGTAGCAGAAGTTTGCCGAGGGGTCACTGGCCGCCACAGCGGCCACCGTCATCGAATAGCGTTCCCGAGGCTTGAGTGCGAGCCATGAATCCCTGCTGTAGTGGACGCCCGCCCTGACGCGGACCAACTCGCCCTTGTTATAGCCGCGGCTCAGGCTACGGTCGCTTCCGGTGAGGGCGCGCCGGTAGCGGGCGAGGACAAGGGCCGGGGGAGCGGTTTCCATGACTCCATGCTTGGCTGAATGCCGGTGCCCAGCCAGCCGTGTGTGCCCTCATGTGGATAAGTCCCGGCCATTCCCCTCGAGACGGACCTTTCCCCGGGGAACGCGGCGGGGATTTGACCCGTTGGCGGGGAATTTCTGCACGAGGGGGCTAGGTGCAAGCGGCCACAGGTTAACACTCACACCGGGGATAACCTGTGAGTATTAAGCGTGTGTTCATTGGGTGCTGTGGCCTGCGTCCTAGCCGGTGTGAGTGGACCTCTGGTCTACTGGATGCATGACTACATTGACTGAAACCGCAGTTGCTGGCATCGATGACCAGCGGATCGCAAACGAAAACACCACCACCAAGTTCATGGTGGCCCTGGACGTGGACGGCACCTTGGTGGACCACGACGGCCACATGTCCGCGCCGGTCCGGGAGGCCGCCCAAGCCGTGGTGGCTGCGGGGCACGACGTCCTGATCGCCACCGGCCGTTCCCTGAACGCCACGCTGCCCATCATCGAGCAGATTGGCATCCACACCGGCTACGCCGTCTGCTGCAACGGCGGAGTGACCCTCCGGCTGGATCCGGACCTGGCCGACGGTTACGAGATCATCCACAAATCCACGTTCGATCCCGCCCCGGCCCTCCGCGCCCTCCGCGAACGCCTGCCCACCGCCAAGTACGCACTCGAGGACGAGGACGGCAACTTCCTCGCCACCGAACGCTTCCAGGACGCCAGCTTCGGCGTTGAGGCGATCGGCGTCGACTTCCAGACGCTGCTCGAAGCCACAGCAGTCCGCCTGGTGGTGTTCAGCACCGAGAACACGCCGGAGGAGTTCTCCGAGACCATCCAGCAGATCGGCCTGGCCGGCGTCACGTACTCCGTCGGCTGGACCGCATGGTTGGACATCGCCGCGGCGGGCGTCACCAAGGCCAGTGCGCTGGAGCGGCTCCGCGGCCAGTTGGGGACAGAGTCCCACCGCACCGTTGCCATCGGAGACGGCCGCAACGACATCGAAATGCTGGGCTGGGCCGGACGGGGCGTCGCCATGGGCCAGGCCCCGGAGGAAGTCATCGCCGCGGCGGATGAGGTTACCGCGTCAGTGTTCGACGACGGCGCCGCCCACGTGCTCCGCAGCCTCCTCCCGTAAGGGCTGCTTCCGCCCATGCGGCTTCCGGCGAGGCCTACTGCGAACGCACACCGGTAGCGGGACCGTTCAGCGCACCTCGAGGATGAGCGCCAGGAGCCGGGCAACCGCCGGCCGAGCAGCGTGTTCCTCGGTCCATTGCGCCCGGGCCACCGCTTTGCTGACAGCCTGCGTGGTGATCCCGAGTTCGTGTGCCACCGCTTTCTGCTGTCCGCGGACGCCCGGGGTCATCAGGTCAAGGACCCGCCACTCCGCATCGGACCGGCCTCTCACGATGTGGCCCAGGAGCCGGAGGACGGCTTCGGCTTCGTGCGCGAGGTCCGCGAGGGGACCCTCCACGGCAACGGGAATTCGCTCTTTGCCGTTGCGGAGCCGGTCAACCGCGCGCCGGGCGTAAACCAGACTATGGCCGGAGGCGTCCTTGATCTGGTTGGGCAGCGGCTCGTTGACGGGCCCAACCCCCAGGCCTACATACCAGGAGCCACAGCGCAGGGCAATCAGAGACGCTTCCACCGCCTGATGCGGGCAGTCGACAATTCCTTGGACTTCATCCTCCACCGAGCGGTCAAAATCAAGGCACGCAGGAATGTGCCGCAGGTCCTTCAACAGTTGAGGGACGCGGTCGCCGTCGCGCCGGCTATCGGTCTGGTTGATGGTCAACGTGAACATGTGAAAAACAGACTACCCGCTGGTAGCAGACCGATGGCAAGTGGACGGGAGCCGCACGCAGGGAGGGTCTGCCGGATTGTGCCAGCGCGCCGAAGATGTTGCGATGGAGGCACGGATGCCAAGGGGCGGCGCGCAGCGACGTGAGGACGGTTATGACCGGCAGCCCGGAGCAGGACCATATGACGCAGGACGAACTGGACCTCGTGGACCGGTGGTGGCGGGGAGCCAACTACCTGTCGGTGGGGCAAATCTACCTCCGCTCCAACCCGCTGCTGCGCGAACCCCTCGCCGCGGACCACACCAGGTCCCGGCTTCTGGGCCACTGGGGGGACCAGTCCGGGCCTGAACTTTGTCTACGCCCACTTGAACCGCGTGGTCCGGCGGGACTGCCAGGAGATGCCCTTCGTTGCCGGCCCCGGCCATGGCGGGCCGGCCGTGATGGCGAACGCCTGGCTGGAGGGGACTTACTCCGAAATCTATGGAGCCGCGGGCCCGGACGAGGCGGGGATGGCAGAGCTGTTCCGCCAGTTTTCGTATCCCGGTGGCATTCCCAGCCATGCGGCGCCGGAGACCCCCGGGTCCATCAGGCAGGGAGGCGAACTGGGGTACGCGCTGGCCCACGCCTACGGGTCTGTGTCCGACAATCCCAAGCTGATCACCGCCGTCGTAATGGGCGACGGCGAAGCGGAAACGGGGCCGCTCGCGGCGAGCTGGCACTCACACAACGTCCTGGACCCGGCCCACGATGGCGCCGTGCTGCCCTGCGCCGTCCGGCCGGGTCCTGGAGGTGCTGGGCGAGCACCTGTGCAAGGGCTGGCTGGGGCCCACCTGGCTGGGGCCGGCCGACGCCGCCAACCACTGCCGGCGCGGGCTGGGCATTTGGAAGTTTGCGGGGTCCGAGGTAGCGGGGGCGGACCCCGACGTGGTGCTCGCGTGCGCCGGGGATGTGCCCACCGGGGAAACCGTCGCGGCTGCCGAGCCCCGGAAAGAAGGGGCCCCGGGATGAAGGTCCGGGTGGTCAACGTGGTGGAGCTGATGCGGCTCCAGGACGCGAGTGGGCACACGCATGGCCTGACGTCGCGCTACGTGGCCGGGATCTTCACGCCGGACAAGCCGATCATTTTCGCCTACCACGGCTATCCGTCGCTGATCCACCGGCTGGCATACCGCCGAACCCAGCAGGAGGGCCTGCACGTCTGCGGTTATAAGGACGAGGGGACCGCCACCACGCCGTTCGACATGGCCATGCTCAACGGCGTGGACCGCTACCAGCGGGCCATCGACGCCTTTGACCGTGTTGGGCACAATCTGACCCCGCGTTGCTGGCAATGGGTCAGGCCGCGCGGTACTGAAGGGTGCCGGGAATTCCGCCCGTCGCACCCAGTCCGTCACCCCGGGCGAACGCCGCCCACAACCTGCGCACCTCACTGCCAACGGCGTCGATCTCTTCCCACGTTGCGCCGGTAAGGAGCCCGGCAGCGGCCCAGGTCTGCTGGTTTCCAAAGAGCAGCGGCAGGTCAACGGTGTGGGCGGCGCGGTAGAAGTTCCCGGGCGCACCCCAGGACAGCAGGTAGCTGTAGGCCTTGCCGCCGGCCCGGGCATGGCGGCGGGCGAACTTGCGGGCCGCACGGCCGTACACCGCCTCCGTCACAGCCCAGTTGATGGCCCTGACGACGGCGGTGCCGAGCAGGGGAACCTGGCCCAGCCGGCTGACGAACGGGCTGCGCGGCAGGAACAGGCGGGCTTCATCGGAGGTGTGCCCGATCAGTACCTCGATGCCAGGCGCTGTCTCATTCCAGGCGGCCTCAATCTCGGCTTCGGGCGGCAGCGGGGCGTGCCCGTATTGCGTGCCGAATGGCATGGCCGCCATGAGCCCGTACTTCCGGGCCACCTGCGACACGTGGTCCTCAATGGCGACAACCTCCATGGCCGGAGTGTCTTCGGTGACGGCTTCCGCGGCGATGCCCATGGCATGGCTCATCTTGTGCCGGCCGCGGGTGATCCCCAGCGGCGCGCTCTGGATGATGGCCCGCTGGAACAGGGACGGCGCCTCGGGCGTTGCCATGAGGTGGGCCACGGAGTCGCCGCCGGCTGACTGGCCGAACGCCGTGACGCGTCGGGGATCACCGCCGAAAGCGGCGATGTTGCGCTGCACCCAGCGGAACGCTTCCAGCTGATCCAGCAGGCCGAGGTTGGCAGGCCTGCCGGTGTTGGTGGACAGGTAGCCGAACAGGCCAAGCCGGTAGGTTACGGACACCACGATCACGCGGTTCTCGGCAACCAGGGACGTGGCGTCGAAGATGGCCAAATCACCGGATCCCGACGTGTACGAACCGCCGTGCAGCCACACCATGACCGGTACCTGCTCGCCGTCGGCCAAGCCCGCCGGCACGGTGATGGACAAGCGCTGGCAGTCCTCGCTGCCGGGGAGCTCGCCGTAGCGGGTGCCCAGGACGTCGTCGAGGAACGGAACGGGACCCTGCGGGCAGGCCGGCGCGGGACTGGTCGCGGCAAAGGGCGGGGTCCGGTCAGGCGCGGCCATTGGAGGCTGGAAGCGGCCGGCGGTGGCGTAGGGGATGCCGGTAGCACGCACCACTTCGCCGTCCCGCCACCCGCTGATCGGACCGCACGGAGGAGTAAATAAAGGCTCGGAACTCACCGACCAACCTTAAACCACAACATGGGCCCACATCCGCAGGGTTCCCTGGCCGAGCTTGCGAGGGTAGGTCGCGGAAAGGGAGGGTCGCTTTCGGCCCAATGCCGCCGGCGGATTGGGCGCGAAGTGACCCCGCGTTGCTTTAAGCGGTGGGGATTAGTGAGCTGCCGGCACGTAACGCTTGATGGAGGCTTCCAGCTCGGCCTCGGCGGCGGCGCGGTCGCCCCAGCCCTCAGCCTTGACCCACTTGCCCGGCTCCAGGTCCTTGTAACGGGTAAAGAAGTGCTCGATTTCCTTGATCAGGAAGTCGCTGACATCGCTGATTTCCTGGATGTGGTCGAAGCGGGCGTCAACCGGAACGCACAGGACTTTGGCGTCTCCGCCGCCGTCGTCGGTCATGTTGAAAACGCCGATGGGGCGGGACTCAACAATGACTCCCGGGTGCAGGTCGAAATCCTGCAGGAGCACCAGTGCATCCAGCGGATCGCCGTCTTCGCCGAGGGTGTTCTCGAAGAACCCGTAGTGCGTGGGGTACTGCATGGAAGTGAAGAGGACGCGGTCCAGGCGGACGCGGCCGGTCTCGTGGTCAACTTCGTACTTGACGCGTGATCCCTTGGGAATCTCGATGGTCACGTCATGCTTCATGGAATGCTCCTCGGCAATTGCAGGGGGTTCGCGGCACAGGAGACGAACCACAAAAGGAGTGTCGGTGCCGCCGACTACTATTGAGGATATAGCGAGAGGCCCAGGTTTCAGGAACTTGTGGGGAAATTTCAGGACTTGAGGACCAGCACCAGCATGAAGGAAACAGCGCGCCCCGGCGGGTTCATGGACGCTTTGCGGCGGATGTTCAACCGCGGACTACGGGCCTGGCCTACTGCGCTCCTCCTGGCTTTGATGGTCATTTTGGGCCTCCCGGCCGGCTGGCTGATCGCCCCGGCTTTCGTGGGACCGCCTCCCGTGGCGGCGCCCGTAACACCCGGCTGGCAGCTGCCGCCGGCCACGCTCGCTGCCCGGCAAGGCCTGCCCCCGCTCGCGGACAGCGCGCCGTTGCCGCTGCCGCCCGCCGTCACGGCGCAGCTGGACGCTGTGTTAAGGCCCGACGGCGACGGCACCTTCACCGGGCTTGTCCAGGATGCGCACACCGGCGATGTCCTCTTTAACAGAGGCGGGTCGGACAACCGGATCCCCGCGTCAAACATGAAGCTATTCACTGCAGTGGCCGCCCTGCAGTCGCTCGGTCCTGAGCACCGGTTCAGCACCAGGGTACTGGCCGGTGCCGCCGCCAACCAGGTGGTGCTCACCGGAGGCGGAGATGTCCTCCTCGGTGCCGGCGAATCCGCGCCGGACCGAGTGATGGGACACGCCGGGCTCGCCACGCTCGCCACCTCCACGGTGGCAGCGCTCCAGGCCAGCGGAACAACCGGCGAGCTAACGGTCCTGGTAGACGATTCCCTATTCAGCGGACCCGCGTTGAACCCAGCCTGGGCTGACGGCGACGTTGCGGCCGGTGAGGTTGCGCCGCTGTTCCCGCTCGCCCTGAACGCCGCGCGATACAACCCCGCCGTCACCACCGGCGCCCGCCCGCAGGACTCGGCGCTCACGGCCGGGGAGGCGTTCGCCGCGCAGCTCAAGGCGGCCGGCACAGCTGCGGGACTTACGGTAGCGGCCCGCGTCGGACGTTCCCCGGCGCCCGAAGCCGGGCCCGGCGCCGCTCCCGAAACCACTGGCAGCGCGCCCACCGCGCTGGCGGAGGTCCAGTCCGCCACGGTCGGCGAACAGGTGGGCCTGATGCTGGAGACCTCGGACAACTACCTGGCGGAGGTCCTGGGCCGGATGGCAGCGGCGGCTGCGGGGGAGTCCGCGAGTAACGACGGCGCCACGGCCACCGTCCGCGCCCAGCTCGCCGAAATCGGCATTGACACCGGCAGTATGCGGTTCGCGGACGTGTCCGGTCTCGCCATCGGCAACCAGGCGTCTGCCCGCCAGTTCGCCGGCGCGGTGCGTGCCATCACCAGCGGAACCGATCCCCGGCTCCGGGCCGCACTGGACGGCTTCCCGGTGGCAGGACTGACCGGAACCCTGCACGACCGCTACGAGGACGCGGCATCGTCCCGGGGCGCGGGCCTGGTCCGGGCCAAAACGGGCACGCTGAACACAGTGATCGCACTCAGCGGATACGTGGTGGACGCCGACGGCAGGCTCCTGGTGTTCTCGTTCATCGGCAACGGACTGGCGCCTGGTGCCGCCGGCAACCGGCAGGCCGTGGACCGCGCGGCCGCCGCACTGGCTGCCTGCGGCTGCCGGTAACGGCTCACGGCTTTCCGGAACTGTCCACGGGCGCCATTACCGAAAAGTCCAGGTCTGCGGCCACTGCGGAGGTCGCGGTAGTGCCCGGCAGACCGGCCATCACGACGGCGGCGACCACCGACTTCCAGCCCCCGCCGGGTCCGAGGGTAAGGGGAGGAACAGGACGGTAGGGGACCATGGGTTCTCCTTTCGGGGCGGTTATGACCACTTTGCCGGCGGGAGCTGTCACGCCGCTTTCCCTCACCTGTGGGTGGCTGTGAACCGGTCGGCCGGGGGCGCCCACCACGGCCAGGGCGTTCGCCGGTCAGCGAACTTAAGGGCCATCCGCCGAAGGCTGTGATGTGATGGGGCTATGGAGTCCACTGCACGTGATTCGTCCGCACCGGTATCATCCAGCCCGGCCCAGGCCCTGATTAACTGGGACCTGGCCGCATCCACCGCCGCCCGGCTGGCTTCCGCGGGTCCAACGCTCGGCTCGGCGGAAATCGGCGAGGCCGTGGACAGCCTGCGCCGCCTCGCGGATGCCTCCGTCCCCCACGTCCACGAGATCACTGGCCTCGAGGCCGCGAGGGACCTCCGCGACTCCTCTGTCCTGGTAGTCGACCGGGCAAACTGGGCCAAGGCCAACACCCAGAGCTTCGCGGTGATGCTCAAGCCCGCCATGGAAAAGATGCTCGAAAGTCGCCGCGGTACGGTCAGCCCGGCGGCGGCCAGCGTCAGCGGCGCCATCACGGGCAGCCAACTCGGCGCTGTCCTGGCGTTCCTGTCCAGCAAGGTCCTGGGCCAATACGATCCGTTCGCCGCGCTCGCCGAAGGTTCCAAAGCGCCCGCCGGTGGAAGGCTGCTGCTGGTGGCCCCCAACATCGTGTCTGTGGAGCGGGAACTCAACGTCACCCCAGAGGATTTCCGGCTCTGGGTCTGCCTCCATGAGCAGACGCACCGCGTTCAGTTCGCGGCCGCGCCCTGGCTCCGCCACCACATGCTGTCCGAGATCGATAACCTCAGCGTCCACCTGCTGGGCAACGTCGATTCCCTGATGGAGCGGGCCTCCGCCGCCGCCCGCTCCCTGAAGGACCGGACCGCAGACGGCCACACCCCCGGCCGCGGCGCCATCCTGGACCTGCTGCAGAACCCTGAGGAAAAGGCGTCCCTCTCGCACCTGACGGCTGTGATGAGCCTGCTGGAGGGCCACGCGAACGTGGTGATGGACGCCGTCGACGCCAGCATCGTCCCGTCGGTCAAGACTATCCGGCAGCGCTTCACCGACCGCGGCAAGGACCGCGGCGTCATCGAGAAATTCATCCGCAGCCTGCTGGGTCTCGATGCCAAGATGCGCCAGTACTCCGACGGCGCCAAGTTTGTCCGCGCCGTAGTAGCCGTCGCCGGGATGGAGGGCTTTAACAGGGTCTGGGAGTCCGCGGACAACCTTCCCACCGAGCCTGAAATCCACGAGCCCAAGCTGTGGGTTGACCGGATGGGTTTGTAGGTGCCCGGTTTCCCTAACGCTTCAAGCGGCCGACGGCGGCCCGGCAGGCTGGCGCCCGTCGTCGGCAAAGCGCGCAAGATGCTCCAGAACGCCCTGGCGGAGGCCGGCTACCCGGCCCACGTGCTGGTGGCGTGCAGCGGCGGCCCGGACTCCCTGGCGCTCGCCGCCGTGGCCGCCTACTTTGCCCGCCGCGGCCACGTTGACGGGCACCCGCTGACGGTGGGCGCCGTGGTGGTGGACCACCAGCTGCAGGAGGGGTCGGCCCAGGTTGCTGCGGCCGCGGCCCAGGCACTGAAGGAACTGGGGCTCTCACCGGTGGAGGTCCGGACGGTCGATGTGGCGCCCACAGGCATGGGCCCTGAGGCTGCCGCCCGCGATGCCCGCCACGCAGCGCTTGACGCCGCGGCCCGCGAGCAGGGCGCCGCCGCGGTCCTGCTGGGCCACACGCTGGACGACCAGGCCGAACAGGTTCTCCTCGGCCTGGCCCGCGGCTCCGGCACCCGCTCGCTGGCCGGAATGCGGCCTGCCCGCGGCCTGCTGCTCCGGCCCTTCCTGGGCCTGCGCCGCGAGGAAACCCTGGAGATCTGCCATGTGGAGGAACTGGCGCCCTGGCACGATCCGAGCAATTCGGATCCGTCCTTCGCCCGCTCCCGGACCCGGGTGGAAGTGCTGCCGCTGCTGGAGGAAAAACTCGGGCCCGGCGTGGCTGAATCGCTCGCCCGGACGGCCGCCATCCTGCAGCTGGACGCCGACTACCTGGAGGACGTGGCAGAACGCACATACGCCGGTTTGGCGCAGCGTTCCGGCCCGGAAATCAGCCTGCCCGAAGACGCCCTCGGTGAACTTTCCCCGGCCATCAGGTTCCGGGTGATCGCCAAGGCGGCGGCCGACGTCGGGGGTCAACAACCCAGCTACCACCGCCTTCTGGCCGCGGAAGCGCTGCTGCGGCGGCAGGGCTCCGCCGGTCCCGTGGAGCTCCCCGGCGGCGTGAGCGTCTACCGGCTGTCACTGGCGCAGCTGGACGCCGCCGGCCAGCGGAGCAGGACCACGGACGGGACCGACGGCGGCACTTCCGTTCCCCGCGAAGCGGCGCGCTGTGGGAAGCTAGTATTCCGGCCTCAAAAACCGCCCCAAGAATAGTCGCACCCCCGCATCTACACAGGAGCCATTGGTGGATTCAAACGACGTCCAGGCAGATCTCAAGCACGTTCTCTACACCAAGGAACAGATCCAACAGCGGATCACCGAGCTCGCTGCAGAGATTGACAAGGACTACGAAGGCCGCGAAATCCTCGTCGTCGGCGTACTCAAGGGCGCTGTGATGGTCATGGCCGACCTCGCCCGCGCACTCCACAGCCACGTGTCGATGGACTGGATGGCAGTGTCCTCCTACGGCTCCGGCACCCAGTCCTCCGGCGTGGTCCGCATCCTCAAGGACCTGGACACGGACCTGATGGGCAAGGACGTCCTGATCGTTGAAGACATCATCGACTCGGGTCTGACGCTGTCCTGGCTCAAGACCAACCTCGAATCCCGCGGCACAGCGTCGGTGGAAATCTGCACCGCCTTCCGCAAGCCCACGGCCGCCAAGGTTAAAATCGACGTCAAGTACGTCGGCTATGACATCCCCAACGAGTTCGTGGTGGGCTACGGCCTGGATTACGCCGAGAGGTACCGCAACCTGGACTTCGTGGGCACCCTCGCCCCGCACGTCTACGAGTAAACCTTCTTCCCGCCGAGATGGCGTTCCATGGCATTCGCGCGCCCGCGCCTTGCCTTGAAATGCCATCTCGCGGCATTTAAATGAGCGGGGAGAGATGTGAGCGGCAAGAACGTCGGCATCAAGGACGTTGCGGCCGCCGCCGGCGTCTCTGCCACCACGGTGTCTCACGTCCTGAACAACGTGGCGTCCGCCAGGATCAGTCGGGAGACCCGGGAACGGGTCAGGTCCGCTGCAGGACAGTTGGGCTACGGGCCGGACAGTGTTGCACGCGCCCTGCGGACCAGCCGGACAGCCCTACTGGGGCTGGCCATCGAGGACATCGGCGCCGGTCCCCACGCCGGGCAGATCATCCTCGGGGCCGATGAGGCTGCCCGCGCCCGCGGCTACCACCTCGTGGTCATCAACGTCCCTGCCTCCGCGACCGACGGGTCCGCGAGCGACGAGTCGCGGGAGGCCGGCGTCGAGTCCCTCCTGAAGCGCCGGGTGGACGGCATCATGTACGCCCCGCTCCACTTCCGGCAGCTTCCGGGACCGGCCAACCTCGGCAGCGTACCGGCGGTGCTGGTGAACGCCGTCAGTACCAACGGCAGCATCGCCGCAGTGGTGCCGGACCACGACGGCGGCGCCCGGGACGCCGTCCGATGCCTCCTTGCAGCAGGGCACACCCGTATTGGGTTCATCAACAACGCCGACGGCACGCCGGCCGCCCAGGACCGCCTCAGCGGCTTCCGGGGCGCCTTGTCCGCTGCAGGGCTCGACGGCGGTGCGGCGCCGGTTGATTCTGTTCCCCTTGTGTCCGCCCCGCCCGCTGAGTCCGCCCAACCCTTGGAGCAGGGCGGCTACGAGGCCGCCCGCCGGATGCTGGCGCGCGCGAACAGGCCAACCGGGCTGGTGTGTCACGATGACCGGGTGGCCATGGGCGCCTACCGCGCCGCCGCCGAACTGGGACTCGCCATCCCCGCAAACCTCTCCGTGGTGGCCCTCGCCGACCGTGAAGGGATCGGCGCGAGCCTGTACCCGGCACTCACCACGGTGGCGCTGCCCCTTGCCGAACTGGCGGCCAGGGCCGCCGAAATCCTGATGGACGCCATCGAGGACACCTCGGACACGGCCCGCCGTGCCAACTCGAAAGAAGTCACCGCATGCCTGCTGGTGAAACGCGGATCGGTGGCACCGCCCCGCGGAACCGCTACGCCCAGAGGGAACTTTTGAGCGGCACCGTGCGTGAATTACTCCGGACGGTGTATAGCTAGTAGCTGATGCAGCACCACACGCGCGTGGACTACTCGCCGTGCAGCACTACCAGGAGGGACGGGGCCAGCCCCCGAACAGATGAAAGCTAAGAGTTTCTTCAAGGGCCCGGGCATCTGGATCGTTGTTGTGATCGCCATGCTCCTCGTGGCCTTTGCAACATTGGCTCCCGGTGGTGCGGCACGGATCGACACCGACAAGGGCCTTGGGCTCCTCGCCGACGGCGGCAAGGTTGAACAGGCAAAGATCTTCGACGGCGAAAACCGTGTTGACCTGGTCCTGAAGGACAGCCTCAACGTCGACGGACAGGACAAGGGAAAGAGCGTCCAGTTCTTCTACGTCGACGCCCGCGCCGCGAACGTGGTCAAGGCCGTGACCGATGCCAAGCCGGCCAACGGCTACACGGACCAGCCGATCGAAAGCAATTGGTTCTCCGGGCTGCTCTCGCTGCTGATCCCCGTCATCCTGCTCGGCGCACTGTTCTGGTTCCTGATGACCCGCATGCAGGGCGGCGGCTCGAAGATCATGCAGTTCGGCAAGTCCAAGGCCAAGATGGTCAACAAGGACATGCCGCAGGTGACGTTCGCTGACGTTGCCGGCGCGGATGAAGCCGTGGAGGAACTCCAGGAAATCAAGGAGTTCCTGCAGGAACCGGCCAAATTCCAGGCCGTGGGCGCCAAGATCCCCAAGGGTGTGCTGCTGTACGGCCCTCCCGGTACCGGCAAGACCCTCCTGGCCCGCGCAGTCGCCGGCGAGGCCGGGGTGCCGTTCTTCTCCATCTCCGGCTCGGACTTCGTAGAGATGTTTGTGGGCGTGGGCGCATCCCGTGTCCGCGACCTCTTTGAGCAGGCGAAAGCCAACTCGCCCGCCATCATCTTCGTTGATGAGATCGATGCCGTCGGCCGCCACCGCGGCGCAGGCATCGGCGGCGGCAACGACGAACGCGAGCAGACCCTCAACCAGCTGCTGGTGGAAATGGACGGCTTCGACGTCAAGACCAACGTGATCCTGATCGCGGCCACCAACCGTCCGGACGTCCTGGACCCGGCGCTGTTGCGCCCGGGCCGGTTCGACCGCCAGATTACCGTAGACGCGCCGGACCTGATCGGCCGCGACCAGATCCTGCAGGTCCACGCCAAGGGCAAGCCTATGGCGCCCGGCGTTGACCTCAAGAGCGTGGCCAAGAAGACCCCCGGCTACACGGGTGCCGACCTCGCCAACGTCCTCAACGAAGCCGCGCTGCTGACGGCCCGTTCCAACGCCAACCTCATTGATGACCGCGCCCTGGACGAAGCGATCGACCGCGTAATGGCCGGCCCGCAGAAGCGCAGCCGCGTTATGAAGGAACACGAGCGCAAGATCACTGCGTACCACGAAGGTGGCCACGCCCTCGTGGCCGCGGCGCTGCGGAACTCTGCGCCGGTCACCAAGATCACCATCCTGCCCCGCGGCCGAGCCCTGGGTTACACCATGGTGGTGCCGGAGAACGACAAGTACTCCGTGACGCGCAACGAGCTTTTGGACCAGATGGCCTACGCTATGGGCGGCCGCGTTGCGGAGGAAATAGTCTTCCACGATCCCTCCACCGGTGCCTCCAACGACATCGAAAAGGCAACCTCCACGGCCCGCAAGATGGTTACCGAATACGGCATGAGCGAGCGTGTCGGTGCAGTACGGCTCGGCCAGGGCGGCGGCGAACCCTTCCTGGGCCGCGACGCCGGCCACGAGCGCAACTTCTCCGACCAGATCGCCTTCGTAGTGGATGAGGAAGTGCGCCGTCTGATCGACCAGGCGCACGACGAGGCGTACGCCATCCTCATCGAAAACCGCGACGTCCTGGACCAGCTGGCCCTAGAACTCCTGGAACGGGAAACCCTGAACCAGGCCGAGATCGCAGAGATTTTCAGCGACATCCGCAAGCGTGACTTCCGCGAGGTGTGGCTGTCCAAGGAGACCCGCCCGGTCCAGCAGGCCGGCCCGGTGGAATCCCGTCAGGAGAAGGCCGAGCGCGAAGCCCAGGAGGAAGCCAAGCGGGCCCGCCTGGAGGAGCCGTTGGACGCACAGCCCCCGCACCCGCAGGGTGTCCCGGAGGATGCTCCGTTCCAGGGCGGCATTCCCGACTCGGGGCCTGACGCCCTGCGCGGCTAAGCTTTCTACTGTGAATCACTTCGACGACGATGACGCCCCCGCCTCCGCCGGTCACCCGGAGGAGGACGGATCCCACCACAAAAAGCACGAGAAAGTGGACCGGCCGCGGATTGAAGCTGCCGTCCGCGAGATCCTGCTGGCCATCGGTGAAGACCCGGACCGCGGCGGGCTGGTGGACACCCCCAGGCGGGTGGCCAAGGCGTACGCCGAGGTGTTCGCCGGGCTGCACCACGACCCCGCCGACGTCCTGTCCACCACCTTCGACCTGGACCACGAAGAACTGGTCCTGGTCAAGGACATCCCGTTCTACTCCACATGCGAGCACCACCTGGTGCCGTTCCATGGAGTGGCGCACGTGGGCTACATACCCTCGCACGAAGGCAAAGTGACCGGCCTCAGCAAGCTGGCACGGCTCGTGGACATCTACGCCCGGCGCCCCCAGGTGCAGGAGCGGCTCACCACCCAGATCGTTGAAGCAATGGTCAGCCACCTTAAGCCGCGTGGCGCGATCGTTGTTGTTGAATGCGAACACATGTGCATGTCCATGCGCGGTGTCCGCAAGCCCGGAGCGAAGACCGTCACCAGTGCGGTACGCGGGCAGCTCCATGACCCGGCCACCCGCGCCGAGGCCATGAGCCTCATCCTCGGAAGGTAATTATCAGACCATGGACTCACTAGCTGCAGCCCCGGGAACCGGGCCCGCAACATCTCCGCTGCCCATCCTGCGTAAAGCGCGCACGGCCGCGAAGTTCGCAGACCTGCCCACCGGCCGCACCCTGGTCATGGGCATCTTGAATGTCACCCCGGACTCCTTCAGCGACGGCGGCAAGCACGCAACGGCGGACACCGCCATTGCAGCCGGCTTGCGGATGTTCTATGCGGGGGCGGACATCATCGACGTCGGCGGCGAGTCGACGCGCCCCGGCGCTGAGGATGTCAGCCCCGAGGAGGAACAGCGCCGGGTAGTTCCCGTCATCGAGGGCCTGGTTAAGGCCGGTGCCCTGGTTTCCATCGACACCACCCACGCGTCTACGGCTGCGGCCGCGCTGAAGGCCGGCGCCGCCATCATCAACGACGTCTCCGGACTCACCATGGAACCCGAGATGGCAGAGCTGGTGGCCACATCCAAGGCGCCCTACGTTCTCACCCACCGCCGCGGCGACGCCCGTACCATGAATGCCCTGGCCGAATACCAGGACGTTGCCGGCGAAGTGGTTGCCGAGCTGGCGGGCGTGCGGGACAAACTCTACGCCGCCGGTGTGAGCCCGGAGCAGATCATCGTTGACCCGGGCCTGGGCTTCGCCAAGAACGACGCCCAGAACTGGGAGCTCCTGCAGAACCTGGGCCAGCTGGACAGCCTAGGGCACAGGGTCCTTGTGGCAGCATCACGCAAGCGCTTTCTGGGTACCCTGCTGACCGTGGCCGGCAAGTCCGCCGCCCCGGAGGAAAGGGACGCCGCCACCGCGGCCATCACCGCCATCAGCGCCTTCCGCGGCGCCTGGGCTGTCCGCGTGCACGACGTCGGTCCGAGCCTTGACGCTGTTAAGGTCGCCTCGCGTGTGGCGGCCACCCGCACCGAACACTAGGGCCGGGAGACCCATGGACAGGATTACGCTGAGCGGCGTCACCGCCGTCGGCCATCACGGCGTGTTCGAATTTGAGCGCCGTGAGGGCCAGCCATTCGTGGTGGATGCTGTCCTGCACCTGGACTTTGCCAAAGCCGCGGAATCCGACGACGTCCGGGACACGGCGCATTACGGTGAAGTGGCTGAACGGATCAAGGACTGGATCACGGGGGAGCCCCTGAACCTGATCGAGGCCCTGGCCGTCCGGATCGCCGATGGCCTCCTCGCCGAATTCGCTGTCCACGCCGTGGACATCACTGTCCACAAACCCAAGGCGCCCATCGAGGTGCCCTTCGGGGATGTGGCCGTCAGTGTGCACCGGGACCGGGCAAACAGCGCCCGACACGAGGCGTGGCAAGAGGAGCGCCGGCCATGACCGGCTACACTAAAGCGGTCCTGGCACTTGGCAGCAACCTGGGCGAACGGAACGACACCCTGGCCGAGGCGGTCGCAGACCTCGTGGACCCGCCGGAGGTTCGCCTGCTGGCAGTCTCCCCAGTGGTGCAGACCAAAGCCGTCGGCGGCCCGGCTGGCCAGCCCGACTTCCTGAATATGGTCCTGACAGTGGACACCATCCTGTCCCCGGCAGAGCTCCTGAAGCACTGCCAGGCGGTAGAGAACAAGCATCTCCGCGTACGGGAGGTGCACTGGGGTCCGCGAACGCTCGACGTCGACATCATCACCTACGGCGACGTTACCAGCGGGGATCCGGACCTGACCCTGCCGCACCCGCTGGCCGCGGAGCGCGCCTTTGTCCTGTATCCGTGGTCCCTGATCGAGCCGGCGGCCACGCTGGGCGGCGAACGGATCGCTGAGCTGGCCGCCCGCGCCGCGGACTTTGCGGACATCGTCCCCTTCGACGGCTTCGGGAACTACGACGGCCTCCCCACCGCCGGTACGGTTGAATAGCAATGAAGCCCATCAACCCTGTCCGCCTCCTGCTGATCGGCCTGGTCACTACAGTGGCCGGCTGGTCAGCCACTGTAGTGACAACCCGTTACAGTATGGCTACGCCTGTTCTGCCTGCTACGGCTTTGGCCACCATGTCTGTCATCGTTGTGATCACCCTGGTTCTTGGCATCCGCGTCCTGCAGTGGCGCAACAGCACCAAGCGCAAGAAAGCGCTTGACCCGATCCTGGCAGCCAGGACCTTGGTCCTCGCACAGGCATGCGCGTACGCGGGCACTGTCCTGCTCGGCTGGCACGTTGGGATTTTCCTGGACCAGTTGCGGATCTGGAACCTCCGCAGCGACCAGGGCCTCACGTGGGTGGCAATCGCGGTAGCCGCCGGCGGGCTGGTGATGATTGTGGTGGGCCTGCTGGTGGAGAGGTTCTGCAGGATCCCACCCGAAGACAGCGATGCGGCGCCCGGCGACGGGAAACCCGGCCACGGGGTACACGGGGAAGTCGCAGGGGAAGGCGAGTATGCCTACCGGGGCGATTGATCCAGCGGGTATCACGTGGCAGCGGGTGTCGCCGAAGTACGTCACGGTGCGGTTGGTGGAGTGGGCAATCGGAAATGTCCTGGCCGTGCTGGTCCTGTGCCTGCCCCTGGTTTTTGTCCTTCTAGGCTGGTGGAAGTGGCCGCCGCTGTGGCTGGCCATCGTGGTGCCGGCCGCTCTGCTGGTGCTTGCTGTGTGGCGGCTGCTGCTCATCCCGCGCCAGGTCCGTGCCATCGGCTACGCGGAACGGGACGATGACCTGTTGATCCGTGGCGGCATCTTCTTCCAGCGGACCATGGCCGTGCCTTACGGCCGGATGCAGTACGTTGACATTGGTGTTGGTCCGGTGGAACGCGGGCTGGGCCTGTGCACGCTCAAACTCCACACCGCCGCACCCGGGACAAATGCCACCATTCCCGGCCTGGCCGCAGAGGAGGGGGCGCGCCTGCGCGAACAGCTCGCCGCCCGGGGCGAAGCCAGGCTGGCAGGGCTGTGACTGCTGACGTTCCGGAGCGAGGTGCGCCCGGTGCGCCAATCGCAGCGCCCGACGGCCAGTGGCTGCGTGTGCACCCGGCGTCGCCTTTTGTGCGGGGCTGGGTGGCGCTGGCCGCCATCGGCGTCTTCTTCGGGCGGGACATCTTCGAACGGATGCTGCAGGGAAGGCCCCTGGTCGAAGAGGATTTCGCGGGCCGGGCGCCGTGGCTGGTGGCCGGCGGTGGCATAGTGCTGGTGATTACTGTGCTGGGCTTTATTCTGACGTGGTATTTCACCAAGTACCAGGTGTCCGGGGGGTACGTCAGGGTGAACTCGGGCTTCATCTTCCGGCAGCAGCGGCAGGCCCGGCTGGACCGCGTGCAGGCCATCGACATTGTCCAGCCCCTGCTGGCCAGGATCTTCGGCCTGGCAGAACTCAAGTTTGAGGTGGCCGACGCCGGCGAGTCGGCCGTCACGCTCGCCTTCCTGCGGATGGACGATGCCAAGCAGCTCCGGGCCACCATCCTGGCGCGTGCTGCCGGTGTGGTCCCGGACCCGGCCCGGCCCCAGGAGGCCCCGCCCGAGGCGCCCCAACATCTGGTGCTGTCCGTGCCGCCGTCGCGGCTGGTCGGTTCGCTGCTGCTCAGCGAGCAGAGCTTCTTTGTGGTGCTCGGCGGCGTGGTCTCCGTGATCCTGTCCGCGGTAACCGAGAACCGCGGGTTCTATTTCTACCTGATTCCCGCGGCGCTGGGCCTGGCTGCGAGCTACTGGGGATCCTTCAACAAGGGCTACAATTTCACCGCGGCCATTTCGCCGGAAGGGATCCGGCTTCGCTACGGGCTCCTGGACACCCAGGCGCAGACGCTCCCGCCCGGCAGGATCCAGGCGCTGAAAGTGACCCAGTCGCCGCTGTGGCGGGTCTTCGGCTGGTACCGGATCCAGGTCAACGTGGCCGGGTACGGTGCCGTGGGCAGTAACGGTGAGGCGGCGCCACGGACCACGCTGCTGCCCGTGGGCAAACTCCCCGACGTGATGAGCATGATCGCGCTGGTGCTCCCGGAACCCGGTACCTCGGAGTCCGGGCGCACCTTCGCGGCGGGGCTCAGCGGGGTGGATTCCGACGGCGGTTTTGTCACCACGCCGCGCCGCGGCCGCCCCCTGGCGCCGTTCGGCTGGCGGCGCAACGGTTTCGCCAGCACTGATACGGCCTTGCTGATCCGCTCGGGCCGGTGGTGGCGCCAGCTGGTGATGGTTCCGCATCAGCGCACCCAGTCCATGGCCCTGCACCAGGGCCCGCTCGCCCGGCGGTTCGGCTTGGCGGACCTGGTCCTCCACACCACAGCGGGGCCGGTTTCTCCGCGGCTGACCCAGGCTGGGGTGGACCAGGCCCGGGCTCTCTTTGACGAACAGTCCGCCCGGGCGCGGCTGGCCCGCAAGCGGCAGGCCAGCGAACAGTGGCTGGTGCAGGTGGCCCCCACGCTGGCGGGTGAGCCCGTCCAGGATCCGGTGGGTGAACCTGCTCCATCCCCGGTGGGTGAACCTGCTCCATCCCCGGTGGTCGAGCCCACTCAAGCCCCGGCGGGTGAGCCCGTCGAAACCGCTCTTCAACAGGAAGGCCCGAACCATGGCTAAGCCCGGACGCCTCGGCGTCGGAATCATCAGTGCCGGAAAGGTGGGCGCGGTCCTCGGTGCCGCTCTCCGCGCGGCCGAGCACGCCGTCGTCGGGGTTTCCGCAGTGTCCGAAACCAGCCGCGAACGCGCAGAAGCACTGCTGCCCGGCGTGCCCGTGCTGGAGATCCAGGACATTGTGGAGCGCGCCGAATTGGTGCTCCTGGCCGTGCCGGACGACGCCCTGGCCACCCTGGTGGACGGCCTGGCCAAGCTCGGAGCGTGGCAGCCCGGACAGCTGGTGGCCCATACTTCAGGCCGGTTCGGGGTGGGTGTGCTTCGCCCGGTGCGGGCCGCCGGAGCGATCCCCCTGGCCCTGCATCCGGCCATGACCTTCACAGGCATGAGCCTGGACCTGACCAGACTGCTTGACTGCACGTTCGGGGTGACCGCGGACGCCGCGATGCTCCCCATCGCCCAGGCCCTGGTGGTGGAGATGGGGGCCGAGCCCGTGGCCATCGCCGAGGCGGACCGGACGCTGTACCACACGGCCCTGGCCCATGGCTCGAACCACCTGGTCACACTCGTGGCGCAGGCTTCGCAACTGCTGCGGGACGTGGGCGTGGACGAGCCGGGCCGCATGTTGGGGCCGCTGCTGCGGGCCACGCTGGAGAACGCACTGGCCTCCGGTGAAGCGGCGCTGACCGGGCCGGTGGCCCGCGGCGACGTGGGAACCGTGGCAGCCCACGCCGAGGCGTTGCGGGAGTACGACGCCGGGGCGCACGGGGATGTGCTTGAGGCGTACCTGGCCATGGCCCGTGCCACTGCCCGGCGGGCGGAGAGCCGGGGGCTACTTAAAACCGACAAACTGGGCGCCATCCGTGCGGCCTTGGAAGAAGGAGACTGACATGGTTGCGCAAGTGGTGCGAACAGCGGCGGAACTGCGGGCGGCGAGTGCCGTGCTGCTGGCCGAACGAGGGGGCAGGTCCCAGGGCCTCGTGCCCACCATGGGAGCCCTCCATGACGGGCATGCCGCGCTGGCGCGGACCGCCGTTGAACAGAACGACGTTGTGGTGGCCTCCATCTTTGTGAACCCGTTGCAATTTGGCGACGCGGTGGACCTGGACCGCTATCCCCGGACGCTCGAAGCCGATGTCGGCCTGCTCGAAGAACAAGGTGTGGACCTGGTTTTCGCGCCGTCGGTGGACGAGGTCTACCCCGGCGGCGAGCCTTTGGTGCGCGTGACCGCCGGCTCCTTGGGGGAGAAATGGGAAGGCGCGTCCCGCCCCGGGCATTTCGACGGCGCCCTCACCGTGGTTGCCAAGTTGCTGCATTACGGGCTGCCCGGTGCAGGCCTCCCGCCCGCCGGCGCGTTCGTCACGGGCGGCGGCGCCGGACTGCCCGCCTACCGTGCGTACTTTGGCCAAAAGGATGCCCAGCAGTTGGCGCTGGTTCGCCGTATGGTGTCGGACCTGAACTTCCCGGTCGAGATTGTTGCCGTGCCTACGAAGCGGTCCGCGGAAGGGCTCGCGTTGTCCAGCCGCAACCGCTTTCTGTCCGACGGCGAGCGAGAAGCAGCCTTGGTGCTGTCGCGGGCGCTGCGGCTTCTTGAGGCGCATGCCAATGCCCATGAACCCCTCGACCTCGACGCGGCCCAGGCCCTGGTCGCCTCACAGCCGCTGGTGGAACTGGATTACTTCGACGTGGTGGATCCAATGACCCTCGAACCGCTCGCCGAAAACTGCCGGAAAGTGCCCTTCCGAGGCGAGGGCCTGGCGCTCATCGCGGCCAGGGTGGGACCGGTCCGCCTGATCGACAATGCGCCGCTCAGTGCCTGATTCCCATGCGGGTACATTTGGGCGGGTCCCCGGCTTGATTGCGCGCGGCGCTGAGTCATCGTGGCCAGTGCGGGCATCCTATAACGTTGATTCGCCCATTGGTGCCCGGTTGAGCATCAACTGCTGGAGGAGTGCACGTTCGGGACGGCCGGGGTTCTGGGCCACGCAACGGCGGAGCCTGGCCCTGGCCAGCTCTTCGCCGGGTTCCGTTCCGTTGAGCACTTCATCGATGATTTCCTGTGCCTGCCAGCGAAGGGACTCACGGGCGAACTGCCGTACCTCGGCTGACGCCGCGGTGGTTTCAATCCACGGGTCGGGGTCGTTGCATGGGATAAACTCGAACGTTCGCTCTGCTGACATTGGGGCCTCCTTGCACCAGACCGAAAGGTCCTGGAAGGGGCCTGTCGGCGTCAAAAGCACTTTCGTTTGTAAAGACAATACAGTGAGTAAGACCGGTCTGTCTGTACCCGAGGTAAACTAATATCACGATGAATCGCGATGGAGAAACCACACTGCCGCCTGCGGATGACCACGCAGCGCTGGCGGGCCGTCGTGCCGATTCCCACGAGCGGATCCTGGCCGTGGCCTACGATCTTTTTTCTCGCCGTGGGGTCCGCGACGTTGGCGTTAATGAACTCATTGAACGCTCGGGCGTGGCCAAGGCAACGTTCTACCGGCACTTCCCGTCCAAGGATTCGCTCGTCCTGGCGTTCCTCGAGCAGCGCGACCAACTGTGGACCGTGGATGCCATTGTTGCCCAGGCGAAGCTCCGTGGCACCACGCCCAAGGATCAGTTGCTGGCCATCTTCGACGTTTTTGGTGAATGGTTCCGCCAGGACGACTTTGAAGCCTGCTCCTTCATTAACATCCTGCTTGAAATGGGTCCGGCGCACCCGCTGGGCCTCGCCAGCATTGATTACCTGTCAAGGATCCGGGGGCACGTGCAGGCCCTCGCCGAGCAGGCCGGTCTGGACCGCCCGGAGGATTTCGCCAGATCCTGGCACATCCTCATGAAGGGGTCCATCGTCTCCGCCTCCGAAGGTGACACGCTTGCGGCGAAACGCGCCCAGCAGATGGCCGGCTGGCTGATCGAGCACCACAGCGGCTGAGCGGCGGCGCGCTTCATGCGTCCCTCGGTGCCGTCTCGAGGCATTGCCAGTTAGTCTGCTTGCTTAGAATGTCAGAACACAACATCGCAGGCAAGAAGGTCGCTTTCCTGTTGACGGACGGCGTGGAGCAGATTGAACTCGCCAGCCCGTGGCAGGCGGTCAAGGATGCCGGCGGCGAAGCAACTCTGGTGGCTCTCGCAGGCGGGCGTCTGCAGGTGGGTGAACCCGTGCCGGTGGAAGAACGGCGCCGTGCGAAGTCCGGTGGCCCGGCGTCCGCCGAGGCCATGGATGTGGATAACCCAGGAACCGGGGTCGGCGCCGGGAACGAACCAGGCCGGCGCAGGCCCTGGGAGGGTGATGTCGTCGAAAGGCAGACCAGCTGCTGCAGGGCCCGGGTAGACGTATCCGGACACGTACCCCGAAGTATCCGGCGCAAGCTGGCCTGCGAAGATCGCCTCCACCCGGCGGGTGACTGTGCCGGTCTTCGTGTCGCTGAATAACACCTGGCCGATGCGGGCATGGCCAGAGTGTTGGCCCCAGAAGAGGCTGAAGACGCCGGCAGCCAAGGTGTCGCGGTCGGCACGAAGCGTGACAGTGCCGTCGCCGGAATCCACAATCCTGATTCGTTCGCGATGCCGGCCCGGCGGGGTGACCAGAGCCTTTGCTATGTGAAGGCTCACCCAGCCCGCCAGGGATGCCGCGGCAGCAGCTGCTGCGCCGAGGAGGATCCGGATGTTCACAATTGCCAAAGTATCGGGGTTTCGCCGACGCAACGCGGGGTCACTGAGCGCCCGTCCGGACCACCGCATTGGGCGTTTAGTGACCCCGCGTTGCTTTGGTGGAGGTCAGCCGGCGAAGAACTCGCTCAGCTCGGTGATGAGCTTGTCCGGGGCGCGGAGGACGCCGTCGTGCCCGGAGCCCTGCAGGATGGTGTAGCTGGAGCCGGAGAGGACGTCGTGGATCTGGCCGCACGCCACACCAAAGTAGGCCGGGCTCTTCTCACCCACCACGATCAGGGTTTCCAGCGGCAACTCCAGGAACGGTTCGGCAGGCATGTCCGCGGCGATGATCGCCTTGATCTCCCGGACACCGGTGCGCATCATGTCCCGCATCTGCTTGCCCAGGTGGGTGCCGGCGGTGAGCTTGTTGGCGATGGTCAGCATGGACAGCGGCATCCGGGAGAAGGCGCCCGTTTCCAGGCCCTTGGTCAGGACGGCCAAAGCTCGGTCATCGTCTCCGGCGGCAGTGGCGCGCTCATATTCCGTAGTCCAGTCGGCCTTGACGCTGTGGTTTACGGACACGGCGGGGTCGTAAACGGCCAACCGCTCCACGGGGAGTGTGCGCGCCGCGTGCAGGGCCACCGCGCCGCCGAAGCTGTGGCCAAACACGTCAGTGCTGGACGTGTGCTTCATGACGGCGTCCAAGTCCCGGATGTCCGCATCGAGGGTGTAATCCCCAGCCTGCGGCGAGGATGTACCCCGGCCGCGGCGGTTGAACGTGTGCACCGGCCGGCCCAGAGCGGCGCTGAGTTTCTGCGCAAACCGGGTGTAATCGGCCGCCGTCACCATGGAGGCGGGCACCACCACCACGCCGGAGCCGGCAGACGCCAGTTCCGAACCCGTGGTGAAGAGCTCCAGAGTGCCGCCGTCGGGGGTCGTGATTGTCTCGCGCGTCATCATCCGAGCCTAGTCGAGCAACCTGCGGAATGTCTCAGCCGGTGAAGTACTCGGCGATGTCCGTGACCAGTTCCTTCACTGCGGCCGGAACGGAGCCGTGAAATCCCTTCGGCGAGAGCTCGAACGTGCTGCCGGGGACGGCCGCATGCAGGCGCTGGGCAGTGACCTTGTAGTAGCGCGGGCTTTTACCGCCCGCCATGAAGTGCGTGTTGGCGGGCAGGACGGTGAAGTCCCGAGCGTGCTCGGCTTCGTCGTAGGCGGCTCTCAGCTCGCCCACCCCCGTGGGCATCAGCTCCAGTGCCAGCCTGTTAACCTTGGTCCGGGAGACCACCGCCATCAGCCCTGCGAGGACCGGTTCGGGGACTTTCGACAACGCGGTGGCCGGCTGCATGCCCTTCTTTAACCGCGCCATGGCGTGGCCCAAGTTGCCGGCATTGACCGCGGCCTCAAAGGCCTCCAACCACGACGTATCGATGCTGCCGTCGATGTTCACAGCCGCGTCGTAAACCGCCAGTTTGTCCGGCTCGTGCGGCGTTCCCACGGATTCCTGGACGGCATTCAGGGCCACCGAACCCCCGAGGCTGTGGCCCAGGAGGTTGCGCGCGCCAGTGGCATCCATGATCGTACGGACATCGGCGATCTCCGTAGCCATCGAGTAGCCGGCAGGCTGTTCCGTGGACTTGCCGCGTCCGCGCCGGTCATAGACGTCCACGGCCCACCCCTCGCCCAGGCCCTTGGCCAATGCCATCGAGAACGGCCGGTAGATCAGCGCCGTGAGGAAAGCTCCGCCAATCACCACCACCCGGCGCTCTCCCGGGGCATCCTCGGTGCCGTAGCTGTATAGGGCCAGCCTGCCGCCGTCGTGCGTGGGGACTTCCTGTTCTTTCACGGTTCCCATCCTAGGTGGGTGCCGCTGCGCCCCGCCGGCGATGCGCGTTACCGCCGCCGCCCCAGCGACCGGGCCTGGCCGTCGCTGGCGTTGATGAACCGGGCAATCCGCACAGCCAGCCCTTTGCCGGGCCGGATGGGTCCCTCATGCAGCTGTCCCGGGACCACCCGGAAGTCGATGGACGGGACCGCAGCGGCGAGTTGCCGGCCCGTTTCGGCGAAGTACGCCGGGCTCCAGCCGCCGCTGAGCATCAGGATGGGTGAGGTGAGGGCGGTGAAATCACTTAGTTCGGCACCGGCGTCGATCACGGCGCGCATTTCCTTGACGGCGGTGGGCAAAAGTTGCCGCATCTCTGTCCCCAGATTGGTCCTGGCGGACAGGATGCTCAGCATGCGCAGCGCGCCCAACGGCAGGTAGGACAGCGGGCCGGCTGTGCCCAGGCCCTGGACCAGGTGTGCCCAGGCATGATTGAGCTGGCCCGCCGTGACGGCGTCCTCAAGCTCGGGCCGCCAGCGGTGACTGAGGTTTCCGGACAGTGACACCGCGGCGTCGTAAGTCACCAGCCGGCCGATCGGCAGGGTCCGGGCGGCCTGCAGCGCCACGAAGCCGCCGTAGCTGTGCGCAACAACATCCCTAGAGCCCGTTTCGTGCATGACCGCACCGAGGTCGCTGACCTCAGTTTCCGCCGAGTAGCCGGCTGGCTGCGGCGAGGACCCGGCCCGGCCACGCCGGTTGTAGCAGTGCACCGGGCGCCCCAGCAGGACGCTGAGCTTCCGCGCAAAAGGGCGGTAGAGGGCGTCGGTGACCAAAGTGCCGTGGACAAGTACGACGCCGGGACGACCCGCCGTCGTCGGCTCCTGTTCCGCAGGGGTGAGGAACGAGTGCCCCTCGATGTGGCCGCCGTCCGACGTTTCAAGTTTCCAGGACTCCACAGCCCGAGTCTATGCCCACCTCCCCTCGGAGTTTTTGTCCAGATAATCCACGTCCGGGGGCCATCTGGGGGCATTATCTGGACAAAAACTCGGGTGGAAGGGTGGACTGGGCGCCGGAAGCCGGTCAGCGGAACTCCCGGTAAACTTAGGGATTGTGACTTCCCAAAACACCCCCGCCCCCCAAAATGCCCCAGAGCCCCTCGACGCCAGCGAGCAGATGCGCATCCGCATGGAGAAGCGCGCCAGGCTGATCGAGCGCGGCACCGAGGCGTATCCGGTGGGTGTGGAACGCACACACTCCCTGACAGAGATCCGCGAAAAGTACGCGCACCTCGAAGCCGACGAGACCACCGGCGACGTTGTGGGCGTCACCGGCCGCATCGTTTTTGTGCGCAATACCGGCAAGCTATGCTTCGCCACCCTGCAGGAAGGCGGCGTAGACGGCAAGGGCACCCGGCTCCAGGCCATGCTGAGTCTCGCCAATATAGGTGAGGAAGCGCTGGCCGACTGGAAGGCGCTGGTGGACCTGGGCGACCACGTCTTCATCAAGGGCGAGGTCATTTCCTCCCGCCGCGGCGAGCTGTCCGTGATGGCCGAGTCATGGTCCATGGCGTCCAAGGCGCTGCGCCCGCTGCCTGTGCTGCACGCGGAACTGAACGAGGAAACCCGGGTCCGGCAGCGCTACGTGGACCTGATGGTGCGCGACGAAGCCCGCGAAATGGTCTACACTCGCGCCGCGATCACGCGCTCCATCCGCGAGAGCCTGTACCGCCACAACTATGTTGAGGTGGAGACCCCCATCCTGCAGCTGGTTCACGGCGGCGCCCTGGCGCGCCCGTTCGAGACGCACATGAACGCGTTCGACCAGAAGATGACCCTGCGCATCGCCACCGAGCTTTACCTCAAGCGCGCCGTGGTGGGCGGGATCGACCGGGTCTACGACATGGGCCGGGTTTTCCGCAACGAGGGCGTGGACTCCACCCACAGCCCCGAATTCACCACCCTTGAGTGCTACGAGGCCTGGGCGGACCAGTTCGTGATGGCCGAACGCATCAAGGAGATCATCCTTGACGCCGCGGACGCGGTGGGTGCCGGCCGCACCCTCCAGACGGAAGCCGGGGAGATCAACCTCGACGGCGACTGGGCCTGGGTTTCGGTTTACCCGGGACTGTCCGACGCCGTTGGCCAGGAAGTCACGCCGGACACTTCGCTGGAGGTGCTGCGCGAGATCGCCGCGAAGCATGAGGTCAAGGCGGACCCGAAATGGGATGCCGAGAAACTGGCGGTGGAACTGTTCGGCGAAATTGTGGAACCCACGCTCCTGAACCCCACGTTCGTTTACGATTACCCGCCGTCCGCCCAGCCGCTCGCCCGGCCGCACCGCGAGGACGGGCGGCTGATCGAAGCCTGGGACCTCATCATCGGCGGCATGGAACGCGGCACGGCTTTCTCCGAACTGATTGACCCGGTGATCCAGCGCGAGCGGCTCACCGAACAGTCCCGGCACGCGGCCGCCGGTGATGTCGAGGCCATGCAGCTGGACGAAGACTTCCTCCGCGCCCTCGAATACGGCGCCCCGCCCATGGGTGGAATCGGCCTGGGCATCGACCGCCTGGTGATGCTGTTCACGGGCGCAGGCATTCGCGAAACTATCCTCTTCCCGCTCCTGAAGCCCGAAGGAAACTAATTATGGAATATGTAGCCGTACTGCTGCCGTCATTGGTGGTGGGCCTGATTTTCTGGTTTGCCATGAAATCAATCTTCAATGCCGATAAGTCCGAGCGGCAGGCGGAGGCGCGCGCCCAGGCCGACGCTGAAGCAAGTGCCGCCAGGCCATTGAACGGCCAAGACCCGGAATCCAGTAAATAGATCGAAAGTTTTTACTGTGGATTTCCGCAGGAACCAAATGGAACTTTGACGCGTTGCCATTAAGAGGGTCATACTTTTGTAGGGACATCCTGCTTTTTTGACAACCCGCTCCTTTCCAACAGGAAGACTATTTAATGGCTCAGAAAGTAAACATCGTCCTCGTCGATGATCTGGACGGGGGATCCGCTGACGAGAATGTCCGGTTTGGCCTTGACGGGGCCGGTTACGAAATCGACCTCTCATCGGCAAATGCTGCGGAACTGCGGTCAACCCTTGAACGTTTCGTTGCGGCCGCACGTAAAACGACTGCGGGGCGCACTACCCGCACCAAACCGGCCGTGCAGGCCCGTGGCAACGATTCGGCCCAGATTCGCCAATGGGCCCGGGATAACGGCTACACGGTTAACAGCCGCGGCAGAATTCAGGCTGAAATCCAGGAAGCCTACCAAAAGGCTAATTCCTAGGGGCAGTGTCTCTTTGAGTTCTAAAGACCCTGTCCCGCCGTTTGGCGGGACAGGGTTTTTTGATGCCAATTGAATGGAAGGCCGGGCTGTTCACCTGCGGATATGGCAATGCCATGAATAATGGGCCGTTACAGCGAAGCCCACGCAATACTGGGCGCCACCAGGGCAGCCAGCGACAGCCAGGTGCGGTGGATGTTCCAGAGGGTCCACCGGCGTTCGAAGGATTTCCTGCCGGTGGCGGCATTTCCGGACGCTGGCCTGTCGTGGAGTTTGTTATTGAGGGGGATGTTCACGCCGCTGGTAATGCCCAGTGTGGCCGTGTAGCAGGCCAAGGACACCAACGCAGGCAGCGCACTGTCAGCCCATTGGCCCACGACGAGGCTGCCGTGCCCGCCAAGGCCACTAAAGTCCCCACGAAGCTCGGCGCAAACACCGGGTTCTGGATTGCAGTGTTAATCCGGGACATGGCGCTGACAAAAGTTGCATCATCAGTGGCGCGCAGTCCCGGCATCACTGAACGGGCGCAGGAGTAGTGAACGCGCCATGTTTCCCCTGTGGCGAACACGCTCCACAACTCGGGATCGGGCACGTAGCATCAAAGTACGTTGTAGCTAGGAGTGTGGCGAAATGTTTGAGCGATTTACGGACCGTGCCCGTCGCGTCGTTGTGCTTGCCCAAGAAGAGGCACGCATGCTGAACCACAATTACATTGGTACCGAACACATCCTCTTGGGGCTGATCCATGAGGGTGAGGGTGTGGCCGCCAAGGCGCTTGAGTCCTTGAGCATTTCGCTCGATGGCGTCCGCGAGCAGGTACAGGAGATCATCGGCCAGGGCCAGCAGGCCCCGTCCGGCCACATCCCCTTCACGCCCCGCGCCAAGAAGGTGCTGGAACTCTCCCTGCGCGAAGCGCTGCAGCTGGGCCACAACTACATCGGCACGGAGCACATCCTGCTGGGACTCATCCGCGAGGGTGAGGGCGTTGCTGCACAGGTGCTCGTCAAGCTCGGTGCTGACCTGAACCGGGTCCGCCAGCAGGTCATCCAGCTGCTCTCCGGCTACCAGGGCAAGGAAACCACCGGCGCAGGCGTCGGCCCGGGCCAGCCCGAAGGCACCCCTGCCGGTTCCGTGGTCCTGGACCAGTTCGGCCGCAACCTGACACAGGCTGCGCGCGAGAACAAGCTGGACCCGGTGATCGGCCGCGAGTCCGAAATGGAACGCGTGATGCAGGTCCTGTCGCGCCGGACCAAGAACAACCCCGTCCTGATCGGTGAGCCCGGCGTTGGCAAGACCGCCGTCGTTGAGGGCCTCGCGCAGGCGATCGTCCGCGGCGACGTCCCGGAAACCATCAAGGACAAGCAGCTCTACACCTTGGACCTTGGGTCCCTGGTGGCCGGTTCCCGGTACCGCGGTGACTTCGAAGAGCGCCTGAAGAAGGTCCTCAAAGAAATCCGCACCCGTGGCGACATCATCCTCTTCATTGACGAGATCCACACCCTTGTTGGTGCAGGTGCCGCCGAAGGTGCCATTGATGCTGCATCGATACTCAAGCCCATGCTGGCCCGCGGTGAACTGCAGACCATCGGCGCCACCACGCTGGATGAGTACCGTAAGCACATCGAGAAGGACGCTGCGCTGGAGCGCCGCTTCCAGCCGATCCAGGTCAAGGAGCCTTCTGTCGCACACGCGATCGAGATCCTTAAGGGCCTGCGTGACCGCTACGAGGCGCACCACCGCGTGACCATCACCGACGGCGCCCTCGCCTCGGCCGCCAGCCTCGCCGAACGCTACATCTCGGACCGCTTCCTGCCGGACAAGGCCATCGACCTGATCGATGAGGCTGGCGCCCGGTTGCGCATCCGCCGGATGACGGCCCCGCCGGAGCTTAAGGCCATGGACGAGCGGATCGCCCAGCTGAAGATGGAGAAGGAATCAGCCATCGACGCGCAGGACTTCGAAGGCGCTGCGTCGCTCCGGGACAAAGAGCAGAAGCTAATTACCGAGCGCGCCGAGAAGGAACGCCAGTGGAAGTCCGGCGGCATGGACGACATCTCCGAGGTGGATGAGGATCTCATCGCCGAGGTTTTGGCCAACTCCACAGGCATCCCGGTGTTCAAGCTGACCGAGGAAGAGTCCTCGCGCCTGCTGAAGATGGAAGACGAACTGCACAAGCGAGTGGTGGGCCAGAACGAGGCCATCAAGGCGCTGTCCCAGGCGATCCGTCGCACCCGTGCAGGCCTGAAGGACCCCAAGCGTCCCGGTGGTTCGTTCATCTTCGCCGGCCCCACCGGCGTCGGCAAGACCGAACTGGCCAAGGCCCTGGCCGAGTTCCTGTTCGGTGAAGAGGATGCCCTCATCACGCTGGACATGTCCGAGTACTCCGAAAAGCACACGGTTTCGCGGCTCTTCGGTGCCCCTCCGGGCTACGTCGGCTACGAAGAGGGTGGCCAGCTCACCGAGAAGGTCCGCCGTCGCCCGTTCTCCGTGGTCCTGTTCGACGAAGTGGAGAAGGCACACGCCGACCTCTTCAACTCACTCCTGCAGATCCTCGAAGACGGCCGCCTGACCGACTCCCAGGGTCGCGTGGTGGACTTCAAGAACACCGTCATCATCATGACCACCAACCTGGGCACCCGGGACATCTCCAAGAGCGTTGCCACCGGCTTCCAGTCCGGCACGGACACCCAGACCGGGTACAACCGGATGCGTGCCCGCGTGACGGAGGAGCTCAAGCAGCACTTCCGCCCGGAGTTCCTGAACCGTGTGGATGACGTTGTGGTGTTCCCGCAGCTCACCCAGGACGAGATCATCGAGATCGTGGACATGTTCGTTGGCCGGCTGGAGAAGCGCCTCCAGGACAAGGACATGGGCATCGAGCTCACACCCGCGGCCAAGGTGCTCCTGGCAACCCGCGGCTACGATCCTGCCATGGGTGCCCGGCCGCTGCGCCGCACCATCCAGCGCGAGATCGAGGACCAGCTCTCCGAGAAGATCCTGTTCGGCGAGCTCCACGCCGGCGACATCGTGGTAGTGGGTGTGGACGGCGAAGGAGACGACGCCAAGTTCACCTTCGCCGGCAACGCCAAGCCGCGCATCCCGGAGATCGCCCCAAGCGTCTAAGCACCAAACCGAAGCCCCGCCCGTTCCACAAGAGCAGGCGGGGCTTTCGTGTGCCGTGTGTTGGGCGGCGTCCGCGAAGGTACCGGCGCCATTTGCCGCTTGCTGCTCCTTTGTCGCTCTGACGCAAGCTACACAAATGTCTGGGAGCCGGGGCCGGACCCGGCGGTCGATTCCGACCCTGACCCCGCAGACGGCCGCCGTAGGATTGTGGGTGTGACTGACTCCTTCCGTATCCGCCCTGCCCGTACCGGCGACGTACACGCCATCAAAGCCCTCGTGGCGCCGTTGGCCGACCGACGGATCCTGATGGCAAAGGAAACGGTGGCCTACTACGAGAGCCTGCAGGAATTCCGGATCGCCGAGTCGGCCGACGGTGTAGTCATTGGCTGCGGCGCCCTGCACGTGATGTGGGAGGACCTTGCCGAAGTACGCACCTTGGCCGCCTCGGATGCATGGCGCGGCAAGGGAGTGGGCCACGTGCTCGTGGAAAGCCTGCTCGAGGAGGCGCGGGCGCTCGGCGTGGACCGCGTCTTCTGTCTCACCTTCGAGGTGGATTTCTTCAAGCGCCACGGCTTCGAGGTGATGGCGGACCAGTCTGCGGTGGACCCGGTGGTCTACTCGGAGCTGCTCCGCTCCCATGACGAAGGCGTGGCTGAATTCCTGGACCTGGCCCGGGTCAAGCCCAACACCCTGGGCAATACCCGAATGATCAAGGCCCTCTAACCCTGCCCGCCGTAAACGGACTTCACTTTCCGTTTGTTTTAGTCGAATTGATGGATAAACTGAGCGGGCTGCAGTTTGGGGCCCGCCGGTACGGGACGGTCATTGGGGGCTGTCCCTTACCTCAGCCCTGGCGGCGGGAGACGGGAGGCTACCGGAGTACATGCTGCGGTAGTAGGGTCAAAGTGCATCGTGTAGGACGAGCCCATACCCAGGAGTTCTGCCATGAAAAAGCTCATCAATGACCCCCGTTCCGTAGTTGACGAGTCGGTGGAGGGCTTTGGCCTTGCCCATGCCCACCTCGTCACCGTCAGCGCGGACCCCAAGTACGTCACGCGCAAAGACGCTCCCGTGGCCGGGAAGGTCGGACTCGTTTCCGGCGGGGGAAGCGGCCACGAGCCGCTGCATGCCGGTTACGTCGGGAAGGGAATGCTCGACGCCGCCGTGCCGGGGGCGGTGTTCACCTCACCCACGCCTGACCAGATCCTTCCGGCGACGCTTGCCGTTAACTCGGGTGCCGGCGTCGTGCACATAGTGAAGAACTACACCGGCGACGTCCTGAACTTTGAGACCGCCGGCGAACTGGCTCAGGCCGAGGGCGTGGAGGTCCGCACGGTCCTCGTCAACGACGACGTGGCGGTGGAGGATTCGCTGTACACGGCCGGACGCCGCGGAGTAGGCGGAACGGTCCTCGTGGAGAAGATCGCCGGCGCCGCGGCTGAACGGGGCGACAACCTCGATGCAGTGGCCGCAATCGGCGACCGTGTCAACAGCAACGTCCGCACCATGGGCGTCGCGCTGTCGGCGTGCACGGTGCCGCACGCCGGGGTGCCGAGCTTCGACCTGGCGGACGACGAGATCGAGATCGGCATCGGGATCCACGGCGAACCCGGCCGGCACAAGATCCCGATGGAGAATGCGGACGGCATCACCGACCGGCTGCTGGAGCCTGTCCTCAGCGATCTGGGCATTGCCGCTGGCGAGAAGGTCCTGCTGTTTGTCAATGGAATGGGCGGCACTCCGTTGAGTGAGCTGTACATCGTATACCGCCGTGCGGTGCAGGTGATCGCGGATCGGGGAGCCACTGTGGAGCGCTCACTGGTAGGTAACTACATCACCGCACTGGAGATGCAGGGTTGTTCCATCTCGGTGCTCCGGCTCGACGATGAACTGACGCAACTGTGGGACGCCCCGGTGCACACGGCTGCGCTGCGTTGGGGAGTATAGCGATGCTGCTCGACGTCAAGTGGGCCGTGAAATGGCTGACGATGTGCGCCGAGGCGATGGCCGAGAACCGGGTGTGGCTCATAGAGCTGGACCGCGCCATCGGCGACTCGGACCACGGCGAGAACATGGACCGTGGCTTCCAGGCCGTCCTGGCGAAGCTGGCTGAAGCCCCGCCGGAGACGCCTGGCGCGGCACTCAAACTTACGGCCATGACCTTGATGTCCAAGGTGGGCGGTGCCGCCGGACCGTTGTACGGCACGGCCTTCCTGCGTGCCTCCACTGCCCTCGGTGATGCACTCGAGGTTGACCCGGCAGCCCTGGCCACTGCACTGGTTGCTGCCCGTGACGGGATCGTGGCCAGGGGCAAGGCGAAGTCCGGCGACAAGACCATGGTGGATGCGTGGACGCCCGCGGCCGAAGCTGCCCAGGCCGCCGCTGCCGACGGCACTGGCAATGCCCTGGCTGTGCTGGTGGCTGCCGCCGAGGCCGCCGAAGCGGGCGCGGTGGCAACGGACCCGCTGGTGGCCCGCAAGGGCAGGGCCAGTTATCTGGGGGAGCGGAGCGCCGGCCACCGCGACCCCGGCGCCGCCTCCAGCGCGTTGATTCTCCGGGCCGCCGTCGGGGCCGCAGCATGACAGTACGCCTGGTGGTGGTCTCGCATAGCGAAAAAATCGCCGACGGTGCCGTGGAGCTTGCCGCCCAGATGGCGCCCGACGTCCTGATGGTAGCCGCCGGGGGCACCGCGGACGGCAGGATCGGGACGAGCCTGGAGAAGGTCATGTCGGCGCTGGATCAGACTGCAGGCGGCGACGGTGTGGTGGTTTTGACCGACCTTGGCTCCGCCGTGATGACGGCGGAATCGGCGCAGGAACTCGCGGGGGACCCGTCCGGGGTGCTCCTCGCGGACGCACCCTTGGTGGAAGGCTTGGTAGCTGCCGCAGTGGCCGCCCAGGGCGGCGCGGACATGCAGGCCGTCAAGCGGGCCGCCGAGGCCGTGTATGCCTGCGGTCCGGCGTCCCCCGTCAGCTCCGTCGCGGAAGGTTCGGTGACAGGTACCGGACCGGAATTCACCGGTGACTTCGAGCTCATCAACCAGGCCGGCATGCATGCCCGCCCGGCGGCCAAGCTCGCGGGCGGCCTGGCGGCCCTGAACGCGGAAGTTACAGTCAACGGGGTGGATGGCGCCTCCATGACGTCACTCATGACCCTGGCCGCGGGTAAGGGGTCCATGCTGCACGTTGAGGCCTGGGGACCGGACGCGGAACGCGCCATGAACTACGTGGGCGGCCTGGTCCAGGCAGGCTTCGGCGAGCCGTAAGCGTCCGCAGTTCTGGGCTGGTCAGGGTTGCTTGAGGCTCTTGCGAAGCCGCCGGGGGTGCGAGCCCAGAAGCAAGTATGTGCCGGCCCCCATGAGAAGGAAGCCGCCGACGCCGACCACGATGATTTGCGTGCTGACGCCGGTGATCAGCAAAACCAGCCCGAGCAGGCATAAGGCCAGCCCGAGAAAGGTCCTGGCACGGAGCCTGGACCTGATGGAACCTGACGAAAGTCTTTGCGCGAGCTGCGGATCGACCGCCGCCAGATCCGCCTCCAGCTCTTCCAGCTGCTTGCGCTCCCGATCTGATAGCGGCATCGGAACCCCCGTCTGGCGTCCAGTAACTCTCTAAATCTAACATTCGCAGTGTTAGTAAACCTGACGCTAAGAGTGTTGTCGACGGAAGTCAATACCCGCTGGGGGCGGGCGCCGCTGGCCCGGATTGGCGGGTATTTTTCTGCCAGGCCCGCTGGCCGGGGCCGCACGGAACTGAAGGTCAGGAGCTCGCCCGCAACCCCTCGGCGTCGAGCACTACAGACGCGCTGACGAACCTTCCGCAGTTTTCGCCAAAGGGGAAGTTGCCGTGCGGCCGGAATTCGAGCGTACGGACCGGCAGGGCCCTCCCGTCGGGGGCGTTCCCGGTGGCGGTCACCGCCATCGTGGCCTCCGTGAGGGAGTCCAGGAACAGCATGCCCGTCAGCGTCCCGTCCGGCGAGGCGGTGGCCGAGCAGCTGCCGTCGGGGGTGCAGCCCTGGTCCACGGAGACAGATCCCGGGCGGAGTTCCACGGCGTCTTCCTTGCACACGCCGTCCTGGCACGCCTTAAGGCGGAGGGTGGCCACCTCAGGCACGTAGGAAACCGGAATGGTCACCGAGACCACTGTCGCCTGGGCGATCGCCGGGCAGCGCCGCGGGCCCGGATAGTAGTAGCAGCTGGAGGCGAGAACCGTCGTTGTCAGCAGTGCCAGAAGCAGTCCGGACTTGCGCATACTTCAGCGTAGGACGGGCACCCGCGGGGCGGCACGGCTACCGGGAAAGTGACCCAAACATTGTTATGGCCGCCGCGCCAAAGAGCACCAGAATGAGACCCGTCGCCAGGCGGCCCTTAGCAATAACGAAACCCCGCAGCGTGGATTCGGCCGGCCAGGCCGGGTTGTACACCACGGCGATGCGCTCACCGATGATCGCCTGGTCCTGGCTGTAGATGTCGGACTGGCCCAGCCGGCGTTTGCCGTTGGCGTCCTCGAATTCGTAAGACGGCGCAAAACGGTCCCGGCCGTTGCTCCCCGGTCCGTCCTTGCCGTGCAGGTTGCCGGTGACAGTGGCGGAGGCGTGCGACCACCCGGCCATGGAACGTTTCCGGCGGAATGACGCGGCGAGGGGCAGCCCTGCCAGGATCAGGCCCAGAATGAGGAAAAGTCCGGGCAGCACCATAAAAAGCAGTTTCAGGAAATCCACGGTTCAGTCCAGCGGGAAGGCGCCGACAACCCAGAACAGCAGCAGGCAAAACAGCGCGAAGAACGGCACCAGGCACCCGAGCACCATTTTGGATTCAGAAGCTACCTGGAACGACTGGTTGGGATTGGCCGGGTTATACGCCACCTCCACCAGCGATCCCGGTACCTGCTGGTTGCGGTACGAAACCTCGGATTCGCCGGCATACAGGGTCCCGTTCGGGTCGGCGAACCGGAACGTGGGGTAATATCGCCGGCTCTGTGATGAGCCGCCGCTGCCACCGCTCCAGCCGCCCACGTTGCCGGTGACGGTGGCCTGGACTTTTGGCCAGCTGGCGATCAGTTTTTCCTGGCGCCTGGTTTTCCGCAGCGAATGGATCAGCGCGAAAATGACGCCGGCCACGAACAGGGCCCAGATGATGTACAGCACGATTCTCATAGATGTCCCCCGATACGAGTCACCAGAAAGTATGCCACCCGGGCCACGGACGGCCCTAAAAATGCCTTAGGCAGGCAGCCGGTAACCGCCCTGGTGCAGCTCGACCAGCCCGTCGCCCAGCAGCCCGGCCAGCGCACGCTCCAGCTGTTCGGGGGCGGATTTCAGCCGGTGCAGCGCGGCCAACGGCACGCCGATGCCCTCCGGTGCGAAGCCCAGGTCCGCGGGCTCCTGCTGGAACATTTCCGCCGGAACCGGGGTGTCCGCCAGCCGCAGCACAGCCATCACGGCGCCCCGGACCTGACGGTCCGTACCGTGCCACGCCTGGCCTTTGGGGATGTACGACGGCGGCGGCTCGCCGGCTGCCAGCCAGGCGCAGGAGTCGCGCACCGGGCAGGCCGCACACTTCGGCGCCCGCGCCGTGCACACCAGTGCCCCCAGCTCCATGACCGCGGCGTTCCAGCGCACAGAAGTGCCGTCGTCGTCGGGCAGCAGTTCCGCGGCGAGCCGCATCTCCGCGGCGCTCAGGGACGGGGAAGGGAGCGCGACGCCGGAAATGAGGCGGGCGTGCACCCGCCGGATGTTGGTGTCCACCACAGTCTCACGGCGTCCAAAGGCGAAGGCAGCCACAGCCGCGGCCGTGTAGCTCCCCACGCCGGGCAGCGCAAGGAGCTCAGCGTAATTACCGGGGACTTCACTGCCGTGGTCGCGGACGATGGCTGCGGCGGCTGCGTGCAGGCGGAGCGCGCGGCGGGGGTAGCCGAGCCGGCCCCAAGATCGGACTGCTTCGCCCGCGGGTTCTCCCGCAAGGCCGGCGGGGGTGGGCCAGCGCTCCAGCCATTCGTGCCAAACCGGCAGCACCCGCACCACGGGGGTCTGCTGCAGCATGACCTCACTGACCAGGATGCCCCACGGTGAGCAGTCCGGTTCGCGCCAGGGAAGCTCCCGCGCCGTCTCCGCGAACCAGCCCGTGATCCGGCGGTGCAGTCCGCTGAGTTGGCCGGCACCGGGCCCATCCATGGCGGGCTGGATCGGAACGTGCGCGGCGTCAGGGGCATCAAAGGGAGCGGCGCCCGCGGGCAGTGCTGGGGAAAGGGTTGTAGCGTCGATCCCCACACTGTAGTTGATGCCTCGCGGGCGATGCCAAAGTGCCGGCAAGGCGGCCGCATGACCGCCCGCATGACCGCCGCCGGCAAACTGTGACCTTAGCGTTGGCTGGGCGACGGCGTGGTGGGCAGGCAGAATCCGGCCGGTTCTTTAGCCTAGAAGGATGGGCAGGCAAGACAATTCATCACAGCGCAGCACGGCATCCGCTTCCGGTTCCCGGACTGGTTCCGGTGCGCCGCGCACGCCGAGCCCTGCCGTCTACCGCCGCCGTCGACTGTTTGTGGGCATAGCCCTCCTGATTGTGGTGGGCTTGGCGTTTAGCGTCTTTGCCGCGGCCGGCGCTTTCAACGGCACAGAGAAGGCGTCGTCCACCGCCGCCAGCCCGGACGCCACCGGAGAGGCCCCCGTTCCCAGCGGGTCGCCGTCGGCCTTGCCCAGTAACACCCCGACTCCCACGCCCACACCGACGCCCACCTGCAACCAGAACCTCGTCACCGTTTCGGCGTCCACTGACAAGGCCGCGTACGGCCCGGATCAAAAGCCGCTGCTCAGCCTGAAGGTGACCAACGGGGGCACCACGCCCTGCGAAGTGAACATAGGGACGTCCCAGATGGAGTTCCTGGTGACCAGCGGAGCGGACAGGATTTTCTCGTCCAAGGACTGCCAGGCAAAGAGCGAAGACCTCGTGAAGACCATTGCGCCGGGCGCCAGCGAGACGGCCAACTTCCCGTGGGCCATGAACCGTACACTCGAAGGATGCAAGCCCATCGAGGCGAAGCCCGGCGGCGGCGGGGCCTACTACATCTACACGGCCAAGCTTGGCTCGAAAGCCAGCCCCAAAGCAGTGTTCCAGCTCAACTGACCATGCCGTTCCCCTGAGCCCACGCCGGCAGGGAGCCGGTAGGGACTTGCGGGGCCGGGGGTGCCGGTGGGGACTAGCCGGTGGGGATCAGAGGAAGCGGTCCAGCAGGCTTGCTTCGGCCATCCGGCTCAGGCCCTCGCGGACGGTGCGGGCGCGCTGGTCGCCGATGCCGTCAACGGTCATCAGGTCATCAATGGAGGCAGCCATCAGGAACTGCAGGCCGCCGAAGTGGTCCACCAGGCGGTCGGCCACGGCTTTGGGAACTGCCTTGAGGCCGGAGAGGAGCCGGTAACCGCGGGGCTGCACCACGGCGTCGAGCGTGTCCACACCGCCGGCGAAACCGATGATCCCGGAGATCTTGCCGAGGTCGATCAGCTCTGTGGGGCCCAAGTGCACCAAGGCGCTCACAGCCTTTTCGATGTCGTCGGCGGAAGCGTCCGGGCCGGCGTAGTCGCGGATAATGACATCGCTGCCCGGGCCACGGCCCACGGTCAACTCATCCAGCTGGAGCGACAGCAGCCGGCCGTCCTCGCCGAGTTCCAGGACGTACTGCGAGATTTCCTCGGAGATGCGGCGGACCATTTCCTGCCGCTGCAGGGTGACGGCGACGTCGCGGACGGTCACCATGGCCTCGATCTCCAGGGCGGACAGCGAACTGGTGACCTGGTCCAGGCGCGAGCGGTACCGCTCCAGCGTGGCCAGGGCCTGGTTGGCACGGGCCAGGACCTTTTCGGATCCCTCCAGAACGTGCCGGAGGCCGTTGACGTAGAGCGCAATGATCTGCATGGACTGGCTGACGGAGATCACCGGGACGCCGGTCTGGATGGCTACTCGCTCGGCGGTGCGGTGCCGGGTGCCGGATTCCTGGGTCTCGATGCTTGAATCAGGGACCAGTTGGACGGCGGCGCGCAGGATGTTGCCGGCGTCCTTGTCGCAGATGATGGCACCGTCCATTTTGGCCAGCTCGCGGAGCCGTGTGGGGGAAAAGTCGATCCCGATGTCGAAGCCGCCGGAACAGATGGATTCGATGGTCCGGTCGATCCCCAGCACGATCAGTGCGCCGGTCCGTCCGCGGAGAATGCGCTCGAGTCCGTCCCGCAGCGGCGTTCCCGGAGCCACTCTGCCGAGAGTCGCCTTGAGCGATTCTTCAGGGCTCCGCGCCATAGGTGTTCCCTTCAAAGGTGCGGACCAGCGCCCGCAGAATGCCGGAAGTCACGCTGAGCCGGCAGGACCAAAAGTACTCATTTTTCTGCTAGGTCAATGATAGGGGTAAAAAATCCGAACAACCGCACGGGCAAGCCCCAAAGTGCCCCATGCGGGGGTGCCGTCCAAAGGCGCGGAACACGTTCGACAGCGGGTGGCCGGGCGGGCACTTTGTAGGTCAGCGGGTGTGGGGCGGGAAAGTCAGGCGGACTGGGCTCAGCGCCTCCCCGACGTTGTATTGACCGCCCAGCAGCAGGCGCCCCTGGCCGGTCAGCGACGCCAAGAAAACGACTGACCCGGACGCAGCGCTGTCCCCGGACGCGGAACCATCCCGGGAGCCGCCGTCGGACCCCGCGTTTGCCACGCACATTCAGCGTGGCAAACGGGAGGAACTTGTCAGTGTCCCGGCCGCCGCGCTGCCTGAGGTGCAGCGTGCAGCCCCCTTCGGTGAGTTCAATCCGCGGATCCCGGAGTCAGACGTCGAGCATTCCCAGTGGCCCGTCAGCCGGACCGCACCCTGGAACTGCAGTGTGCCCGTGGATAGATTTGCCAAAGCAGCAGGTGCGGCGCCGTCCCAGGGAAAGGCAAATTCCGCCCCGGTCCGGACTGCGGGCGCCACTGCCTTTGACGGCCCAGCTCAATCCTGATTCGTTAACCAACGCAACCTCCAGCAGTCCGTCTTGGCCGCCGCCGCTCCTCGGTGGGCACGCGGGACTCAGAGCGTATGACATCCGAAAAGCGAATGGACAACATTGTGACTATTCATTCGGCGGCGTGCATAGTGGCGAGGAAGCGTGCAGTGAGGAGATTTCCTGCCCGCCGGCTGAAGTGAGGAAGCAACCGGCGCTGCGATAAACTTGGAACTTGGCTGACAGAGAGCCACGCTTTACCTTAAGGCCTGACGAGTGCCCTGGGGTATCCCCATCGCAGCGAAAGTAGCACCGTGTCCCAAGATGTCCTTAGCCCCGCCCGGGTCCACGAGATTCACAAACAGGCGGCCCGGCGTCGGACCTTTGCTGTTATTTCGCACCCTGACGCCGGCAAGTCCACGCTTACCGAAGCATTGGCGCTGCACGCGAAAGTGATAGGTACCGCCGGTGCCTCAAGCGGCAAGGCCAACCGCAAGGAAACGGTCTCGGACTGGATGCAGATGGAGAAGGACCGCGGCATCTCCATCAGCTCCGCCGCCCTGCAGTTCTCCTACCGGGACACCGTCATCAACCTGCTGGACACCCCCGGCCACGCCGACTTCTCCGAGGACACCTACCGGGTCCTCGCCGCCGTCGACTGCGCAGTGATGCTGGTTGACGCGGCAAAAGGCCTGGAAACCCAGACAATGAAGCTGTTTGAGGTCTGTAAGGCGCGGAACCTGCCCATTATCACCGTGATCAACAAGTGGGACCGGCCCGGCCTGGACGCTCTGGCGCTCATGGACGAGCTAACCGAGCGGACCGGCCTGCAGCCGATGCCGCTGACCTGGGCCGTGGGCATCTCCGGTGACTTCCGCGGCGTCTGGGACCTCCGCCAGGACCGCTTCGCCCGCTTCCAGCGCAACAATTCCGGCGCCAACATCGCGCTGACGGAGTACTTCACGCCGGAAGAGGCCGCCGAGAGCCAGGGCAACAACTGGACCGACGCAGTAGACGAGGCCGGCCTGGTCATCGAGTCCAATCTTGAATTCGACGTCGAAGCCTTCCATGCAGGCACCGCCACCCCCATCCTGTTCAGTTCCGCCGCCCTGAACTTCGGCGTGAAGGAACTGCTGGACGCACTGGTGGATTTCGCACCGCCCGCCGCACCCCGCCCGGACATCGAGGGCAGCCCGCGCCCGGTTGAATCGTCCTTCTCCGGCTTTGTCTTCAAGGTCCAGGCCGGCATGAACAAGGCCCACCGCGACCATGTGGCCTTCATCCGCGTCTGTTCGGGTGTCTTTGAACGCGGCATGGTGGTCACCCAGACCCGCACCGGGAAGTCGTTCGCCACCAAATACGCCCAGCAGGTGTTCGGCCGCGAACGCGAGGTCATTGACGAGGCCTACCCCGGCGACGTGGTGGGCCTGGTGAACGCCTCCACGCTGCGCGTAGGCGACAGCCTGTTCCTCGAAGGCGCGGTGGAGTACCCGGCCATCCCGCTGTTCGCCCCGGAACACTTTCAGGTGGCCCGGTCCAAGGACCCCAGCAAGTTCAAGCAGTTCCGCCGCGGCATCGAGCAGCTCGAGCACGAGGGCGTCATCCAGGTGCTCCGCTCCGACGTCCGCGGCGACCAGGCGCCGGTGCTTGCCGCCGTCGGACCCATGCAGTTCGAAGTGGTGGAGGACAGGATGGCGCATGATTTCAGCGCGCCCATGCGGCTGGAACGGCTGCCGTACTCCATCGCCAGGATTTCGACGGCGGAAGCCATGCCCGCGCTCGCCAACGTGCCGGGCGCCGAGGTGCTGTTGAGGTCCGACGGCGAATACCTCGCCTTGTTCAACGACGTCTGGGCCCTCCGCCGGATCGAGAAGAACCACCCCGATCTGACCCTCATGCCCATCGGCACCCACAATCCCGCGAAGTAGAGTCCAATGACTGCAGTCCACCCACGCGCGCTGATCACCGGCGTCGGCACCATCAATCCGCTCGGCTCCACCGCGGCCGAGACCTGGTCCGGCCTCGTGACCGGGAAATCCGGGATCGCCGCGCTGGATGCTGACTGGGCGGCGCAGCTGCCCGTGCGGATGGCCGGGCAGGTCGCTGCCGACATGTCCGAGCACCTCACCACCCGCGAGCTCAAGCGGATGGACCGGTGTGGCCAGCTGGCGCTGGTGGCTGCCCGCGAAGCCTGGCACCAGGCCGGCGCGCCGGACGTGGACCCTGAGCGGTTTGCCGTGGTGATCGGCTCTGCCTACGGCGGCCTGGGCTCCACTTTGGAGCAGGACCGGGCACTCGCGAGCGGCGGCCCCCGCCGCGTTTCGCCGCACACCCTTACCCGCCTGATGGTCAACGGCCCGGCAGCCTGGGTGTCCATTGACCTTGGCGCCCGCGGCGGAGCCCGCACACCGGTCAGCGCGTGCGCGTCCGGCGCCGAAGCCATTGTCCAAGGCGCCGAAATGATCCGTTCGGGAGCGGCCGACGTCGTCATTGCCGGCGGTGTGGACGCCTCCGTGAACGACCTGGTGATCACCGGGTTTTCCCAGATCCGCGCCTTGTCCACGCGCAACGATGAGCCCCAGCGGGCATCCCGCCCGTTCGACGCCGGCCGCGACGGTTTTGTCCTCGCTGAAGGCGCCGGGATTGTGGTGCTTGAGAGTGAGGCGCATGCCCGGGCACGCGGCGCCGCCGTCCTCGGCGCAGTAGCAGGCGGAGCGGTCACCTCCGATGCCAACGACATCGTGGCGGCGGATCCGGCCATGCAGCAGCGCGTCATGCAAAAGGCCCTGGCCTCGGCTGGATTGCAGGCTTCGGACATCGGATTCATCCACGCCCACGCCACCTCCACGCCGGTAGGGGACCGGCTGGAAGCGCAGGCCATCAACGCCATCTTCGGCGCTGACGTGCCGGTGACCTCTACCAAGGGCCACACCGGCCACCTGCTGGGCGGTGCCGGTGCACTCGCCGCCGTGGTGGTGGTCCAGGCCCTGCAGGCCGCCCAGCTGCCGGGCACGGTGAACATCGAGGCGCTGGATCCCGAAGTGAACCTGAACGTCGTCACCGAAAACTCCCGCACGCTGCCGTCCGGTTCAGCCCCCGCCGGACTCGTAAACGCCTTCGGCTTCGGCGGACACAGCGTTGCGCTGGTGATTACGGGGAGCTGACCGTCGCAGCCGCTCGGTGAAGGTGCGCCCTGGGACAACTCGGGCGATTCCCCCGAATCTGGCTGGTTCGCCGGCGCCAAGAGCTTCAAGCCCCGCAACAAGTTTTAATCGGAACCACCATTCAACAGCTCCTGTCCCGGGCGCCGTCGATGGGGGAGCGGACGACGCCGTAATCGGCCTGTGCCCATTCAAGGAGGCACCATGACGGCAGCCAAACACGAAAACCACAACCACGCCGTCACGCCTGCCCACGAACGCAACCAGCCGGAAGAGTTCGTCCACACGCCATGGGCAGGGTGGTACTAGGAACAATGCGCCCTCGTCGCCGGCCTGCCTGCCGCATAGGCCCGACCGTCCGACGGCCTAGCCGATCAGCAGGCTCAGCGCCTCCGTCAGGTGCTCCACTTCCCGCACGGAGAAGCCCGCCGGGACGGGGCCAGGCCCGTTATGGCTGGCCGGCACCACGGCGTGCGTGAAGCCCAAGCGGTGGGCCTCCTGGATGCGCTGGTTGATGCCTGGCACAGGACGCACCTCACCGGCCAGGCCCACTTCACCGAACGCGATCAGCCGGATGGGCAGGGGCTTGCGGGCCTTGGCCGAAGCCACTGCCAATGCAATAGCGAGGTCCGTGGCGGGTTCGCTGAGCTTCACGCCGCCCACCGTGGCCACGTAGGAGTCGTCCTTGTGCAGCAGGCAACCGGCACGCTGCTGCAGGACGGCCAACAGCATGGACACCCGGGAACTGTCCAGCCCGCTGGTGGCGCGGCGGGGCTGCGAGTTGGGGCTCTCGGCCAGCAGCGACTGCACTTCGGCCAGCAAGGGCCGCCGGCCTTCCATGGTCACGGTGATGCAGGTGCCGGACACAGGCTCCTTGGTGCGGCTGACGAACAGCCCGCTGGGGTCCGTGAGCCCTTCAATTCCGTTCTCGTTCAGGTCAAAACAGCCGACGTCGTCCGTGGGCCCGTACCGGTTCTTCACCGCGCGCAGCATCCGGAGCCGGGAATGGCGTTCACCTTCGAACTGGCACACCACGTCCACGAGATGTTCCAGCAGCCGTGGCCCTGCAATGGACCCATCTTTGGTCACATGCCCCACCAGCAGCGTGGTCATGTTGCGCCGTTTGGCCGCCGCGATGATGGACGCTGCCACCTCACGCACCTGGGACACGCCGCCGGCACTGCCGTCCACGTCCGCGCTGCTGAGGGTCTGGACCGAATCCACAATGAGCAGCCGCGGCTCGATCTTTTCGACCTGTCCCAGAGCCTGCCCCAGGTCCGTTTCCGCTGACAGGTACAGGGAATCGGCGACGGCGTCGATCCGCTCGGCGCGCAGCTTCACCTGCGCGGCGGACTCCTCGCCGGTCACGTACAGGACGTCCTGCGCGGTCCGGGCGAACTTCGCGGCGACATCCAGCAGCAGCGTGGACTTGCCCACGCCCGGCTCGCCGGCCAGCAGGATGACTGCGCCGGGGACCAGTCCGCCGCCCAGGACGCGGTCCAGTTCGTCCACGCCGGTGGGCAGGAAAGCCGCGGTCGTGGCGTCCACCTCGGCAATCCGGCGCGCCGGCTCCACAACCGTTGTGGCCGCCGTCGTACGCGCAACCGCGGCGCCCGTTTCTTCAACGGTGCCCCACGCCTGGCACTCACCGCAGCGCCCCACCCACTTAACTGTGGTCCAGCCGCATTCGGCGCACTTGTATGCGGGCGCCTTGGCGGCGCGGGAAGTCTTTGTTGCCATGCGTTCCACCTTAACCGTGGGGGCGGACATTCCCCGTCGGCGCCCTATACTCGCAAGTCCCCACCGGGGCAGGCTACAGGCCGGGCAGCACGTCCCGGGCCTCGCGCGAATCCATGCCGGCGGCCTCCAGCAGGTCCACCATGAGCGGACGGAACAGCATCACTACTGTCTCACCCTCCAAAAGCTGGACCTCCAGCAGTTTGGGATGCAGCCGCAACGCAATCTCGCTTAGTTCGTGCCTGGCGGTGCGGAGATGGGCGCGGCGCACGCCGTCGTGCGTTTCTGCCAGGCCCAACGACAGCTCATCAATCGCTGCGGCGGTTTCTATCAGGACGTCGGAGATGTTCTCGGTAGCTTCGTCGGACAGCGCCGTGTGGTTGATGGCGCTGGTCAGCCGCCGTGCGAAGACACGGCTGTTGCGGAGCGCCAGGTCGATGAAGTCCAGGGACTGTTCCAGCCGGTCCAGCTCATCGCGGTGCCGTCGGTGGGCGGGCGACAGGGTGGCCACTTCGTTCGATGAGCGCAGCGACTGCCTCATGCGGTCCACCAGGGGCTGGCCATTGCGGCCGCGGACTAGGGCATGCCAGGCGCGGGTGGAATCACTTTCCGTCAGGGCCACGGCACATTCGCGCAGCACCTCGGAGAGTTCGTGCAGGATTTTCCGAACGTCGCTGCGGGGCTCCCGGCGCGGATCTTTCGGGATCAGGACCGTAACCAGCAGGGCGAAGAGGCCCCCCACCACGGCGTCCAGGCTGCGCGTGAACGGCCCGCCGGCCGGCGCCGGCAGCAGGACCACCAGCAGCGATTGCAGCCCCAGCTGCGTGGCGAAGATGGTGCCGCTGTCCAGGAACCGGGCCAACAGGATGGAGAACAGAAGTACGACGGCGGCCTGCCAGATGCCGCTGCCCAGCCAGTGCAGGAGCAAATCACCGACGGCGATGCCGATGGTGCAGCCCAGGCCCACCTCCATGACGCGCCGCAGGCGTGGGTCACGCGAAAAGCCCAGTGCTATCAGTGACGACGTGGCCGCGAACAGCGGACCGGAATGGCCCAGGACGTACTCGGCGAAGGCGTACGCGCCCACCGCGCAGCCAGTCATCTGGACGGCAGGGAGCAGTGAGTTCCGGCTCCGGATCAGGCCCGTGCGGATCCGTCCGCGCAGGAAGCGCCTGCTTGCTGAGAGTCCTGCTGCTGCGGCCATGCCCTCCAGTCTATTTGCCGCCCGGCCCCCTACGGCCAAAAGTGTGACCTTCGCAATGGTGACGTCGCACTTGTTGGCTAATGGCCAACGTTCGTTAACCTTCCGTTCACTCTCGGCCGCCAATCCCGTTACCTGCGGCGCCTAAATTCGATGAAGGTACAAAACGTACGCATCGCGCTGCAGGCCGCCTCCGGCCCTGCCCGCAACTGAATAACCCTGGAAGGGGTACATCTAGTGAAGGCATTCCGTTTCGGCCGCCACGCGGCTATCGCTGTAATCGCGGCCGGCGCACTCGCGCTCACCGCCTGCGGTTCAGACAACGCCACGGGCAACACGCCTGCCGGCACCCAGACTTCCGGCACCAAAGTGACCGGCACCCTGACCGGAATCGGCGCCTCCTCCACCGGCCCAGCCATGGACGCCTGGAAGGCAGGCTTCGCAGCCGCCAACTCCGGTGCCACTGTGCAGTACTCCCCGGACGGCTCGGGCGCAGGCCGCAAGGCCATCATCGACGGTTCGGCCCAGTTTGCCGGTTCCGACGCGTATCTCAAGGATGAAGAGCTGGCCAGCTCCAAGGCCAAGTGCGGCCCCGACGGCGCCCTCAACCTCCCGGTGTACATCTCCCCGATCGCCGTGGCCTTCAACCTGCCCGGCATCACCGAGCTGAAGCTTGACGCCACCACCGTGGCCAAGATCTTCCGCGGCGAGATCGCCACCTGGAACGATCCGGCAATTGCCGCCCTGAACGCGGGCGTCACCCTCCCGGACACGAAGGTCACCCCGGTGAACCGCTCTGACGACTCCGGCACCACCACTAACTTCACCGACTACCTCTCCGCTGCTGCAGCCGACGTCTGGACCGACAAGGCTTCCGGCGTCTGGCCCGCAACCCTGCAGGGCGAAAACGCCAAGGGCACCTCCGGCGTTGTCAAGACCGTCACCGACACCCCGGGCGCCGTGACCTACGCTGATGACTCCGCCGTGGGCGGCAAGCTGGGCACCGCCTCCATCAAGGTCGGCGAAGGGTTCGTCAAGATCTCCGCTGACGCCGCTGCCAAGGCCGTTGAAGCCGGCAAGCCGGTCGAAGGCCGCTCCGCCAACGACGTTGCCATCAAGCTGGACCGCAAGACCACTGCTTCAGGCGCCTACCCGATCGTCCTGGTTTCCTACCACGTCGTCTGCTCCACCTACGACAAGCAGGAGACCGTTGACCTGGTCAAGGCTTTCGAAAGCTACGTAGTTTCGGACGCCGGCCAGAAGGCAGCAGCTGACGCCGCGAAGTCTGCACCGCTCTCGGCCTCCCTCGCCGAGAAGGCCACCAAGGCCATCGAATCCATCAAGGTCAAGTCCTAGTACTTAGCCCTGATCCAAGTTCCCCGCCACGCCGAAAGGCGGGGTGGGGAACTTGGCTTTGTAAGCTAGTTCTTGCGCACCGCCAAACAACCGAAGGGTCTGGAATGACCGCCACCTCCCTGAGCAGTTCCCAGGGCGCAGGCCGCGCCGGGGATAAGATCTTTTCCGGCGCCGCACTGGCCGCCGGGTGCCTCATCCTCGCCATCCTCTTCGGCGTTGCTTTGTTCCTTGTTGTCCAGGCCATTCCGGCGCTGACCGCCCCGGCCGCCGAAATCCAGGGCGGAGCAGGCTTCTTCGTTTACATCTGGCCGATCGTCATTGGCACGCTCATCGCCGCTGTCATCGCCCTGGTAATAGCCACGCCGGTCGCCATTGGGGTGGCGCTGTTCATTTCGCACTATGCCCCGCGCGGGCTCGCCTCCGGCCTGGGCTACGTGGTTGACCTCCTGGCCGCGATCCCCTCGGTGATCTACGGCGCCTGGGGTGCAGCGTTCCTCGCCAAGGAAATCTCCCCGGCCTACAACTGGCTGGCCGAAAACATGGGCTGGCTGCCCATTTTCCAGGGCCCGGCCTCCGCCACCGGCAAGACCATCCTTACCGCCGGGATCGTGCTTTCGGTCATGGTGCTGCCCATCATCACCTCCCTGACCCGCGAAATCTTCCTGCAGACCCCCAAACTGCACGAGGAAGCCGCACTGGCCCTCGGCGCCACCCGCTGGGAAATGATCAAGATGTCAGTGCTGCCGTTCGCCCGGCCGGGCATCATCAGCGCCGTCATGCTTGGCCTGGGCCGCGCGCTCGGCGAAACCATGGCCGTGGCACTGGTGCTCTCCTCGGGTGCCCTGACCGCCAGCCTGATCACGTCCGGCAACCAGACTATTGCCGCGGAAATCGCCCTGAACTTCCCCGAAGCCAGCGGCCTCAAGGTCAGCACACTGATCGCCGCCGGCCTGGTCCTGTTCCTCATCACGCTTGCCGTGAACATGATCGCCCGCTGGATCATCAGCCGGCACAAAGAATTCTCGGGAGCCAACTAAATGTCCTCCACTATTACTCCGGTGCGCAATAAGCGCTCAGCCCTCACAAAGGGCCAGCTTCCGTCCTATGCACCGTACGTGGTCCTGGCGGCTGCGCTTATTGTCGGCGCCGCGATCCTGGCACTGATCGGTTTCAACGCCTTTGGCTGGGGGATCGTCTCGGCCCTGCTCTTCGCCATCGGCCTGGTGAGCTGGAGCGCCATTGTGGAGGGCAGCCGCAAGGCCAAGGACAAGCTGGCCACCTGCCTGGTGGTGGGTTCGTTCCTGATCGCACTGCTCCCGCTGATCTCGGTGATCTGGACCGTGCTGGTCAACGGCATCCCCGGGCTCATCGCCCCGGGCTTCCTCACCAGCTCCATGAACGGCGTCACGGGCGCCTATGACAACAAGGCCGTGGAAGCGGGTGCCCCCGTGATCGGCGGCATCTACCACGCATTGATCGGCACCGTCCAGATCACGTTGGTAGCCACCATCATCTCCGTTCCGGTCGGACTGCTGACCGCCATTTACCTGGTGGAGTACGGCAATGACGGCAGGCTGGCACGCGCCATCACGTTCTTCGTGGATGTAATGACGGGCATCCCGTCCATCGTGGCCGGCCTGTTCGCCGCCGCGTTCTTCTTCGCGGTAGTGGGGCCCGGCACCAAAACCGGCGCCGTCGCCGCCGTCGCCCTTTCCGTGCTGATGATCCCCGTGGTGGTGCGCTCCAGCGAGGAAATGCTGAAGATCGTTCCCAACGAGCTGCGCGAAGCGGCTTACGCGCTGGGTGTCCGGAAATGGCGCACCATCATCAAAGTGGTTATCCCGACGGCGATCTCCGGCATTGCGTCCGGCGTCACCCTCGCGATCGCCCGCGTAATCGGTGAGACCGCCCCCATTCTGGTCACCGCCGGGTTCGCCACCAGCATCAACAACAACGTTTTCGGCGGCTGGATGGCTTCCCTGCCAACGTTCATCTATACCCAGATCCTGAACCCCACCTCGCCGGCCAACCCTGATCCGTCGTCGCAGCGTGCTTGGGGCGCAGCCTTGGTGCTGATCATCCTGGTGATGGTCCTGAACCTCGGGGCCCGCCTGATCGCCAGGATTTTTGCCCCCAAGACGGGCCGCTGAAAAAGTTTCGGCAGGCCATTTTGGTCCTCGCGACCAAACCCTAGACTTCAATCCGTACCCCCAGTAAGTGAAGGAACATCATGTCTAAGCGCATCGACGTCAAAGACCTGAACGTGTACTACGGCGATTTTCTGGCCGTGGAGGATGTCAGCATCAACATCGAGGCAAAGTCCGTGACGGCCTTCATTGGTCCCTCAGGCTGTGGCAAGTCAACTTTCCTGCGCACGCTGAACCGCATGCACGAAGTGCTGCCCGGCGCCCGCGTTGAAGGCGAAGTCCTGCTGGACGGCGACAACCTCTACGGACCCGGTGTTGATCCCGTGACCGTTCGATCCCAGATCGGCATGGTTTTCCAGCGGCCCAACCCGTTCCCCACCATGTCCATCCGCGACAACGTGCTGGCCGGTGTGAAGCTGAACAACAAAAAGATCTCCAAGGGCGAGGCTGACGCGCTGGTGGAAAGCTCCCTGCTGGGCGCCAACCTCTGGAACGAGGTCAAGGACCGGCTGGAGAAGCCGGGCTCGGGCCTGTCAGGCGGCCAGCAGCAGCGCCTCTGCATCGCCCGCGCCATCGCCGTGCAGCCGCAGGTGATCCTCATGGACGAGCCGTGCTCGGCCCTGGACCCGATCTCCACTCTGGCCATCGAGGACCTCATCAATGAGCTCAAGGACCAGTACACCGTGGTGATCGTGACCCACAACATGCAGCAGGCGGCCCGCGTCTCGGAAAAGACGGCGTTCTTCAACATCGCCGGTACCGGCAAGCCAGGCAAGCTGATCGAATACGGGAACACCCAGAACATCTTCAGTAACCCCACCCAGAAGGCCACCGAAGACTACGTTTCCGGCCGCTTCGGATAGCCCACCAACATCCTGTGTTTAAGGGGTTACCTGCAGGGCTGGGCTTAGGCGCCCGCCAGGGGTGAGAGCGCCAGCGCGAACACGAAGGCGACGGCTGCGGCCGTCAAGGGCGTGAGCACCCACAGCCCCAGAATCTGCAGGACAAGTTTCCGGTTGGTCACCGCGAAGTGCTGGTTCTCGCCCGCGCCCAGCACGGCGGATGTCACGGTGTGGGTGGTCGAGAGCGGCGCCTGCAGCGCGATGGCACCAAAGAACAGCATCATCGCGCTGAAGGTCTGGGCTACGGAACCGCGCAGCGGATCAACCCGCGTGATCTTGTAGCCGATGGTGTGGGAGATCCGCCAGCCGCCGCAAAGCGTTCCGGCAGTGAGCAAGATGGCGGACGCCAGCGCCACCCACACAGGGATACTGTCGCCGTCAGTATAACCGGCCCCCACCACAGCCAGCAGCAGGACTGCACCCACTCGCTGGCCATCCTGCATGCCGTGGCCGAACGCCACAGCACCGGCCGCAATGGCCTGGGCACGGCGGAAGCGCTGGTTGATGACATTGGGCTGGGCATAACGGGCCGCCCAGCTGACAGGGAAGACCGCCAAGTACGCGCCGATGTAGGCGACGATGGGGGAGAGTAGGAGCGGCAGGATCACCTGGACCACTAGGGACCGGTCAACGCCACCCACTCCCATCCCGCCCACCGCGAGGCTGGCGAGTCCGGCGCCGGCAAGTCCGCCCACCAAGGCGTGCGTGGAGGATGCGGGGATGCCCCGCCACCACATCAGCAGGCCCCACGCGCAGGCGCTGCCCACGCCGGCCAGCAGGATGCTCAGGCCGCTTACCCCCTCCGGCAGGTGGATCCACGTGTGGCTGACGGACACCACTATGGAGGCGCTAAGCAAGGCGCCCACAAGGTTGAAGAAGGCGGCCAGCAGCACACCCACCGTGGGCGTGAGTGCCCGGGTCCGGACGGCAAGTGCCACGGAGGTGGAGACGTCCCTGAAGCCATTGAGGAAAGCAAACACCCCGGTCAGCAGGACCACGGCGCCGAAGAGGACTGCTGTCACCTCAGGATTCCTTGACGATGATGCTGCCTACCTGGGTGGCAATCCGGCGCATGTCCTTGGTGACTTCTACGAGCTGGTTGGCGACGTCACGGTTACGCGAGTACTGCGCCCACTTCATGTCCCGGATCATGTCCGCCACCCAGATCCGGTGCGTCCGTTCTGCACGCTTGGCCAGCCTGAGGATTTCGATCCAGTAATCCTCGAGGTCATCGAGGTTGTTGAGCCGCCTCATGGCGTCCACGGTGAGTTCGGCCTGCCGGCTGATGATCTCCAGCTGGTCCGCGGCCCGCCGGGGCAACCGGTCCAGCCTGTACAGGAAAACGAGTTCCGCGGCGCCGTCCAGCTTCTCGAGCGCCTCGTTGAGGTAGCGGGAAAGGGCGTACATGTCTTCGCGGGGGAGGGGGTTTACGAAGCTCGTGCGCATATGGGTCAGCAGGGCGAAGTGCAGCTCGGCGGATTTGGCTTCGTGGCTATGCATGTCGTCCACCAGCTTGGCGTGCTCGCTGGCGGGAACGCCGAGGATCTCGGCCATGGTGCCGCTGGCGCGCACAATTTGCTGGGCCATCTGGGACAGCAGGGTCAGCCCTGCAGGTTCCTGGGGGAAAAGGCGCAGCTTCACGTTGGGTTACCGGTCTCCGGGTGATGTACTGGGTCGGGGGCCGCCCACTGTGACTTGACGCAGGCCAGCAACTGGTTTTGATTCTACCCGGCCCCTGTCCACGCCCGCCAAACAGGCATAAAAATGGTGCCGAACCGGATACGCCTCTCGGCGGTAGGCCGCTCTAGGCGGCTAAATGTTGAAGCCCGGGGGTTTCGCGGTTCGACACCAGTTTCAGTGTTCTACGTTGGCTGGCCCAAGTCAACATTGACAGATCGGGCCGGTGGGGTCAGTCCAGCTCGCCCAGCCGCCAGGCATTCGCGGCGTGTTCGAGGTCCTCAGCTGTTTTTACGAGCTGGTGGGAGTTGCGTGTGAGCTTGCTCGCGTGGGCCTCATTGGTGTGCTCAGCACCATCGGCGAGGGTCGCCTGGCCGAGCGCCACAACGCGGCAGAAAGCAGCGGAACGTTCCAGCGCGACGTCGAACTCGCCGTCGAACGCGCCCGAGAGAATGGCGTCAGCCAGCGTCCGCATTTCCTCGGCGCCCGGCGGTTCGGCAGCGCCGGCCACCACATGGGAGACCTGCGCGGTGTCCTTGCCTGCGCGGAAGTAGACCGAGATCCGCTCCGGATCCTGGACAGTGGCCGCGCGGAGCGCGTACAGCCGCCAGAGTGCGCCGGGCAGGGAACGTGCAGGGCTTTCCGCCCACATCTCCGCGATGGCGTCCAGGCCCTGTTCATCCGTCAGCTTGACCAGCCGTTCGGTGATGACGGGATCGTCGCTGTCGCGGCCGTGGCGAACCAGAGCCTGGGCAGCAAGGTGTGCTGCCTCAGAGACGCGCGCAGGGTCCGGGCCGCCGGCGAACGGCTCAAAGTCGATAGGGGCGAACGGCTTGGGCTTGTGATGCCGGTTGGCTCCGCCGTAATGACTGTGTCCTGCTTGCTGGCTCATGCCCCCACGCTACTCCTGTGCCGTGGGGGAAATCGAGTACTCCGCGTAGGCAGGGCGGCCGGCGCCGGGGCCCATAGATCCTGGCGGAATCAGGAACGTAGGACGGCGGCGCATGCCTGCGTGCCAAAGCGGTCCCATGCGTGGGGTAGAGTATCTATCGTCCAGAAATGGACTGGGCTGATCGGTCTTTTGACCGTCAGTTGGGGCCTTTAGCTCAGTTGGTAGAGCATCGGACTTTTAATCCGTGGGTCGTGGGTTCGATCCCCACAGGGCCCACCCACGAAGCAGGCCAGAGGCATATTGCCCCTGGCCTGCTTTTTGTTTCAAGGAACCGTGACGCCCTGGGACTGTACATACCGGCGGAGCTAGAGCTGCGCGGCCGGTTCAGCTCAGCGACAGGCCCAGGTAGAGCAGCGCCAAGGCCAGCACCGTGGGCGTCATGACCAGCCGCTCCTGCCGGCTGCGCGATATCCCGTTCATAACAACGCCCACGGCAAAGTAGGCCGTGAGCACCCAGGCGGCCACTTCCGTGAACGTTTGGCCGACCAGGGGCTCGGCCACCTCCGCCCTCGCCAGCGCAATGTATGCGAAAACGGCGTACAGGGCTATGGAGACCACGCTGCCGATCCGCAGCTTACGCGGCAAGACCCTGTGCTGGCCGCCCCAGGCCAGATGGCCAAAGGGAGCACCCGCGATCAGCGCTGCTTGGAAACCGGCCAAACCGGCCAGGACCGCGGTGGCAACTAGCGCATAAACTTGAACCATTTTTTACCCGATCGTTTACCGTTCCGTCAGTTCGGAACGCACATACCGCTAACTTAGCTCAGGGGTTCCGGCCTGCAGGTAAACGCAGGTTGGTATCAGGACTAACGCCGAGGCAATGGCCCTGACCAGCGACGACGCCCGCGGCTGGCCGCGCCCGACGCCCGCCAGGCCTAGTGATCGAAGTGGGTCCCGGGTGCGCCGCCGGGCAGCTTCTCCAAGATGCCCTCGGCCACCTTGCGCAGCTTGAGGTTCCGGTGGCTGGAGGCTTTGGCGATGATGGCGATAGCGTCGTTGTAGGAGCACCTGTTCTGCGCCATGATCACTCCACAGGCAATGTTGATGGAGGTCCGGCTTTCAAGTGCGGACTGCAGGTCCGAGGCCCGGGTGCTGGTGGCCTGCAACTCGAGGACAAGCCCGAGGCCGCGAGCTGCGAGGTCCGTGAAATTGCGGGCCTCGGCGATGACCTGAAGCGGGAACGCCTGGACGCCCGGGGCGAAGAAGGCGAGGGCGGCCTCAGCGCCATCATCGAGGCGGAGCCGCAGGCCAAGGACGCTTCCGAACCCGGCGTCCTGCAGGTATGGCCGGTAACGTGACCACCGGAAGTCAGAAGACACGTGGTTCATGGCCACGGTGCCGTTGCCGGCAATGGCTTCCGTCAGGGGGCCTTCGCCTACCTCCCCTTCCAACCGGGCCAGCCCGGCAGCCTGCGTGCTTGTGCCGGCGGTGGCTGGGACGCTCTTGACCCTTCTCAGCAACAGGCAGCATTCGACCGGTGAGTCCATAAGCCTGTTCAGGGTGGCCGCCGCCGTCCGGGTCAGGATCTCGAGGGAGTCCGCAACGCTTGTCGCACCGGTGGCCAAATCGGGGATGAACCCGGCGGTGCCTGTCATGCCGTTCCCTGTTCCGGCCGATGCCTGCATTTGGGCGGCACCCTGGTCTGCAAGCGTGGTTGGATGACCGGCCGTGTGCTGGGTTTGGTGCGACCGCATAGTCCTCCGGCCCGCAGCCGTGTGCGTCGGGGAAACCTGCGAAGGGGAGTACTTCATGGCCGGATCTCGCAGGCCGGCGCGGCCCGCGGATGCATTGCAGGAGCTGCCTGGAACCAGAATGCTGCCGGGCTAAACCCATCGGTCAGAGGGCCGGCGACGGCTGGGGGAGAGGCCTTGGTCTCGAAGACCTCCTCGTCGCCGGCCCCGCTCAACTCCCGGATCCGAAGACCCGGGAAAACGTGGCTGGTAAGTCCAGTGTTCATTCCTTCTCACGCCCCCTAGTGAGACATCCGACCCGGTGCCATAGCGGGTCTTGGCTCTAAGTCGAAGGTAGTTGGGGCGTGGTCCCGGGCGAACGCGTATTCGGTACTCGTATTTGAGATTAGGTAGTACTTGGTTTTGCGGACAACCACCCCCAAACCTGGCAACGCTCGACGCCGAACGGGCGAGGCGATCATCTTCGCCGTGAACCGCTCGGCCGCGGATGCCCTGACCCCGGACGCCGTGGTCGAGGGCCTGAGCAGTGCCCTGGTTCATGATCCGGTCGGCGGAGTCCTGAGCCTCCCATGACGCAAACACCCAGAGGTGGAAAGATAAGGGCCATGGAACTGCATATCACCGGTGACCCGGCCGCCGACCAACTGCTCACTGATGACGCGTTTGCGCTGCTGACCGGCATGCTGCTGGATCAGCAGGTAACCATGGAATCCGCCTTTGCCGGGCCGGAGAAAATTCGGGCACGGATCGGCTCGATCGAGCCGGCAGCTGTGGCTGCGTACAAACCGGAGGCATTCGTCGAGGTGTTCAAGGAACGTCCCGCGGTCCACCGCTATCCTGGCTCCATGGCGGCAAGGGTCCAGGCACTTGCCGAGACGGTGGAGCAGGACTGGGACGGCGATACCACCCTGATCTGGACCAAGGGCGGCCCCGACGGCAAGGAGGTGCTGCGGCGGCTGCAGGCGCTGCCCGGCTTCGGGGAGCAGAAGGCAAAGATTTTCCTCGCTCTCCTGGGCAAGCAGTGCGGGCTGCAGGCGCCCGGCTGGCGCGAGGCCACAGGCCACTACGGCGAGGAGGGCGCTTTCCTGTCGGTTGCCGATATCGTCGATCCTGGCTCTCTCGTCAAGGTGCGGGCCAGCAAGCAGGCAGCAAAGGCGGCGGCCAAGGCTGCCCAGGGCTGACCTCCGATGGCAGTGACCATGAACGATGTTGCCCGCGTGGCGAGGTGTCCTTCAATGCGCCTTCGAACGTGCTGAACGACTGCGAGTTCATCCGCCCGGTTGCTGTCTGCGGCAGAACGGCAGGGGATACCGCCGCGTACCGTTCTACGCCGTGTTCGGACTGAACGACGCCCTTGCCCTGGGTGCCATGCACGAACGGATTCTCCGCGGGGTAAAAGCGCGTGGAGGCGGGCTATGTCTTGAAAATCCGCGAAGCGGCGCCCTGAGGACGGCCGCTACCAGTAGCGTGCCGGGTCACGGCCGGGCCACCAGATTGTCGCGGATTTTCCGCCGGAGGACTTTGCCGATGAGGGAGCGGGGGAGAGAATCGAGCACCACCACCCTGCGTGGCACCTTGTATGCGGTCAGGTGGCCGCGGGCATAGGCCAGGAGGGCGGCAGGATCGATCGTGGTGCCCGGAACCGGCACCACAGCGGCCACCACGTCCTCGCCCCCGCCGGGGCGGGGCAAGCCGACGACAGAGACTTCCGCAACGCCGTCGAAAGCGGCTATCACGTCCTCCACCTCACTGGGTGAGACGTTGAAGCCACCCGTGATGATCAGTTCCTTGATCCGGTCCCGGATCGTGACGAAATAGTCGTCGTCCACTGAGACGATGTCGCCGGTGCGGAACCAGCCGCCGTCGAGCAGGGCATCCTCGGTCTCCTCCGGCCGGTTCCAGTAGCCGCGGAATACCTGGGGGCCGCGGATCAGAAGCTCCCCTTCCTCACCCGGGGCACGGTCCAGCGCCACGTTTTTGGGGTCCACCACGCGGATGTCGGTCAGCGGGAACGGCACGCCGACGGTGCCGGGCTTCCGGCTCGGGCCGAACGGGTTGCCGATTGCGATCGGGGAGGTTTCGGTCAGGCCGTAGCCCTCAATCAGGTAACCGCCGGTCGCTTTCTCCCAGGTCTCCACTGTGGACGTTGGCAGGTTCATGGCGCCGGAAATGGAGAAGCGGATGCTTTCCAGTCCGATGCCGCGTTGCGCCGCCGCGGCGGCGAGCCGGTCATAGATCGGAGGTACTGCGGGCAGGAACGTCGCGGGGGACTCCTTATGCGCCTTGAGTACGAGGTCGACGTCGAACTTGGGGAACAGGACCAGCTTCGCGCCGATGCTGAAGGCGAAAGTCATGCAGAGCGTCAGGCCATAGGCGTGGAACATCGGCAGCACTGCATAAACAGTTTCCCGGCCATCCTTCAGCCCCGGTACCCAGGCCCGGCCCTGCGCGGCGTTCGCCTGCAGATTGGCGTGGCTGAGCATGGCGCCCTTCGGCATGCCCGTGGTGCCGGACGTGTACTGCAGGACGGCGATGTCCTGGGCCGACGGGCGAGGGTGTTTCTTCCCGAGCTCGCCGGCCTCAAGGAGTTCCCGCCACTGAACCACGGGCCGTGCGGCGGGAGCAGTCGGTCCCTTGGCTTGGTTCTTGCCGACGGTGAGTGCAGCGCGGGCCTTGCGGGCAGCGGGCACCGGCAGGCGGAGCGCCAGCCGCTGGAGCAACGGCATCGCCGGGATCAGATCCACTGAGACAATGCTGCGCAGCCCGACGTCGGCCGGTAGTTGGCGGACGCGCTCCACTGATTTGTCCCAGACAATCGCGACGGCCGCTCCGTGGTCCTCGAACTGATGGCGCAGTTCACGGTCCGTATAGAGGGGGTTATGTTCGACCACAACGGCGCCGAGGCGCAGCACCGCGTGGAAGGCGACGATGTGCTGGGGGCAATTCGGCATGACCAGGGCAACCCTGTCGCCCGCCGTGACACCTAGCTTTTTCAGACCGGCGGCGGCATGGCTGATCTGTCTGCCGAGCTCACGGTAGCTGGTGCGCGCACCGAAGAACTCCAGCGCGGTCTTCGACCCATAGCGGCGCACTGACTTGTCCATCAAGTCCACGAGCGAACCCTTGGGGAGCTTCAGCTGCGCTGGGACACCCGGTCCATAGGAACTGGTCCACGGTCGGTCACGCCAAGGTCCCCGGTCCTGCTGCGCTGTGCTGTTCGCAGGCGTGCTGTGGGGCTTGATCTGGGTGCTTTTTTTCTTCACTATCAGTCCTTGCCACCAGTTGCCGGGTTCGTTGGCGGGCCGAGGGACACGCCGCAAGAATCCTACCGGTGCCTACACTGGATGGATGATCACAGTCAGCGGCACCGTGGAATCAAAACTCTCTCCCGCCAAGGCATTTGCGTTCCTCTCCGAGTTCGAGAATGCAAGCGAGTGGGATCCCAGCACTCCCGTAATGGACAAGCTGACAGCCGGACCCGTGGCCGTGGGCCACCGGTACCACGCCGAATCCGAATTCCGGGGGAAGCGCCAGTCCCTGGAATACGAGGTCATTGAGCTGACCGACCGCCACATCAAGCTCCGCGGCGAGAACAAAACGGTCACCGCGTTCGATTCCATCGATGTCAGCCCGGCCCCTGAGGGTTCGCTGATCAAGTACACAGCTGAATTCAGCGTCAAGGGACCAGCGAAGATTCTCCAGCCATTGCTGAAACCGGTATTTATGTCCCTCCGGGATCCTGCGCTGAACGGCATCCGGGACACCCTGAATTCCCTCGCGGCGCGCTGACGCTTTCCCGGGCGGCCGGCAGAATCGCCGCCGCCCGGGGCTTCCTGCCTGCGTTTAGGTCACCTGCCCAGCCTGGTGCTGCCTGCCGGCAGGTTACGGACCCGGCATGGGCGCTGGCCGGGCAAACAGTGTCCTCCTGCAATAATCGGAACCGACAGTTGTCCGGGAGCGAGGAAGCCCCCGGTCGAACAGGACGCAATGTAAGTTCAGGCCCATCACACCAGACGAGGCGGACATCCATGAAGGCTCCAGACCAGCAGCACGCTCGATTCTCCGGAACGCCGTTTCCGCCAGGCGACAGCGATGCAGCCCGTCATGGGCATGTGGACCAGGAACTCCTCCACCGCCTGGCTGACGCGCACGGCGTGGGCACAACGTTCTGGGGCTTTGACGGACTGCAGTACAGCGTCGCACCCGACACCCTGGTCAAGGTCCTGGCGGCCCTGGGCGTTCAGGCCCACACGAACGAACTGATCGAAGCTGCCCAGGCCGAGGCGGAGCTGGCGCCGTGGCGGCGGATGCTGCCGCCCGCCGTCGTGATTCAACAGGGTGAAACCACACTGGTTTCGGTCCATGTCCGGGACGGTTCCACCGCTCGCCTGACCGTTGAACTGGAATCCGGGGCGGGTGAGCCGGTGGACGCGGTCCAGCAGGACGTCTGGGTCCCGCCGCAGGATGTGGAAGGCGTGCCCACCGGGCGGGCCACCTTCGAGGTGCCGGCGGGGCTGCCGCTGGGCTGGCACACCCTGCATGCCGAGTCCGACGGCGTCACAGCCGAATGTGCGCTGGTGGTGGTCCCGGCGCGGCTTACTACCGCCGATTCCCTCGTGGATCGCCGTGGGTGGGGACTGGCCACGCAACTGTACTCAGTGCGGTCGAAGCGTTCGTGGGGGATCGGTGACTTCGCCGACCTCGCGGACCTGGCGGCCCTTAGTGGTGAGCGGGGTGCGGACTATGTCCTGGTCAACCCCCTGCACGCCGCGGAGCCGGTCCCTCCTGTCCAGCCGTCGCCGTATTCGCCGTCCACGCGCCGCTTCTTCAACCCGCTGTACATTCGGGTGGAAGCCATCCCGGAACTCCCGTACCTGAAGCCGCGGAAGCGTGCCACGATTGACCGGCTCCAGGAACAGGTCCAGGGCCTGAATGCGGACGGTGCGCGGTTGGACCGGAACGCCGTTTTCGCGGCCAAACTCCAGGCTCTGGAACTGCTGTATCACGCACGGCGCTCGCCGGCGCGGCAGGCGGCCTTCGACGCATTCTGCCGGATCTCAGGCCGCGGGCTGGACGACTTTGCGCTCTGGTCCGCCATCCGGGAGGACCTCGCGCCGGAGGATCCGCTGTGGACGGACCCGGACTGTGCGCTTGGGTCCGATGAGGCGGAAGCCCTGCGCGGCAAGCTTGCGGACCGGATCGATTTCCATCGCTGGCTGCAGTGGATCTGCGACGAGCAGCTCGAGAACGCGCAGCTGGCCGCCCGACGGGCCGGGATGCGGCTCGGCGTGGTGCACGACCTCGCTGTCGGCGTCGACTTGAGCAGCGCCGACGCCTGGACCCTCCGCCACGTGCTGGCGCCCGGGATCAGTGTGGGGGCGCCGCCGGACATGTACAACCAGCTGGGCCAGGACTGGAACCAGCCGCCGTGGCACCCCTCCCGCCTGGCCGAGGCCGGGTACGCGCCATTCCGCAACATGCTCGCCACCGTACTCCGGCACGCGGGCGGCATCCGCGTGGACCACGTGCTGGGCTTGTTCCGCCTCTGGTGGGTGCCGGCGGGCAACTCGCCGCGCGACGGCGCCTACGTCACGTACGACCACGACGCACTGATCGGCATCCTGGCGCTGGAGGCCCAGCGTGCCGGCGCCGTGGTGATCGGCGAGGATCTGGGAACCTTCGAGCCGTGGGTGCGTGACTACCTTGCTGCCCGCGGCGTCCTGGGCACATCCATCCTTTGGTTCGAGAACGATGGCGACTCCCCGCTGCCGCCCGAGCGTTACCGCACGCAGGCGCTCGCCAGCGTCAACACCCACGACCTGCCGCCCACTGCCGGTTACCTTGCGGGCGACCACGTGGCACTCCGCAGCAGGCTGGGGCTGCTGGAACGCACCGAGGCTGAAGAGCGGGCCGAACATGTGGCCACGCTGGAGAAGATGATGGGGCTGGTGCGGGAACGCGGGCTGCTGCCCGAGAGTGGGACTGGCCGCCACGACAGCGAGGAGCGCACCATCGAGGCGCTGCACCGCCTGCTGGCCCAGACGCCGTCGGTGCTGCTCGGCGTCGCACTCGTCGACGCGGTGGGGGAGCGGCGCGTGCAGAACCAGCCCGGCACCACGGAGTCGCTCTATCCGAACTGGCAGGTCCCGCTGGGGGACCCGGACGGCAATCCGGTATACCTTGACGACCTTCCCCGCAACGCCAGGTTCAACTCCCTCCTGGCCGCGGTTTCGGAGTCGCTGCGCGGTTGAGCACAAACAACGAGGGGTCACTTTTAGCCCTTCCGAGACTCCGGATTGGGCGGAAAGTGACCCCGCGTTGTTGTTTGGGGGAGGAAGGAGCCCTAGCCGGCAGTGATCATACGCGTCCGGTGGTCGTAGCGGAAGGTCGCGGGCCCGCCCGGGTGGTCCAGGACGATGTTGTTGCCGTTGAGGGCCCCGTCCGCGCCGTAGTTCACACCCCAGGTGCCGTTGAGGGCGACCTTGTATTCGTACTGCCCGGGAGGCAGATTTTCGGCGGTGAGGCGCCAGACGTTATCGGCCGGGTCGAGTGTGAGTGACGCGGTTGGGCAGGCGGGGTCCCAGTCTGCCGGGCATCCCAGTTCGCTGTTGAACGACCCCGCCACAGTCACACAGTCGGGCTGTGGCGCCTGGCCCACCGTCACCGTGCGCGGTTCGCTTGCGGGGCACTGCCTGACTGTGTGCCGCGGGACAGTGCGGTGCGAAGCAGCGCGGGAGGATTCGGCGTCGTTCGGGTATCTAAAGGACTGTCGAGGTATGGGGTGGTGCCCCTTGGGATGCGTGAATTTACGTCAGGAGTCCTTCCTGGTTGCGGCGATGCTTTACAGGGTGTTGCGGGACTGCGATTCGGTGGACGACTTGCCGATCGGCAATTGCGGTTGGTCCCGGCGATCCCAGCGATCGCCGAGCGCACCACGCCCAAACTAAGCGCATGCACCGAGTAAATCCAGTCTTTTGAGACCAATTTCAAGCAGCTAATGTGCGCATACTATGAGGTTCGTGGCGGGAGCTTTATTGGGCAGTTCACCATGTTCCCGCGCCCTACGTTTTACTTCGGTCGGTGCAATGAAAAGAGGCTCCTTTGTCAGGCTCCGGCACGTGCTTTGAATCCATTGCCGGGATCGCAGCGCGCCTTCGTTCCGCAGGGTGTGTTTTTGCGGAGGAGGAGGCCCGGCTGCTCGCGGCTAACGGGTGCTCCCCGGCAGAAGTCGCAGCCACGGTGGAGCGTCGCATCGCCGGCTATCCGCTTGAGCACATCCTCGGCTGGGCCGGGTTCGGTGGTCTGAGGATTGAGCTCGACGCCGGGGTCTTTGTTCCGCGCCGCCGGACCGAACTACTCGTCAACGAGGCCGTTTCACTGCTGTCGACACCCCTGCCGCGGGCGAGGCGTGATGGTGCCCGCCCCGCCGTCGTGGTGGATCTTTGTTGCGGATCCGGTGCAGCAGGTGCTGTCATCGCATCCCGGATCCCCGGGCTTGAACTCTATGCCGCGGATATTGATCCGGCCGCTGTGGCGTGTGCACGCCGGAACGTTGCCAAGGTGGGTGGGGAGGTTTACCTGGGCGATCTTTACGACGCGCTTCCGCCCGTCCTCAGAGGGAAGATCTCAATACTGACCGCGAACGCCCCCTATGTTCCTACACCCGAGATTGCCACCATGCCGCGGGAAGCACGGGACTATGAGCCAATGTTGTCGCTCGACGGCGGCGCGGACGGCCTCGAGCTCCATCGCCGTATTGCCGCAGGGGCGGGGGCCTGGCTGCAGGCCGGTGGGCATCTCATTATTGAAACGAGCGAGCGCCAGGCCGGCCGCACGGCATCGCTTATGGCATCGGCAGGGCTGGTGGTCCGCACCGTCCGGTCGGACTATCTCGACGGCACCGTTGTAGTCGGCCGGGCAGACTAGAGCACGCAATCCTCGCCTATTAGGGGCTTTCCCGGTCCGACCGCGCTGTCCATGTGACCGGCGGTCCCGTCGTGTAATGGGCGGACTGTCCTGCGATCAGCATCCGCGTTCATCCGAAGTTTATTCGCGTTGGGGTGGTGGGGGTGGTTTGAAGTAGTGGTTTTGTTGGGGTTTTTGGGTGGGGTCGATGTGGCGTGGGGGTGTGAACCAGGGGGTGTTGTTGCGGGTGTGGATGGTCCATTTTTCTTTGTGGATGAGGTGGTGGTGGTGGGAGCAGAGGAGGGCGCCGTTGTCGGTGTTGGTGGGGCCGTTTTGTGACCAGTGAGTGATGTGGTGGGCTTCGCACCAGGGGGCGGGGATGGTGCAGTTGGGGAACGTGCAGCCTTGGTCGCGGGCGGTGAGGGCGAGGCGTTGGGCGGGGGTGAAGAGCCGGGTTTTGCGGCCGAGGTCGAGGATTTCGCCGTGGGTGCCCAGGAGGGCGGGGATGATGTCGGCGTCGCATGCGAGTTTGCGGATGGTGGCGGCGGCGACGGGCCCGGTGAAGATGTAGTTCCCCGTGCCCGTGCCCGTGTCCCTTTCTGGGCCGGTGGCTGTGCTTGTGCTCGTTCGCGGGGCTGGCAGGTGGGGAAGGAGGTCCTGGTAGTTGATGGTGGCGAGGATTTGGGGGCGGTTTGCGCCGGCGGTGGGCAGTTTGTTGGTGGACAGGGCTGCTTTGAAGGCGGTGATGATGCCGTCGAGCTGTTTTTGGGAACGGGTCCGCCGGTCCAGGTCGAGGTTGTTCTCCTGCCATACGTCGTGGTGCCCTGCCTGGTTGCGGGGTTCGCCTGTGGGTTGGTGTGTGCGGGGGTTGGTGGCGGCGTTCATGATGGTGGCGAAGTGTTCGTATTGGTCGGTGGTGGCGAAGATTTCGAGGTGGTGCAGGCCGTGGCGGGGTTTGCGGATGAACGCGCCTTGGGTGTGGCGGAGGGCTTCTTCGGTGGGTTCGGTGCCGTCGGCGTTGATGGTGTCGGCCCAGCGGCGGCCGACGCGGGCGACGAAGTCGGGGTCCGCGGTGGCGGCGGTGCGGGTGAGGTCGTGTTCGATCCGGTCCATGTTTTCGGCGGTGGTGTGGTGTTTGAGGCGGTCCAGGGTGGCGCTGATGATGGTCCCGGTCCGGGACGCGAGCGCCGGTCCGGAACCTGCCGGGCACTCGTATGGGTTGCTGGCGTCGGTACTGGGGTCGGCGCCGGGGTCTGTGGTGGTGGCAGGGGAGAAGGCTGCGGCGAGGTGTTCGCGGGCCGGTGGGACCGGGTCTCCGGTGAGGGTGGTGTCGGGAAGGATGGCCTCTGCGAGGTGGAGTCGGCGGCGGGCTTCGCTGAGCCCGATCCGGAGCCTGAGGCGGAGGAACTCGGCGGTGGTCTTGCAGCCGTCATCTGCCGGTGAGCCTGGCATGTGCTGCGGGCATGCGGCGGAACGCACGTCTTCGACGCCGGCTTCGGCGCCGGCGGAGTCGGTGGTGGTGCCGGCCGGCCAGCCGGTGTCGGTTTCGTTGAGGGTTTCGGTGCCGTTGTCCCAGCCGGTGGTCCACGATTTGGTGGCCCGTGTGGTTGCGGCGTTGGTGATGGCCTGGGTCCGGGTGCGGTCCACGGCCCCGGCGGACAGGATCTGGAGATAGTCCACGGACCGGGAGAGATCTTCGACGAGCCCGGCGAAATCGGCGGCCTCGACGTAGCAGGCCTTGGCCAGCTGGTCAGGAGCGGCGGCGGCCGCGGCATTGACCGCAGCGATCACGGCAACGAGCCCGGCGGGCATGGGCACGGTGGAAATACCGCCATGCCCAGCAAGCTGATTCGTCAAAGCCTCCAGAGGAATACTCTGCCGCGAGGGTACGACATTACGGCCGCCGTCGAACATTCCGAGGCCGCCTGAGGCGGTGGGCGCTCAGAAAACATTGATTGGCTCCGGGGTCAAGCGGCTGGTCTCCGGGGGCAAGATCTCCTGACCGTCGGTCGCCGTGACCAGCGTGAATCGCAGGGCACGCTGAAGAGACGGGGCTGGTCAGGCCGGAATGGTGCCCATCAGCGACGACATCAGTGCCGTCATTTTGATGTTCGTCACCACGATGTTGAGGACAACGACGCCGATCAGTACCCAGATGGGGACCAGCCCGCGCCCCCGAGCGACCTTGGACGTGATCACTGAGCGGCCAATGACGTACACCGCGCTGCTGAGGAAGCTCCAGGCCCAATGGAACGGCCTGACGACACCAATGCGTTTAAGCCCTTCGGAGTCAAAGTAGGCAAGCAACACGGACGCCGCATACGCCACGAAGCCCGAGAAAACGAGCATGAAATAGCCGGGAGTGAAGATCGACATAGGGTCCAAGGTGGGCGTCTGCTGCCGTCCGAAGGTAATAAACCGAAGCTCCGGGGTCCAGAGCAGCAAAAGCAGCGTGGAGATCAGCGGGAGTAGCGTGATGGCCCAGATCAGTGCGTTGTAGACCGGAGCGTCCCGGCTGATGAACGGACGCTGAACTGCTGCCGGGGCATTCGCATACGGGCCTGCTGCATACGGGCTCGCCGTATACTGCCCGGCATACGCGCCCTGCTGGTAAGGCGTGCTGAACTGATCCGTCCACGCATAGCCGTCCCACCAGCGGAGCCGGCCCGTCCCGGCCGGATCGGGGTACCAGCCCGCAGGTGCGGCGGGGATGCTGCCTGAAGTGCTCATCTGTACTCCCGAATAGCCCGCTGGCCACGCCAGCCACGGTTGGTTGCCATCACCTAAGACGCCGCTGGCCGCCGCGTCCCCCAAGGATCGCGACGGCCAGCAAGGTCAATCAGTTTTAGCACAGTTCCCGCGGGGCCCGGTGTCACACCGCGGCCGAGCCGTCACGTTCCGGCAGGAACGCGAGCGGTCATTCCCGCCGGGGGTCGACGTTCGTGGCTGCACCGGCTGGAGTGGCGCCCCCCTCATCGGACCAGTCCTGGCCATGAGCGTCGTTCAGCGCAGGGTCGGATTCAACATCCGAGGTCCCCAGATTCACCGTTTCGGGGTGGGTGCTGTGCGCCGGGGCGTGGTTGCCGGCGGTTCCGGGCGCACCAGTGGAGGCGCCGACGTCGGACGTTTTTGCGTTGCCGTTATTGGCCGCGCTGTCACGGTGCATGGCCGACCCGATTACGGTGCTTGCCCGGCGGGCGGTTTCACCTAGCTGGTCCGCCACGTCAGGAGCCTTTTCCTTGATGGCCTGGGTGGCGGCGTTGACCTTGTCCTGGACAGGCTTGCTGTCCCAGATGCCGGCCGCCCGGGTCTTGAGTTTGTCGTATGCTGCCCGGCCGGACCGGGATCCCAGGACGTAGCCTGCCGCGATTCCGATACCCAAAAGAAGTTTAGATTTCATGATGAACTCCTGCTCGTTGAGAAGGGTGTCAGTCCCCAGCCGCTTGGCCGGAGGAAAGAAAACCGGCCCAGGGATGTTGTCCCAGGGCCGGTTTTCATACCGGTGATGACATTAGCCGCGGGCGCTGCGCTTCGTGACCATGCCGTAAACCAGCAGCACGATAATCGAGCCACCGATCGCGAGCAGCCAAGTCTGCAGCGAAAAGAAATCCTGCAGCGGCGCGTTGAAGAGCAGTCCGCCGAGCCAGCCGCCGAGGAATGCCCCGACAACGCCCAGGATGAGGGTGATGATCCATCCGCCACCCTGCGTACCCGGAAGAATCGCCTTTGCGATCGCGCCGGCAATCAGGCCAAGAATCAGAAAAGCAAAGAAGCCCATTTTGTCGTCCTACTTCCTACATAAAGGAGGTACCCGGATCCCGGGACGCTTCATCCTTCTGCCCCAATACTAATCATGCTTAGTTTCGTTAAGCCAGTCCGCAACCTTGTAAAACGCGAGTTCAGGGCCCGTCAATGGCCCGTCGTGTCCGAGTCGTTACCTGAGGTGGGACCCTCGTCCAGGGTGGCAAGTTCCGCCAGATCCTGCGGATCCAGAGAGAAATCAAAGATGTCCAGGTTCTCCCGCATCCGCTCTGGGTCACCCGACTTTGGAATGACCACAAGTTCCTGCTCAATATGCCACCGCAACGCCATCTGAGCCGGCGATTTATCGTATTTTTGACCAAGCTTGGCAAGGAGGGGGGCACGCAGCAGGCTGGCACCGGAGCCGCCCAGAGGGCTGTACGACTCCGTGACGATTCCGTGTCCGGCATTGAACTCACGGTCAGCCACCCGGCTGATCGCCGGACTCAGCTGGATCTGGTTCACCGCAGGCACCACGTCAGTTTCGGCCAGAAGCCGCTCAAGATGAGCCGGCTTGAAGTTGGAGACGCCGATGGACCGGACTTTTCCCTCGGCCTGCAGCCGCTCGAACGTCTTCCACGTCGAGACGAACTCATCACGCGCGGGGAGCGGCCAGTGGATCAGCAGGAGGTCCACATAGTCCAGTCCCATGCGTGTCAGCGACCCCTCCAGCCCCGCCGCCGCGCGGTCCTGGCCTTGGAACTGGCCGTCGAGTTTGGTGGTGACAAACAGTTCGCCACGGTCCACGCCGCTCGCCTTGATGCCGTTGCCCACTCCTTCTTCGTTGCCGTACTTCACCGCGGTGTCGATGTGGCGGTACCCGGCTTCCACGGCATGTACGACGGCGGTGGCCACCTGATCGTCGTCCAGCGGCCAGGTGCCGAGCCCTAGCTGCGGGATGCTGTTGCCGTCATTGAGCTTGATGAGCGGTGAGAGTGTCATGGCACCAGTCTGCCGTGATTTCATCTCCCTGGCATTTGAACGCCCGGAGAATAATTCCGGCCTGATGATCCAGCACGGTCCGGGCCAGGCCGGATACCTGGTCGGGTTTCTTTCGCTGGGCGAGGAACTCCGCGAAGAGTGCTATGGCCTGTCCCGCTTTGGAGGCATCGCCGTCGTCCACTGCCTTGGCCCCCTGCTGCACGCTAGCTGCCAACTGCTTGGCTACACGTCCCGCCACGGCGCCGGACTCGACCAGATCCTCAAGGGCCTGGTGGAGCGTCTTCACATTCCCCGGGAGCCAGGCTGCGCGCAGGGGAGCGTCTACGAAGTCCATGTCCGAGGCGAGTAGTAGGCCTGTGGGTGGCCCACTTGATGATCATATTGGTGCCCGGGGACGTGGTGGAAAGTTTGTCACCGTCGGCCGACTGCATGCCGATGCCGATGCCGATGCCGATGCCGATGCCGATGGCGTGGGCGGGAGCGGACAGCCAGGCCGGGAGTAGCGGGGCTGCACCGCACAGGCTTGCGGGGCGGCGCTCTAAGTGCCTTGGTTTCCCGTGGTGCAGGACCATCTTCAGGAGGACAATTCGAGAACCAGCGGTCCGTCAAATCGTCAAGAAATCAGGTCAACATCGTGGTTGAGTCCAACGCGAATGAGAACGTGATCAACCGGCTAATTGCGTGCATCAACGACCGCCGCATTGAGGTGATGGACGAGCTGTTCCACGACGACGCGGTGATGCACTGGCCCCAATCCGGGGAAGTGGTGCGCGGCGCGGAAAACCGGCGGGGTGTCTACAACGCCTTCCCGCAACTTCCCACCATCACGCCGCGCCGTATGCTAAGCGGCGGGAACCTCGTGGTGGCCGAAGCCCTGCTGGACTACAAGGGGCCGCAGTACGAGACAGTGTTCATCTTCGAATTCCGGGACGGCAGGATTGCCAAGGAAACGGCCTACTGGAGCGAAGCCTTCGACGCACCCGAATGGCGGGCGCAGTGGGTTGATAAAGACTAGCCCGCGCGACGCGCCCAGCTGATCAGCCGGTCGCTGAGGTTCATGAACTCCTGGTCCACCACCTGGAGTTCGGGATGGCTGTCGTACCAGTCAACGATCTCCCGGGCGCCGTCCGCGAACGGGATGGACGCTGTGTAACCGGGTACCAGGGACTTGATTTTGGAGTTGTCGAACACCACGGAGTGCGCCCGGTCGCCGAGGAGGCTGGGCCCGAGGTGGGGGCTATACCGGACGCTGTGTGCGGCGATGGTTTCCGAGGCCACGTGGACCAACTCTGGTTCTGAGACCCCCGCCGCCCGCGCAAACAGGCGGTAGATCTGGTCCCAGGGCAGGTACTCGTCTGAGGTGATGGTGTAGCTCTCGCCCACTGCCTGCGGCCTGCCAAGCAGCCCCACGAACGCCTTGGCGAAGTCCCGGGCGTGCGTCACGGTCCAAAGCGACGTGCCGTCACCGTGCACCATAACCGGCTGCCCGGTGCGCATGCGGTGTATGTCTGTCCAGCCACCCACCAAGCCCACCCGTGTGCGGTCATAAGTGTGCGACGGGCGCACCACCGTGACCGGGAAATCGTCCTGCCGGTAGGCGTCGAACGTCCGTCCCGCCAGCATGCTCCGCACACCCACCGCGTCACGGATGTCCGCCGTCAGTACCTGCGCACCGTCCGGCGCCGACTTGCCCGACTGCCCGCGGTTAAGGACGGTGACCGAGGGCGACGGCGTGTTGCGCCGTTGCGGCACTGATCACTCCGGTGCCGCCGAGGAATAGGATGTCCCGTGGTGGCACGGTGCCTGCTTCGGCACCCAACACGTTCACCACGCGTAGTCCTCCGGCGCCGGACGGTGCCCCGGGAAGATGCCATCAAGGTTCTCCAGCGCTGCCCCGTCGAGGCTGACGTCCAAAGCCCGGACGGCGGCGTCGAGCTGTTCCTGCGTGCGCGGCCCCACGATCGGTGCGGTGACGGCGGGCTGGTGCAACAGCCAGGCCAGGGCGATATCGCCTGGCTCCTGGCCGAGTTCGTCTGCAAAGTCCTCGAATTGCTGGATCTGGTCCCGGTGGTTCTTGAGCGTCTCCGCTGCCCGGCCCTCGGCGCGACGCACGCCTGCGCGTTCCTTCTTCAGCACGCCGCCCAAAAGCCCGCCCTGCAGCGGCGACCACGGGATCAGCCCGAGGCCGTACTGCTGTGCGGCGGGAATGACCTCACGTTCCACCTCGCGGCGGAACAGGTTGTAGATGGACTGCTCGCTGACCAGCCCGGTGTAGTTCCGGCGCAGGGCGGCCTCCTGTGCCTGCGCGATGTGCCAGCCCGCGAAGTTGCTGCTGGCCGAATAGAGGATTTTGCCCTGCTGGACGGCCACTTGAATGGCCTGCCAGATCTCGTCCCAGGGGGAGTCCCTGTCGATGTGGTGGAACTGGTAGACATCGATGTAGTCCGTCTGCAGGCGCTTCAGGCTGGCGTCCAGGGCACGGCGGATATTCAGGGCGGAGAGCCTGGACTCGTTGGGGCGGTCCGTCATGGTGCCGTACAGCTTCGTGGCCAGGACAGTCCGTTCGCGGCGCTCGCCGCCCCGGGCGAACCAGCGGCCGATGATCTCCTCAGTCCAGCCGCGGTGCCCAGATCCGCCATAGACGTTGGCGGTGTCGACAAAGTTGATGCCGGCGTCCAGCGCGGAATCCATAATGGCGTGCGCGTCGGCTTCGTCGGTATGTGGGCCGAAATTCATGGTGCCCAGGCACAGTCGAGACACCTTCAATCCGGAACGGCCAAGATGGGTGTACTCCACGGGGGATCCTCAAACTAGGGGTTGAGCCTGCCCGTGGGTCTCCGACAGGCTCAACCAGGGGTATCTACAGCTGCGAGAAAGCTGCGACGGCGGGGTCCGAACCGATGCGCGCACCTCGCTCGAGGGCGGTGATCGAGGAGAATTCGTTGTCGGTCAGCGTCAGGGACGAAGCGGCGAAGTTCTCACGCATGCGCGCCGAGTCAGCTGACTTGGGAATGGCGATGGTCCCGGCGGCGAGGTGCCAGGCGAGGACCACCTGGGCGGCGGTGGCGTCGTGGGCCTGGGCGACGGCGGTGACTGCGTTTCCCTTCAGGTCGCCACCCTGGCCCAGCGGGCTGTAGGCTTCCACAGCGATGCCGAGGGCACGGCCTTTCGAGGCCAGCTCGGCCTGCTGGTAGCTGGGGTGCAGCTCGATCTGGTTCACGGCGGGAACAACGTCACTGGATGCCAGCAGCGTGTCCAGGTGGTCAGCGAGGAAGTTGGAGACGCCGATAGCCCGGATCTCCTTGCCGGCGTAGAGGCGCTCCATCTCCTTCCATGCCTGCACGTAGAGCTCCTGGGACGGAACGGGCCAGTGGATGAGGTAGAGGTCCACAAAATCAAGGCCCAGCGCCTGGAGGCTGTCCCGGTAGGCATCCTTGGCGCGGCCCTGGTCACCATTGCGGAGCTTGGTGGTGATGAAGAGGTCTTCGCGCGGAATGCCCGAGGCTGCGAGCGCCGCACCCACGCCGGCCTCGTTGCGGTACGCGGCCGCGGTGTCGATATGGCGGTAGCCGGCTGCAAGGGCATCCTCAACGATCCGCTGTGTGTCTTCCGGCGGCACCTGGAAGACACCGAACCCAAGCTGTGGGAGGGTGACGCCGTTGTTCAGCGAGATGTCAGTCATAAGGGAGACTCCTTTGTTGCTGAAAGGTTGGTTTCCGGCGCGCTCGGCTTGCCGCGGAAACCGTTTTCGGAAATGGTGCTGGGACGAGCCTATGCATTTTCGCGTCCACCGTCAGCAACCATGCCGGTGGCTGAACAAACGCTGATGGCCGCGCCCGGGGGCGCGGCCATCAATGATGCCCGTCAGTTAATGCAGTGAGGCTCAGCCTTCGTGCCGGAAACCCAGCTTGACGCGGACCTGCCAGTCTGCGACTTTGCCGTCCTCGAGGTGGCCGCGGATTTCCTTCACCTCGAACCAGTCAAGGTTGCGTAGGGTCTTGCTGGCTTCGGCGATGCCGTTGCGGACTGCCGCGTCGACGCCTTCTTCGGACGTGCCAACAATTTCAGTAATGCTGTAGGTGTGATTGGACAACTTCGCTCCTAGTGATCGCCTTCGATTCCCGGTTGCGGGCCGTCCTTGAACACTAGTGGCATCTCGGGGAGTGTGGCCAGAGGATGGCACGGAGCTGCGAAGGGGACATCGTGCCGCGAGGGATCAGGGTGCGTCGAGGACCAGGGCCTTGAGGTCGTCCAGGGTCTGCTGCATGTGGGCGTCCATGGCGCCCCGCGCCCGTGCGGAGTCGCGTGATTCCAGCGCCTCGGCGATGTTCTGGTGGTGGCCGATTGCGTGTTCCTGGATGGTGGGCACGGCCGACGTTTCCGCGCGGCGTTTTTCCAGCAAGCGGTGCAGCGGTTCGAAGAGGACGGCCACAAAAACGTTTTCTGAAGCCCGCAGGATCAGGTAGTGGAACGCGAGGTCGGACGCCACGAACGCTGCCACATCGTTGATTTCATGGGCCTTCCGCATCGCAGCGACGTGGGCGAACAGTGCTTGGATATCCGTGTCGCTGATCCGGGTGGCGGCGAGTTCACATGCCCCGGTCTCCAACATCCTGCGGAGTTCGATGAGCTGAACGGAGGCTGCGGCTTCGTTCTGGCCTTCCGACGCGGCACGGAGCACAGCTTCCAATGAAGACCAGCGGTTGAGTGGGTTAACGAACGTCCCGCGTCCACGTTCGACGCTGAGGATACGTTGCGCCTCCAAGGTTTTCATGGCCTCACGGACGGTCATCCGGCTCACTTCGTGCTTGGCGCTCAGCTCAAGCTCTCCCGGGACGCTGGAGCCCGGCGGGAAGTCGCCGGCAATGATCCGGTCCAGGAGTGCGTCTGCCACAACGCCCACCAGTGATTTCCGTGCCATCTTTCCCCCTTGCCGCCGTCGCCAGATGTCTGACAAGTCTACTTGCGCGTTTGTATGTCCTGTGCCACACTGTTTCAATTGTAAGATGTCAGACATCTTACAGACACTCTCAAGACAACAGATTTCCTCACAATGGAGTGCACAGTGACGCTTGAAGCAAATCTCCTGGCCAACTTTCCGGCCGAAGTCCGGATTCCCGCCGGGCTCGTGGCCAACGCAGTCGCCGCTGCCAGCGCGGAGAGCCCCCGCATGCTGGTAGTGCTCGACGACGACCCCACCGGAACGCAGTCAGTTGCTGATCTGCCAGTGCTCACCCGCTGGGACGTTGAGGATTTCGTTTGGGCCTTTGGCCAGTCGAAGCCGGCCGTGTATGTACTGACCAACACCCGGAGCCTGGACCCTGCAGAAGCTGCCGCCCGGAACGAAGAGGTAGTCCGCAACGCCTTGGCCGCCGCCGGCTACGGTGACACCACGCCCGGCTCCAGCCTCCGCCTCGGTTTTGTGAGCCGCAGCGATTCCACCCTCCGCGGCCACTACCCGCTGGAACCTGACGTCATCGCCGCCACGGTGGCCGACGTCAGCGGAGAAAAAACCGACGGCGTTGTCCTGGTTCCGGCGTTCCCCGATGCCGGCCGCGTGACCATCGGCGGCGTTCACTACACCCGCGGCACCGGCGAGGACGCAGGCAAGCTCACCCCCGTGGCCGAGACTGAGTTCGCCAAAGACGCAAGCTTCGGTTACGTCAACTCCGAGCTGGCCAAGTACGTGGAAGAGAAGTCCAAGGGCCGCTTCGCCGCGGAATCCGTGATCGTGCTGGACCTGAACATCATCCGCGCCGGGGCTGCCAGCGCAGGCACGGCACAGAACCCCGACGGCGACCCCGCTGTGGGTGCGGCCATCAGCGCCAACGCCATCGCCAATGCCATCACGCCCGCCACGGACTCCACCCCGATCGTGGCCGACATCGTCACCGAAAACGACCTCCGCGCCCTGTCCCTGGGCCTGGAAGAAGCCGAACGCCGCGGCAAGAAGCTCCTCTACCGCGTGGGACCGCCGTTTGTACGTGCCCGGATCGGCCAGGAAATCCGCACCGAGCTCAGCGGCGCCGAGGCCTATGCGGGCAACACGCCTTCCGAGGCAGGCGGCCTCATTGTGGTCGGTTCCCACGTGGGCGTCACCACCCGCCAGCTCAAGGCCCTCACAGAGCAGCACAGCGCGGCACGCATCGTGGAAATCGACGTCGATAAACTACTTGCCGCCGCAACCGAAACAGCCGCGGACGCTTACTTGAACCAGACGGTGGACGCGGTGGTGGAAGCCCTTGGCGGCGGCGACGTCATCATGCACACCAGCCGCCTGCTCATCAAGACTGATGACGCCGCCGAAAGCCTGCGGATCGCACGCACGGTGTCCGCCGCCGTCGTCGCCGTAGTGAACCGGACACTCAAGACCTTCCCGCCACGGTTCGTCATCGCCAAGGGCGGCATCACGTCCTCCGACGTTGCCGCGCACGGCCTCGAAATCCGCCACGCCATTGTCCGCGGCGCCATGCTGCCGGGCATCGTCAGCCTCTGGGAACCGGTGGATGGCCCCGCCAAGGGCATCCCGTACATCGTTTTCGCGGGCAACGTGGGCGGCGACCAGTCCCTCGCCGACGTCACGCGAAAGCTCAGCAACACCTTCTAGTTCCACCTGCCAGCCAAAATCCAAAGGAGAACCTCATGACCAGCAACTACACCGTCACGGTCCTGGGCCTCGGTGCCATGGGCCTGCCCATGGCCACCCGCCTCGCCAGCGAGCTGACCGTCCACGGCTTCGACATCGCCGAGCCGCGCCTGAAGCTCGCCGAAGAGGCCGGCATTCGCACCTTCGCCACCGCCCGTGAAGCCTCGAAGGGCGCCGACGCCCTCCTTCTGGCGGTCCGCAACGGCGAACAGCTCAATGACGTCCTCTTCGGCGAGAACGGCGTGGCCTCCGTGCTTGAGCCGGGTGCCGTCGTCATCCTCGGCAGCACCGTGGGCACCGAAGCGATCCCCGCAACGGTGGAACGTCTCGCAGAATACGGCGTTGAGCTCGTGGACGCCCCGCTGTCCGGCGGCCCCAAGCGCGCCGGCGAAGGCGACTTGCTGATCGTGGTGGGCGCTTCCCCCGAAGCCCAGGAAAAGGCCCGCCCCGCACTGGAACTGCTGGCCTCCACCCTCACCGTGGTGGGCAACAAGCCCGGCGACGGCCAGGCCCTCAAGACCGTCAACCAGCTCCTCTGCGGCGTCCACATCGCCGCCGCCGCCGAGGCCATGGCCCTGGCCGACGCCCTCGGGCTGGACCAGGCCAAGACCCTCGCCGCCCTCGAAGCCGGCGCGGCAGGCTCCTTCATGCTCTCCAACCGCGGCCCGCGCATCCTTGAGGCGTACACCGAGGAAGGCGCCGAAGTCCTGTCCCGCCTGGACATCTTCGTCAAGGACATGGGCATCGTGGGCAAGGCCACCCGCGCAGCCGGTCTCGCAGCGCCCGTTGCCGCCGCCGCCGAGCAGCTCTACCTGCTCGGCCAGGCCCAGGGCCTCGCCGCAGCCGACGACTCCGCCGTCATCAAGGTGGTTGCCCCCACGAAGCGCACCGCCTAGCCACCCACCATCTCCCTCCCATCCCGAGTTTTTGTCCACTTATTGCCCCTTTTGACCCCAATAACTCGCGATAAGTGGACGAAAACTCTGAGGCAGGAACGGACGACGACGGCGGTCCCCGTCCGCCGTCGTCGTACCTCCCAGCGTTACAAAACAAATAATTAGCGCCTGATTGCCCGTCTCTGGAAGACTGGCTCGTCAAAGGAGACACCCGTCATGAACCACCTCATGAACCCGCTGATCGCGCGGGCGGCTGACGCCCCAACGATCAAACCCGCAGTGGAGTTGGGTACTCCGCTGCTTCTCACCATTGCGGCCCTCGGCATCGCCGTTCTGCTGGTGATGATCATCCGCTTCAAGATCCAGGCCTTTGTGGCCCTGCTGACGGTGAGCATCGCCGTGGCCGTGGCGTCGCAGATCCCGCTGAAGGACGTCTTCACCGTGGTGGCCACCGGCGTGGGCGGAACCATGGGCAAGGTGGCGCTGCTGATCGCGCTCGGTGCCGTCCTGGGCCGGATGATCGAGGTCTCCGGCGGCGTCCAGTCACTCGCGGCGCACTTCACCGAGAAACTCGGCGCCAAGCGCGTCGCGGTGGCGCTCACCGCCGTTGGCTTCCTGGTGGCCATTCCCGTGTTCTTCGAGGTGGGCATTATTGTGCTCGTCCCGATCGTCTACGCCTTCGCGAAAATCGCCAACGTGCACCCGGTCAAGTTCGGCCTGCCCATGGCCGGCATTATGCTCTCCATCCACGTCGCCGTACCGCCCCACCCGGGCATTGTTGCCGGCGCAGGCGTGTTCGGCGCCGACATCGGCCTCATCACCATGATCTCCCTGCTGATCTGCATCCCCCTCGGTTTCCTGTCCTACTGGGTTGCCAGCATCATGAACCGCACGGAGTACGAACTCCTGCCCGGCGTCAAGGCCCAGGTGGACGAGTACGGTTCCGATTCCCTGGTCAAGGTTGGCCACGTAGGCCCCGGCGCCGCCGGCCTCGCACCGCCGCGGCCCGCCCTGATCATTTTCCTGATCGCCGCGCCCATCGTGCAGATCCTCATCGGTACCCTGGGCACCCTCACCATCCCCAAGGACAACTCCTGGTACGGCCTCGCGGCTTTCATCGGCAACCCGTTCTTCGCCCTTCTCGTGGCTGTGGCACTGTCCTTCTTCCTGCTGGCCGTCCGCCGCAACTGGTCGCTCAAGGAAACCGGTGAAATCTTCGAAGGCGCATTGCCTCCGATCGCTTCCATCCTGATGGTTGTCGCGGCCGGCGGTGTGTTCGGTGAGGTCCTGCGGACCTCCGGCATCGGCGCCGCGCTGTCCCAGACCCTGGACCACCTGGGCCTGCCGGTCATTGTCCTCGGCTTCGTGATTTCGCTGGCCCTGCGTGCAGCCCAGGGTTCCGCCACCGTGGCAATCGTGACCACCACCGGCCTGCTGACCTCCGCCGTCATGGAAGGCGGCTACTCGCCGGCGCAGATCGCCATCATTGTGATCGCCATCGGCTTCGGCGCCCTGGGCCTGTCCCATGTAACCGACGCCGGTTTCTGGACCGTGGTGCGCTACTACGGCCTCACCGTCTCGGACGGCCTCAAGACCTGGACCGTCCTCACCACCGTCCTGGGCCTGGCGGGCTTCCTCCTGACCTACGTGGCCTGGATCCTGGTGGGAGGCCTGGGCATCTGATGCGCACCCGACTCGACCACCTGGTCACCACAGCCCTGCAGCAGGGCTCGGCCGTGCCGGCGTTCACCTGCTACGACTTCACCACCGCCCTGGCCGTGGTGGGTGCTGCCGAGGACGCGGGCCGGGGCGTCATCCTGCTGGTGGCCCCCAAGACCGCCGCCACGGCCAACGGCCTGCGGCTGATCGCCGCGCTCCGCGGCCTGGCAGACTCCGCATCCGTTCCGGCGGCCGTCCAGCTGGACCACGCCTCGGACCTGAAAGTGATGGCCGACGCCGTCGCCGCGGGGGCGGATTCGGTCCTCGCCGACGGCTCGTCCCTGCCGTATGAGGACAACATTGCGCTGGTCCGTGCGGCGCGCACGGTGCTGGGTGCTGGCGTCGTGCTTGAAGCCGAACTCGGCGGACTGGCCGGTGACGAGGATAAGGCCTTCGGCGCGGACCGGGCGGGCGTGGCAGTGGCCGGCCTGACGGACTCCGCCCAGGTGGAGGACTTCGTGTCGCGGACCGGCGCGGAACTCCTGGCCGTGGCCGTGGGCAACGTGCACGGCCGCTACAAGGGCGAGCCACAGCTGCGCTGGGACGTCCTCCAGGACATAGCGGTGCGGACGCGGATCCCCCTGGTGCTGCATGGTGCGTCCGGCATCCCGGCCGAGGAATTGGTGAAGGTGGCCGCCATGAACGTGGGCAAGGTCAACTTCAACACCGAGCTCCGGACCGGCGTCCTGGCGACACTGCAGGACCAGCTGCCGAAGCACCGGGCTGAGGGCGAGAACATCCAGGGGCTGCTGGGCCACTGGAACACCTCGGCCAGGGAATTTGCCGGGGCAGCGTTGGGGATGCTCACCCGCTGAGAGTTTTTGTCCAGATAAAGCGACTTCAAGGCCTGAAAACGGCGGTTATCTGGACAAAAACTCCGGGGGCGGCCGGGGGCGGCCGGGGGCGGCCGGGGGCGGCCGGGGGCGGGGGGAGTGGGGGCGCGGTTCTGCAAGGAACGACGCCGTTGCTCGCCGTCGTGCTCGGCGTACTGGACGTGCCGCTCGCCTGAGCCGGGAAGACGATCCTGGACCGCCACCCTTGCCGGTAACGGCCTGCTGGCGTAGACATAAGCCAACCGCCCGAACCCGGAACAGAGGATGCCATGATCCAGCACGTGAAATCGGCCGATGGAACCTTGCTCGCCGTCGAATCCTTCGGGGACGGCGAGCCGCTGATCGTACTCGGCGGTGCGCTGAGTACCCGGGCGGCCGTGCAGCAATATGTGCCGTTCCTCGCCACGGACTTTAGTGTCATTGGCGTAGACCGCCGAGGCCGCGGTGACAGCGGTGATACGCCCCCCTACGCCGTCGAACGTGAAGTGGAAGACGTGGCAGCGATTGTCCGGGCGGTCGGCGGGTCGGCGAAGGTTTACGGACACTCTTCCGGTGCCATCCTGGCCTTGGAGGCAGCCGCGGCGGGGGTGCCCATCAGCAGCTTGCTGGCTTACGAGCCGCCGTTCTGCACACCTCAGGAACCGGGGGAGAGCTGGGACCAGTTTGCTGCCCGGGTCCGCCAACTGGCTGAGACCGGCCGGCGTGACGAGGCTGTCGAAGCCTTCCTGCGCCATGCAGGGGTACCCGTCGAGGCGGTGAAGCAGTCCCCCTGGTGGCCCGGAATGACGGCACTTGCCCACACGCTTTTTTACGACCTCACCCTGGCCGGCAACGCAGACATCCCGGCGGAGCGCCTGGCCAAAATCCAGGCTCCGGTGCTGGCCGTATATGGCGGCAACAGCGACTCCTGGGCACAAAACTCGGCCGAGGGAGTCGTGTCAGCAGTTCAAAACGGCCGCACTGCACTGGTTCCCGGCTACGATCACATGGTTGCTCCGGAAGCGCTGACGCCGATCCTGCTGGACTTCTTCGCCGCAGCGTCCGGTTGAGGCCGCAAGGGCGGCTCATGCTCAAGCTTTTGGACGAAACTCCGAGGTGGGACAGCATGGGCGCACAATGAGGTAACACCGGAGTTCGGCGTTTCAGGGAGCCTGCGTGCCGGATGCAGGAGAGCCGGTGAGGGCCCTAGGCCTGGTCATTGACCTGGTCCGGTTCGTCTGCCTGGCCCTGGTGGTGGTGGGCCATTGCACGATGGTGAGTCCTGTCCCGCACGCCAACGGCACCGTGACCACGGAAAACAGGCTGGGGGACCAGCCCTGGTTTGTGCCGGTGATCTGGATTTTTAAGGTGATGCCGCTGTTTTCCGTCACGGCGGCACCACCGGACTCCAGTCCTGGCAACGGCTGAAGGCCGGGGGCGGGACTAGTTTCGAGTTCGCCCAGGCCCGGCTGCTGCGGCTGGGCCGCCGGGCGGCAGCGCTCCTGACGGTCATGTTCCTGGGGCTGTGGGCCGGGCTCCTGGTGGCCATGTCCGGCCTCCTGCTCCTCACCGACTTCCCCCAACCCGCCGCCGGAGTGATGACGGCCGCCATCGTCGTCTTCAACGGCCTGACGCTGGGACTGCTCGGAGGGGGCGCGGCCTGTTTGGTGCTGGCCGTCCTGCTGCTGGGCAGAATGCCGGAACGGGTCGTCGGCGGTGCGTCCCCTGACACCCAGGGAGGGGGTGCCGGGCCATTGCCAGCCGGGCCAAGTAGTGCCAATGTCGAACCATGACTGAGAACATGATTTCCACAGAGGATGAGTTCAGCCCCGACGTTTCGCTGGTCCGGGATGATGAGCATCACCGGTACGAGCTGAGGGTAGGCGGGAAGGTCGCCGTCCAGTCCTTCTTCCAGGACCGGCCCGGACATGTGGATTTCAGCCACACCGAGACAGCCGAGGAATTCAAGGGCCAGGGACTGGGAAAAGTCCTGGCCCACTTCGCCCTTGATGACGTGGTGGCGGCCGGGAAGCGGGTTATCCCGCACTGCCCGTTCATCGCCGGTTACCTCCGCCAGCACGAAGGCTACGAGCAGCACATCGACTGGCCGGAGGCGTCCTAGCGTCGGATTCTGCTCACTCATTCGCCGGCCTCGGCCCAGCCGGGCGCTTACCTCCGGGTCAGGGCTGGAGCGCGCCGGAATGATGACACAAAAATTCGACGGGTTTGTCACCCGCCCCGGCTAGTCTGGGCTGGTGACAACTACAGCCAGCACCACAGCCCTCATCACCGGTGCCAGCGCCGGCCTGGGCGCCGAGTTTGCCCGCCAGCTCGCGGCGCAGGGCCATCATGTGGTCCTGGTGGCCCGGGACCGTACGCGCCTCGAACAAACAGCGGCGGACCTGGAACAGCGCTACGGAACCACTGCTGAGGTGCTGCCCGCGGACCTGACGGACGACGGCGGGATGGCCGCCGTCGTCGGGCGCCTCACCGCTGTGGACAGGCCTGTGGGGATCCTGGTGAACAATGCGGGGATCGGCCTGCTGCGCGACTTCGAGCTGAACAGCATCGCGGATGAGAAATACCTCCTGAAGCTGCACTGCGAGGCGGCGCTGGAACTCACGCATGCCGTGCTGCCCGGAATGCTGGCGCGCGGTGCCGGCCGCATCATCAACGTGTCCAGTATTTCGGCGTTCCTGCCGCGTGGCACCTACGCTGCGGCGAAGGCCTGGCTGCTCAGCTTCAGCCGCTGGGCGAACCTGGCTTACGCGGCTCGCGGCGTGATGGTCACTGCGGTCTGTCCTGGCCTGACGCACACGGAATTCCACGACAGGATGGGCATGGACAAGGCGATGGGTCCGTCCTGGGCTTGGTTGACGGCCGAGCGCGTGGTGCGCGAAGGCCTGGCCGACAACCTCCGGGGCAATGCCGTGTCCATCCCCTCGAAGCGCTACAAGGCGGTGGCGGTTGCGGCGCGGGTGCTTCCGTACCGGCTACTCACGGGACCGGCGCGCAGACCGAAGTAGCGAAAACCGGACAGTTGAATGCCGCGCCGCCGGCTGCCGCACCGCCCGCTGCCGCACGGCCACCACCACCAGGATCCCCACCACGGCTCCCACGCAAGTTTCCACGCCGCGTTCGAGGATCAGGACTAACGGGTCAGTAGGTCCTGCTAGCTGGGTCATCAGGAGGATGACGGGTGTGAAGGAGACCATCGCGAGCCCGTAGTGCCGGGTCATGAACAGCTCCGTAGTGAACTGGAAAATGATGACCAGCAGGGCCAGGACCACCACCTGATGGGCGGCAAACAACGGCGCCAGTGACCACGGCGCCGGGACAAGAACGACGGCGGTGACCGCCAGCCCGAGGAATGTCCCCACGATGCGGTGGATCCCTCGCCGCACCCGGCTGGGGAGGTCCGCTCCGGCCAGGGGGACGGCTGCCGCTGCCATGGCCCAGTGCGGATGGCCGCTGCCGCTGAGCACTCCAAGAGTGCCGGCGAGGCCTACGGCGAGTGTGTATCTGGCCGCGTGGACCGCCGCAGCCCGCCCTGCCGCGCCGCTAAGCGTCACTGCATCGCGTGAGGCGCCGCGCTGCCACGACCTGCCACGTACCCAACCGCCGAAGCCCACTGCCACGGAAAATGCTGCTGAGCCTCCCGCGATCATGAGGGCAACATACCAGGGGATGGTGGTGGGCACGGAGGCACAGGCACCCAGGGCCAGGATGCCGAAGAACGGGCCGTTGGGCTTGAGCATGACTCTGTCCGAGTACACGGAGCCGGCGCCGGCCAGCACCGCCTCGACGGCCACCAGCCACCAGGACTGGAGGTGGTTGACGGACAGGAAGACGCCCACGGCCACGCCGCCGACCAGCACGAGGGCTGCCTGCGACTGGTGCCGGAGCCTCAGCTGGTGCGGTTCTGACCGGCCGTACATTCCGGTCAGAGCGCCGAAAACCGCGTAGATGATCAGGTCGGCCCGGCCCAAAAGCAAAAGGATGAGCGACGGCACTGCAACGCTGGCGGCCACACGGAGGGCTGCCAGATGGTCGTTGTTCGCGGGCTCCAGGCGATGGAGGGCGCGGACCTGCCGCAGGACGGACTTCACGTGCCCACACCGCCTGTCATTGGTTGCTGCCCCGAGCCGGAGCCTGTCAGGAAATTATCTCCCGGCGTCAGCAGCTCCGGCGCACCACCCCGATGCATGGCTAAGGCCCGCCCCACGCTTCCGCCAGGGGAAGCGTGGGGCGGGCCTCTGAGCGCGGGCTACAGGACGGCCCAAACAGGCCGGTTTGTGGTTTCCGGGTGTTGCTTAGACTCCGGTGGGGACCTTGGCGGCAGAGGCATCCGTGATGTCCTGCGTTTCGAACGGCAGCTCGTCCAGGTCAAGCAGCGGGTTTTCATCCTGGGTGGCCACGAGTTCGCGTGCCTCCGCCTGGGTGTCCACACTGGGCATCGAGCCCGGCAGCGGACGCTGGGCGGATTCCTTCAGGAAGTAGATGGCGACAGCCCCGACCGCTGAGGTAGCCATCAGATAGTACGCCGGCATCATGTCATTGCCGGTGGCGTTGATCAGCGCAGCCACGATGAACGGGGTGGTGCCGCCGAAGATGGCAACCGCGAAGTTGTAGGCGATGCCCATCGCCCCGTAACGGCTGGACGTGGGGAACTGGGCCGGCAGCGCCGAGGCAAGGTTGGCCACATAGAAGGTCACGGGGAAGGCGATCAGGGCAAGGCCCAACAGGGTGGTCCAGATCTCGCCCACGCCGATCAGCATAAAGGCCGGGATTGCCAGGACCACGGTGCTCAGCGCGCCGATCCACAACACCGGCCGGCGACCGATCCGGTCGGACAGCTTGCCCGTCAACGGGATACAAAGGCTCATGATGACCAGCACAGGGATGGTCAGGAGCGTGCCGTGGACCTCGTCGTAGCCCTTGGCCTCCGTCAGGTATGTGGGCATGTAGGAGGTTAGGGCGTAGCCGGCCGTATTGGCCGCGGCAACCAGCACCATTGCCACGATAATCGAGCGCCAGTAGGCCTTGACGATTCCAACCGGCCCCTTGACTGCCGCCTCGTCGGTGGAGGCAGCGTTCCTGGCAAGGTCCTCCTGGGCGTCCAAAGTCGCCTGGAATTGCGGGGATTCCTCGATTTTGCTTCGGAAGTAGACCGCGATCAGGCCGAGGGGCCCGGCAATGAGGAACGGAATGCGCCAGCCCCATTCCTCCATGGCGGTCTGGCCAAGGGTCAGTTGCAGGACGGACACCAGGGCAGCGCCGATGGCGAAGCCCAGGTAGCTGCCCAGGTCCAGGAAGCTGGCGAAGTAACCCCGGCGCTTGTCAGGGGCGTATTCGCTGACGAATGTGGTGGCGCCTGCATACTCGCCGCCGGTGGAGAACCCCTGGACGACCTTCAGGAGCACCAGGAGTGCCGCCGCCCACAGGCCGATCTGCGCGTAGCCCGGCAGCAGGCCGACGGCGAAGGTGCTGGCAGCCATGATCATGAGGGTGGTGGCCAGGATCTTCTGGCGGCCCATCTTGTCTCCGAGCCAGCCGAAGATCACGCCACCCAATGGGCGGGCAATAAAGGTGGCAGCGAACGTTCCCAGCAGGAACAGCGTCTGCGTTGTCGGATCCGACTCCGGCAGGAAAACGGGTCCCATGGTGGTGATCAGGTAGCCGAACACACCGACGTCGTACCACTCCATGGTGTTACCCACGATTGTTCCGCCGAGTGCCTTTTTCAGCATGGGCTGGTTCACGACGTTCACGTCGGACTCTTTGAGCCGGCGGCGTGCGAGAATCTTCGGTTTCCGCACCCCTGTTGGACTCACAGGTAGTGCATTCTCTGGTACTGCATTGTTAGTTCCGCTGGCGCTGTTCACGCCTGCGGAAGAGTCGGTCGTGCTTCGGTCTGTGGGCATTTGGGCAACTCCTATGGAGGTCATTTGCTTGCGACTTGTAGCTGCCCCGCTCTGGGCAGGCCTTCAATTTTACGCGAAATCTGATGCAATTCAGAGTTTGATACCGTAGGATCAAGTGTTTCGGAGCGGTTTGAGTGGCCATCACCGTCTTGACTTGAGCCCGTTTCGCCGCGCCAGCACTGGGATCCCGGCCCAATGTGGCCATTGTTACCTAATCTTTTTCTTCCGGCCGGTTTTCGGACCGCTTTTGGCCCCCCTACAGCGTCAAATGTGACAGCCGTCATGGTGGGCGGCGCATCCTGCCCGATGCTGTCGCGGGGCCGAAAATGGGGGTTCACAACCAATGCGCATGCTGCCTATTGTTGTCCCATGGGAACACTGATTTTTGAGTAGGCGGACGCCCGCGGCCTGTTCATACCGGCCCCGTCCTCGCTGATCTCGTCAGACACGCTGATACTCCTCAGAAAGGTTCCACCCAATGACTGAAAATAACACCTCCGACCAGCCCGACAGTTCACCCGACGGCTCCGACGCCAAGGGCATCAGAGCCGGGCTGACCGAAGCACAGCGGGCGATGCTCGCCAGCAAGTCGCGGGGCGGTGACTCCGGTTTGCAGAGCGTCGGCAAAAACCACAAGCCCACGCATGCCAGCGGCAAGCAGGGGCCGGTCGAGAAGAAAGTCCGCTGGTAGTTACTGCGCCTGGAACGCTACTCCAGACGCCTCTATTGATGAATGCTTCATTTCATGGCGGAAGTCATGGCGGAAGTCATGGCGGAAGTCATGGCGGAAGGAAGAACAATGGCTAAGCAAAATGCTGGACCAAGGATCGAGCCGGAGGTTGCGGACCACCTCGCCGCAGCCATGGATGCGCAGTCCATGCCAGGGCCGGCCACCATCGCCGTGACTACGGCCATGGCAGGCGAACAGCACTGGCCGGACGGTAACGGCAAGCGCCGGCACCCCAAGGATGAGGGTTCGGACCACGGCCGGATGGGCCACGAAGCCGCTGTCACGGCCGTGCACCGCACCGGCCGGCCGCAGATGCCGCACTCCTCCTAGCGATGCGGACCTCACGATGCGGACCTGACCTCACGACACGCGTCTGACCTCGCGACACGTACATACCTGGCGATCCCCAAAAACGGGGGTCGCCAGGTATTTTCCGTCGCAAGGGACCCTGCGCGTCGCCGCCGCTGCGCTGGGCTGCACCCGGCGCAGCGCCGCGCTACGCCTCCGGCACCACTTCATCAGCGCTCTTGTCCAGCCGCCAGCCCCGCCATACCGGATGCCTAAGCTTCCCGCTGCCCGTCCACTCGCCGAACGTCACTTCGCCGACCAGCCGCGGCGTAACCCAGCGGGCGTCCGAGGCATCCTCGCGGGGCACGTCGTCGAACGGTGACGTCTTCCTGGCGAGGCCGTCCACTTTCTGCCGGAGTTCCTGCAGTTCGCGCGTGCTGAACCCGCTGCCCACCCGGCCCACATATCGAAGTTTGGTACCGTCGGGGATGCCTACCAGCAGCGAACCGACCGAGCTCTGCCGCCCGCCCTTGCCGGGCCGCCAACCACCCACCACCACCTCCTGGGTCTGCTCCAGCTTGATCTTGATCCAGGTCCGGGTCCGCTGCCCGCTGACATAGCGGCTGTCGGTCCGTTTGGCCATAACGCCCTCCAGCCCCAGCTCTTGCGCGCTCGCCAGGATGTGCTCGATCCTCTCGTCAAGGACGGGCGACAGCTCCACCGGGCAGTCCGACGGCCGGTAGAACTCCTCAAGACGCTGCCGCCGCTGTGCGAAAGTCAGCCGGCGAAGGTCCTCGCCGCCTCCGGCCAAAAGGTCAAAAAGCATCAGCCGGACCGGTATGGCGACGCGCGCCTTCGCGACGTCGCCGGGCCTGGTCAGCTTCATGCGTCCCTGGAGCACGCCGAAATCGGGCCTGCCGGAAGGCCCGACGGCGATGATCTCACCGTCTGCGACGAACGGCCCGTCCGGCCAGCAGGCCCGGGCCGTCAGCTCCGGGTAGGTTGCGGTGACATCGTTTCCGTTCCGGCTGAGGATGCGGACCTTCTTGTCATCGGCCACCATCAGCGCCCGGACGCCGTCCCACTTCAGTTCGAACTTCCAGTCGCTGCCTTGCAGGTCGGCGGGAGTTCCGGACGTTGCCATCATGGGGCCGAAATCCTCGGCGCGGAGGGGCCCGGAGGTCTGTGCCGGAGCCGCGCGATCACGCTCCGCTGAATCACCCTGTGCAGGCTCCTCAGTACTAGACCTATCCGCGGCGGCCAAGTCGTCCAGGCCAACCTCATCCCCAGCGCGCCGGGAGTGGCTGGTGTGGTGGTCCTTGTCCATCAGGTGGATGAGCCATTGCCCTTCCGCGTCCTTGCCCTGGCCCCGGCCGGTATGGATCAGTGCGTACTTCTTGGTCCCACCCAGGCCCCCGCCCTCCGAGCCGGTCAGCGTCGCTATGACCTCCCGCCCATTGATCCACTTGTCCAGTTCATACGTGCCGTGATCCCAGATGGTGACCTCGCCGGCGCCGTACTGGCCTTGAGGAATAATGCCTTCGAAGGTGGCGTAGTCCAGCGGGTGGTCCTCGGTCTGCACCGCCAGGTGGTTCTTCCCGCCGGATTCCGGGACACCTTTGGGCAGGGCCCACGACACCAGCACACCCTCGTGTTCCAGCCGGAAATCGAAGTGCAGCCTGCTGGCGTGGTGCTCCTGGATGACAAAGGTGTTCCCGCCGCTGGAGGTGCCGGCGAAGGGCTCGGGCGTCGACTCAGGGTCACGCATCGAACGGTACCGCGCCAGGCGCGGATGCGGGCCGCCGTCGTCGTGGGTAATTTCTTCGAGGTTCCCCGGATGCCCTGCAACGCGCGCGACGGCGGCGAACGGGTCTTTGCCTTCCTGCACTCTGCGCATCACGGCTTTGTAGTCGAGCTGCTGGAGGCTGGGGGAGCTGAGCTCCGGCCAGGTCCGCGGTGCGGCCACCATGGGTTTCGGCCTGCCGCGGAGGGAATAGGGGACGATGGTGGTTTTGGCCGCGCTGTTCTGGCTCCAGTCCACCAGGACCTTGCCTTTGCGCAGGGTCTTCTTCATGTCGCTGACCGCGAGGTCCGGGTGGTCGGCCTCGAGGGCGCGGGCCAGTTCGTGGGCGAAGGCGGAGATCTGGTCCGAGGTCTGGGTTCCATCAAGGCCGGCGTAGAGGTGGATGCCCTTGCTGCCGCTGGTCACGGGGACGGGATCCAGGCCCACGTCCTGCAGGATGGCGCGGGCCAGGAGCGCCACTTCCACGCATTCGGCCAGGCCTGCGCCGTCGCCGGGGTCCAGGTCCAGCACCAGGCGGTCCGGATTCAGCTGGTTGCCGTGCGAGTCCACCTGCCATTGCGGCACATGGATTTCCAGCGAGTTGATCTGGCCAAACCAGGCCAACGTGGCGGGATCGTTGACGAGCGGATAAAAAATGGTCCGCTCTTTGTGGCTGATGGCGGCGCGAGGGAGCCAGCCGGGCGCGGAATCCTCCAGGTTCTTTTGGAAAAACACCTCGCCGGGCTTGTCGGCTGTGCCCACGCCGTTGACCCAGCGCTTTCTCGTGGCGGGGCGGTTTGTTGCTGCGGGGATGAGTACGTGCGCCACAGCGGCGTAGTAAGCCAGGACGTCTGCCTTGGTGGTTGCGGTCTCCGGATAGATGATTTTGTCCAGGTTGGTGAGCGTCAGTTCCCGCCCGGCCACCCTGACGCGTTCCTTAGTGCCGGCCATGGGTCTTCACCTCTGGCCTGCGGTGATGTTCACTTGAGAGATGAGAGCCATCTGGAAAGGTGCCATCGCGTTTGGCCTGGTCAACGTGCCCGTGAAGGTCTACAGTGCCACCGAGGACCACGACATCAGTCTCCACCAGGTTCACAACGCCGATGGCGGCCGGATCCGCTACCAGCGCCGCTGCGAGGTCTGCACCAAGGTCATCGATTATTCGGACATCGAGAAGGCCTTCGAGGACGACGGCCGCACTGTGGTGCTGTCCAAGGATGAGCTCAAATCCATCCCAGCGGAGAGCAGCCATGAGATCGAGGTGGTCCAGTTTGTGCCCTCCGACCAGCTGGAACCCATGATGTTCGAGAAGAGTTATTACCTGGAACCGGATTCCAAGTCGCCCAAGGCCTACGTTCTGCTCCGCCGGGCGCTGGAGGACACGGACCGCGTAGCCATCGTTCAGTTCGCCCTGCGCGAGAAGACCCGGCTGGGGGCGCTGCGCATCAAGGATGATGTGCTGGTGCTGCAGTCCCTGCTCTGGCCCGACGAGGTCCGGGAGGCCAGTTTCCCCGCACTGGAGGACTCCGTCCGGATCTCCGCGCAGGAACGCGAAATGTCCGCAGCCCTCGTCGAGTCCATGGCCGCAGACTTCGAACCCGCGCACTTCACCGACGAATACCAGGTGCAGCTCCGGAAGCTCATCGAAGCCAAGCTCGAGAAGGGCGATTCGTTGGACACCGATGAAACGTTCGGCGCGGAAGCGGGCGAAGGCGGCAAGGGCGAGGTCATCGACCTGATGGAGGCGCTGAAGCGCAGCTTGGACCGGAAGCGCGGCGGTGCTGCCGCGGCTGCCGGGGATTCGGACGACGCCGACTCGGATGCCGAAGCGGACGACGCCGACACTCCAAAAAGTGCCAAGGGTTCGGCTGGGAAGGCTCCCGCCAAAGCTGCAGCCAGGTCCGCCGGGACCAACACTGCAGCCCGTTCCACGACTCCTGCCAAGAGCGCCGCGACCAAAACTGCTGCAGCCAAATCGGCGGCGGCTAATTCGACGGCCGCGAAGTCCACTGCTGCGAAGCCCGCGGCGAAGGCGCCTGCCACCAGGGCGCGCAAGGGGGCGTGAGGCGGTCCGCGGGCGCTCTGCAGTTCCGGTGATGGCCGCCGCCTAGGAGTTCCGCAAGGCGGAGATGAGGTGGCTCTTCTTTTTGGCTGAGTTGCCTGCCATGTCATCCTCCTTCAACAGGGGCCCGGGATTTCGACAGTTTCAATCCCCGGTTGGAGTTTGTCGAAATCCGGGATGCAAAGGCTCCGTCTTCACAGGTCAAGCTTCCACGCTAATTCCGGGGCTGTGTAAAAACAAGGAACCCCTAAGATTGCTTGCTTTCACGATTTGCTGCCGCCAGAATGGGCGCATCACGGCCTCCACTGTGCCAACAGCGCGCTGTCACTCAAAACCTTAAGAGGAGAGGTGCGCCGGACATGAACGACAAAGCGGACGCGGACGGGGCAGACCGGGCACTGAAACAGAAGCACCGGGCCATGTGGGCCTCGGGGGACTACCCGGCCCTGGCCAGCGAACTGGTCCAGGACCTTGGCGCCATCTTGGTGGAGGCCTGCGGAATCAAGCCGAAGCAGCGTGTCCTGGACGTCGCCGCGGGTGCCGGGAACGCGGCCATCCCCGCAGCGATGATGGGCGCCGAGGTGACAGCCAGCGATCTTACCCCCGAGATGTTCGACGCCGGCCGTCGCGAGGCTGCCGACCGAAACGTTGAACTGGAATGGATGGAAGGCGACGCCGAGTCGCTGCCGTTCGAAGACGACCGATTTGACGTGGTGACGTCCTGCCTGGGCGTGATGTTCGCACCCCGCCACCAAGCGGGCGCGGACGAAATCGTGCGCGTCTGCAAACCCGGCGGCACCATCGGCCTGCTGAACTGGACGCCCGAGGGGTTCATGGGAAAGATGTTTGCCGCCATGAAACCGTTCGCACCGCCGCTCCCGCCCGGGGCCCAGCCACCGCCGCTGTGGGGCAGCGAAGACCATGTGCGCGAACTGTTCGGTGACCGGATCACTGAGATCCACACGGAAAAGCGCATGCTGGCCATCCACAGCTTCCACCATCCTGAGGACTTCCTGCGGTACTTCAAGTCCCACTACGGCCCCACCATCTCCGTCTACAAATTCATTGGTGACAATGGGGACAAAGCCAAAGCGCTGGACACGGCGCTCACCGAACTGGCCGGCTCCTGCGGCGACGCGCATGGTGATGCTGCGTGGCAGATGGAATGGGAATATCTGCTGTTTACCGCCAAGGAGGCAAAGTAGTGCCAGGGAACTTTGTGGCAACGTCCGCTACCACCATTGCCGCACCGGCCGGCCGCGTCTGGGACGTCATCACCGATCCGGCTGCCGTAAAGGTATTTATGTTCGGCGCAGACCTGGTCACGGACTGGGCTGTGGGCGGGCCCATCGTCTGGCGCGGCGAGTGGGAAGGCAAACCATACGAGGACAAAGGGAAAATCCTCGAAGTCGAAGCCGGCCGAAAGCTGGTCCACACTCATTTCAGCCCGCTCGGCGGCGAAGAGGACAAGCCGGACAACTATCACACGCTCACGTGGTCCCTGGAGGACCAGGGCGGCGAAACCAAACTCACCCTTGCGCAGGACAACAACGCCACCGAAGAGGCCGCTGAGCACTCCCAGAGGATGTGGGACATGCTCGTGGCGGACGTCAAGAAGATCGCCGAGCGCTGACCTGCCCAACTAACTGGCAGTTAACGTCGTGAAACTACCGAATGACGACGTTAACTGCCAGTTAGTTGGGTGCGGACCGCTTAAAAGCCAGCGGCCGCCGTCGTACCTTCCCTAATGCCGGGGAGAGGCACGGCGGTGGGCGCCGGCGTGAATGTGCTACTCGGCGTCGTGATCCGTTTCCAGGATCTGGACCAAACGCTCGAGGGCGTCGTCCGCGCCGGTGCCTGCGGCGCGAAGCACCACAACGTCGCCGTGGGATGCGCCTAGGCTCATGAGCGACAGGATGCTGGCGGCGTCCATGGCCTCGTCCACCGGCTCACCCTCGCGGGCGATAGTGATGTCCAGGTCGAACTCGCCGGCGGCCTCAGCAAAGATGGCGGCGGGGCGGGCATGGAGGCCTACGCGGCTGGCGACGGTTGCGGTGCGTTCTGACATTGTTGCTCCTTTTTCTAGCGGCACCTGTTGGTTCAGCGCCGTGAATCGGTGGTGGGTCAGGCGGGGTCAGACAGTTGCGGGAACGGTTTCTACGCTGGCAGCGCTCTCAGGCTGGCGGACAGCCCAGCGTTTAAGGGCGATGACTGCCAGCGCAGTAACGACCGTTCCAACGAGGATTGCGAAAACGAACATCAGGAAGTTGTCGATGGCGAAGAAGACGAACAGGCCGCCGTGGGGGGCTTTCGAACCTACACCTGCAGCCATGGAGATGGCACCGGTCACCGCGCCGCCCAGCATGCTGGCCGGGATAACGCGGAGCGGGTCCGCAGCGGCAAATGGGATGGCACCTTCGGAGATGAAGGATGCGCCCAGCAGCCAGGCTGCCTTGCCATTCTCGCGCTCGGCCAGGCTGAATCGCTTCTTGTCGAGGACCGTGGACGCGAGGGCCATGGCCAGCGGCGGAACCATGCCCGAGGCCATGACCGCTGCCATGATCTGCCACGGTGCCTGGTTGTCCAGCGACGCGGCGCCCAGACCGGCTACAGCGAAAGCGTAGGCGACCTTGTTGACCGGACCGCCGAGGTCGAAGCACATCATGAGGCCAAGAATGACGCCGAGGGCAATTGCGCTGGCGCCGGTCAGGCCGGACAGGAAAGCGTTCAGGCCAACCGTGATAGCCACGATGGGCGCCCCCAGGATCAGGAACATCAGGCCTGAGGCCACGATGGAAGCCACCAGCGGGATGATCACTACCGGCATCAGGCCGCGCAGCCAGCGGGCCACTTGAAGCTGGCCGATGACGTGCGCGATGTAACCGGCGAGAAGACCACCGACGATGCCGCCAAGGAAGCCTGCGCCCATAAAGCCCGCCACGGCGCCGGCAACGAAGCCCGGTGCGATGCCCGGTCGGTCCGCGACGGCGTAGGCAATATAACCGGCAAGCGCGGGGACCAGGAAGCCCAGCGACAGCCCGCCGATCTTGAACAGGACCGCTCCAAGGTAGGCGCCGAGGGGGCCCCACGCGTTCTCCGGAAACTCGGTGGGCAGGTTGAAGAGGCTGTTTTGCACCACGATGGTGTCCGCGTACTTGGTGATGAGGTAGCCGCCCATCAGGAAGCCCAGAGCGATCAGCAGACCGCCGCCGGCCACAAACGGAATCATGTAGCTGACTCCGGTGAGCAGTGCGCGCTTCAGTTTCTGGCCGATGTGCTCGCCCTTTTCAGCGGCTTCCTGCTCGGCTCGCTCTTCGGCGCCGAAGTGGGGCACCCGTCGGGCGTGCGGATCCGTGGCGGCTGCGAGTGCTTCCTCCACCATCTTGCCGGGCTCGTCGATGCCGCGCTTGACCGGGGCATTGATGACGGGCTTGCCAGCAAAGCGCTCCTTGCCGCGCACATCTACATCCACCGCGAAAATGACGGCCTCTGCGGCGGCTATGACTGCCGGGTCCAGGGGTTTGGCCCCGGAGGAGCCCTGGGTTTCAACCTGCAGGTCCACACCCATTTCCTGGGCGGCGGCCACCAGCGAATCGGCGGCCATGTAGGTGTGGGCGATGCCGGTGGGGCAGGCCGTGACGGCGACAATGCGCCTTGGACCTGACGGGGCGCCGGCGGAGCCTGCCGAACCCGGGCCGGTGGAAACGGCCCCGGTGGTTGAGCCCGCCGAAACCGAGCCTGTCGAAACCGAGCCCGCCGAAACCGCGTCCGCAGGCACAGCGGCGGCGTGGGAGGCGGGCTTGTCAGCCAGCGCGCCGTCCACGAGCGCCACGATGTCCGCACGGCTGGCCGCCGCACGCAGGGCCGCGGTGAAGTCCTTTTTGATCAGCGACCGGGCCAGCTTGGACAGGAGCTTGAGGTGCTCCTGGTCCGCGCCGTCGGGTGCCGCGATGAAAAAGATCAGGTCCGCGGGGCCGTCCTTGGCGCCGAAGTCAACCTTGGGGTTGAGCCGTGCCATGGCCAGCGTCGGTTCGACGACGGCGGCTGAGCGGCAGTGCGGGATGGCGATGCCGCCGGGGATGCCGGTGGCGGTCTTCTGCTCGCGGGCGAAGGCGTCGGCGAAGAGGCCTTCAACTTCCGATGCGCGGCCGGTGGCAGCTACTACGCTGGCCAGGTGCCGGATCACGGCCTCGGGCGAGGTGCCCAGGTTCTGGTCGAGCTCGACCAGTTCGGTGGTGATGAGCTGAGTCACTGTCAATCCTTTCGAAGGGCCGTGATGGTTACGGCATTCGGGGTGGTTTGGTGGACTGCCGGGACAGTGGAACCCGGCAGTGAGGCGGCGGCGGCACCGTGTGCCACTGCCTGACGGAGGCAATCGGCCGGGGCGGCGCCCTGGCCGTGGGCGAGCAGATAGCCAGCCAGCGATGAATCGCCCGCGCCGACCGTACTGACCGCGGCGACCGGCGGATGCGTGGCCAGCCAAGCGCCGTAGGCCGTTACCAGGACAGCTCCCTTTGATCCGAGAGTTGCCAGCACAGCGCCCACACCGGAACGCACGACGGCGGCGGCGGCCGCTGCGGCAGCCTCCGGATCCGCTTCAAGTTCCGCTGCGGTTGACACCGTAGTGAAGCCGGCTGCTGCAGCCAGTTCCGCCAGTTCCTCGGCGTTGGGTTTAAGGAGGTCCGGTTTCCCGGACAAGCCGTCCTGCGTTGTGCCATCCGGCGAGCTGCCGGAGACGGCCGCTGCGAGGGGCGCGCCGGAAGAGTCGACGGCGATGAGCGGGGCACCTGCAGTATTGCCGCCGTCGGTCATTGAACGCAGGCGGTGAGTCACCGTTGCGTAGAAGTCGGCCGGAAAGCCGGGAGGCAGGGAGCCTGCCAGGACCACCCAGCTGGCACCGCGGGCCCGTTCCAGGAGCAGGCTGATCAGGGCTTCCTGCTCATCCGCGCTGAGCACCGGACCGGGCTCGTTGATCTTGGTGGTCACGCCGCCCGGTTCGGTGAGGGCCACGTTGGTGCGCAGCGGCTCGTTGATCGGGAGCGCGGCGAAGGGGACGCGGTCGTGGTGCAGGCCGGCAAGGACGGGATCACTGTCGCCGCCCGGAAGGACCGCGACGGTCTGCAGGCCCGAGGCAACCAGCGCCCGGGAGACGTTGACGCCCTTACCGCCGGATTGCTGGCTGACGGAGACGGCCCGTTGGACTTCGCCCCGTTCCAGGGGGCCGGGGAGGGCCACCGTGCGGTCCAGGCTGGGGTTGGCCGTAAACGTGACGATCATGCGATCACCACGTCAACGCCGGCATCGGCCAGGGCGGCTGTGAGTTCCGGGCTGGGCTCGCTGTCTGTAATCAATGTGTCCAGATCTTTCAGGGAGGCGAACTGGACCAGGGTTTCCGCGTCCAGCTTGGAGGAGTCGGCCAGCACCACGATCCGGCGCGCCGAGTGGACGAAGGCTGCCTTGACTGCGGCTTCTTCAGGATCGGGAGTACTGAGGCCAAAACTTGCGTGGATGCCGTTGGTGCCGATGAACGCGATGTCCGGGCGCATCCGCTGCGCCGACTCCACGGTTGCCTGCCCCACTGCGGCCTGGGTGAGGCCGCGCACCCGGCCGCCGAGGATCTGGAGGGCAATCCCCGGCGCGCTGGCCAGCTTGGCGGCGATGGGGACGGCGTGGGTGATGACCACGAGTTCCGGCGACGTCCCTGAGTTGGGGTGCGACGCAGGGGAGTGCGCGGCAGTTGCGTTCGGCGCACCGGAGGGCACTGCATCAGGGCTCGCGGCTCCGAAGGGCGCGACGGCGGCGAAGGGCGCGACGGCGGCGCGCCGGGAAAGCAGGTCGGCGAGGGCTTCGGTGGTGGAACCAGCGTCGAGCAGGATGCTTCCAGACTTCGACTGGGGGATCAGGGCCAGGGCGGCCTGCGCGATGCGCAGCTTCTGGTCCGGCCGCTGGATGGTCCGCTCGTTGATGCTTTCCTCGGTTGTGCTGAAGCGGTCGGCGGCCACTGCGCCCCCGTGGACGCGGCGGACGGTGCCGGCGGTTTCGAGGGTGGCGAGATCGCGGCGGACGGTTTCGGTGGTGATGCGGAAGCGCTCGGCCAGCACGGTCACGCTGACCCGGCCGCTGCTGGCAACAAGCTCGGCAATCTTCTGCTGGCGCTCTTCGGCGAACACGTACCCTCCGTTGCGTAAAGTGCTGAAACCCGTGGACTGTGATGTGCCAGTAGGTACGGCGTCCGGAAATACAGCGTTCGCAAGTACAGTGACTGGCATCACATGATGTTGAATTACTTGACTTTATCTTTATCCATGTTGGTTTGTCAACGAAAAGCCACAAAAACACAGATGCCTCCCCGGAGTTTTTGTCCACTTATTGCCATTTGAACGACCCGGAAGACGCGATAAGTGGACAAAAACTCCCGGACTGGGGACGGGGTGGCGGGGGTGGGTGCCGTCCGGGACTGAAAAGCCGGACCGGACCGTGGTGGTCCGGCCCGGCTTTTGCGGGTTCCCTACTGCGGCGCTGTCGAGACTTAGATTCCGCCGTCGCGGCTTTCGTTGCGGGTGATGCGCTCGCCGGTATTCGGATCAACTACCGAGCGGGTTTCGCTGACGCGGCGGCTGCGGCCCGGCGAGGCCAGTATGAGGGAAGCGATCAGTCCGATGACACCAACGGCCATCAGAATGTAGCCGATCAGAACCTGATCTACATAGGGGATCAATCCCGGGGCGACGGCCCATGCCAGGATGGCGCCGAGTGCAATAAGGAAGATGGAGGAACCGATTCTCATGACTTGCTCCTTGTGGTTCGAGAACGTGTAGTGCCGAACTGATAAGCATGCTGTCCTGTTACGCTACAGCCCGGCGGGGCGCGATTCAATCATGGGGTGGGCCGCGCCTTGGCAGTGTCTTGCCTGTTCAACGGCACGCACTGGCTAGGCTGGTTCGATGGAGACAGTTGTTTGGTCCAAGCCCGAAGCGGAGCGGGGCGGTACGCCGCTGCTGGTCCTGATGCACGGCTATGGTACGGATGAGTCCCGGATGGTGCGGCTGTTTGACTACCTGCCTGCCGAGTTCACCTGCGCAGCATTGCGGGCCCCTATGGTGATCGGCGATCACTACGGCTGGTTCCTGCTCGACTATTTCCTGGCCAACGATTTCGCCGATGTCATCAGCGCCACCAACGCCGTCCATACGTGGATCGGTTCCGTAAAAGGCCAGCACAGCAGCGTGAGCCTGATGGGCTACTCGCAGGGCATGGCCATGGCCAGCACACTCGTGCGCCTGCACCCCGCGGAGTACGAGGCAACGGTGGGGCTGTCCGGGTTCGTGCTGGACAACGAACTCCTGGCGCTCACCGATTCCTTCGAGTCCCCGCCGCCGTTCTTCTGGGGGCGGGACAAGGCAGACCTGGTGATCAACGATGACGCCACGGCGTACACCGGGCAGTGGCTGAACGGGAATACCCAGCTGACCGCCCGGACATATCCAGGTATGGGCCACGCGATGAGCAAGACCGAGATGGTGGACGTCAGCGCGTTCCTGCGCCACTACGTCCTCGGCTGAGCGGCTGAGCGGCTGAACGATCGTGCACGCCATCGGCTGACGCGTCTGGCAGCGGCGTTAGTCTCCCGCCGCCGTCGCGGGTTCCGCGGGGCGGGAGGGATCCAGGGGGTAGGGCAGTTCGTCCCGGGGCATCCGGGCGGCGATCATGGCGGTCACCGCCAGGACGGGGCAGACACCGCCGGCGAACAGGAAGATGGCCGAGATGGGGAGGCCCTCTGCGGCAGGTCCGGCCAGCGCCATCGACAACGGCACCAGTGCGACGGACACAACGAAGTCCAGGCTGGAGAACCGGCCCAGCAGGTGGGCGGGCCGTTGGCGGCCAGCAGGTACTCGGGTGGAAGGATCCGCGGCAGGATCGCGGAGTAAGCAGGAAAGAAGTACGCCGCGCCCGCGCCCAGGACAAAGCTGGCCCCGGCCAGACGCCACAACTGCAGCCAACCCGCCACAGCGAGCCCGCCGGCCGGGAGGAAGGCCACCAGGCCGATGCTGCCTGCAGTAGCTAACACGGACAGTTCCAGCGGGCCGCCGCCCAGGTGGATCACCTGCTGGTTCGCGGGAACAGGAAGGGGTGCATAGTGTTAAGCCCCCTTACTGTTAAGGCAGGGCCGGAGCCAGAACTGCCGGCGGACATACGTACTACTGAAGCAAAGGTGACCATGGCCAAGCGCAGCAATCCCGCAGTACGAATCGCTCAGGAAACCGCCCACAACGCGGTGTTCGACGCCGAGGGCAAGCCCAAACCGGGCGTCCACAACATGCTCCTGAAGGCGGTCGAAATCCAGCGGCCGCTGGTCCTCGCCTATGTCCGGCGGCTGCAACGCAAACATCCCCGGGCCAGCGCGGCCAGGCTCGCGGAAATTCTGGAGCGGGACTACCTGCGGGCTGTGACCGGCGGCGGCGCGCTGGTGGGGGCAACTGCCGTTGTGCCCGGCGTCGGAACCGTTGCCTCGCTGGGGCTTTCCGCAGCGGCCACCGTAGGCTTCCTGGAGGCCACGGCGCTCTACGCGACCTCCCTGGCGGAACTCCACGGAATCCGCCTGACCAACCCGGAAAAGGCCAGCACCATGGTCATGGCCATCATGCTGGGCGAAGAGGGGACTGCCCTCCTCGGAACGCTGAGCGGCCAGGCTATGGGCAAAGGTGCCAGCGCCACGCAGGCATGGGGAAACGCGCTGTCCAAGTCCATGCCCACGGGTTTTGGCGCCATCCGGAGCAAAATCCAGAAAGCCTTTCTCAAGAACCTGCTCAAGCGCCAAGGCACTGCGTTCTTTGGCCGGGCCCTGCCTTTCGGCATCGGCGCCGTGGTGGGCGGCGCGGGCAACCTCATAATGGGCCGGGCCGTGGTAGCGAATGCCAAGGAGGCTTTCGGCTCGATGCCGGATACGATTCCTGGGGAGCTCAAAGCCGCCGCAACGGGCCCGGACAACAACACCCTGGAGGGCAAAAACCTTGGATCTTAACGCTGACCTCGGCGAATCGTTCGGCTCGTGGAACATGGGCGATGACGCCGCGATGTTCCCGCTTGTGACCAGCGCCAATGTGGCCTGCGGCTTTCACGCGGGGGATCCCATCACCATGCTGGACAGCTGCCGTGCCGCGTTCGAGCTTGATGTGACCGTGGGCGCCCACGTGGGGTACCGGGATTTGGCCGGCTTTGGCCGCCGGTCCTTGGACATGTCCTTCGACGAGCTTTTCGGCGACGTCCTCTACCAGCTCGGAGCGCTCGACGGCGTGGCGCACGCTGTGGGTGCCTCGGTGGACTACGTCAAGCCGCACGGCGCCCTCTACAACCGCCTGGTACACGACGCCGAGCAGGCTTCCGCGGTGGTTGCCGCCATCCAGGCCTACGACCCGGGCCTGCCGATTCTTGGCCTGCCGGACTCGCAGCTGCTGATCCAAGCCAAGGAAGCAGGGCACCCCGTGTTTGTGGAGGCCTTTGTGGACCGCGCCTACCAAGCCGACGGCACCCTGGTGCCGCGCTCGCAGGACGGCTCGGTTCTTCACGACGTCGATTCGATCGTGGAGCGCGCCGTGCGCCTGGCGACGAAGGGCGAGGTGGTGGCCGTGGACGGAACCCTGGTTCAGGTCCGGCCGGATTCTCTGTGCATTCACGGCGACACCCCCGGAGCCGTGGAGATGGCAGCGGCCGTGCGGGCTGGGCTCGAAGCAGCCGGCGTGGAGCTGGAGTCCTTCGCCTAGTCCAGCCCGCGTTTGTTAAAAGGGGCCGGGTCAGCCGAAGACCAGATGCGCGGCGCTGAAAATGGCGAGCCCCGCCAGGGAGCCCACCACCGTGCCGTTGATCCGGATGAACTGCAGGTCCTTACCCACCTGGAGCTCAATCTTCTGCGAGGTTTCGTCGGCATCCCAGCGCGCCACGGTGTCGGTGATGACGCCGGCGATGTCCGACCGGTACGTCCGCACGAGGTAGCCGGCGGCGTCGCCGATCCAGGCGTTGACCTTGCCGGCCAGTTCGTCGTCGTTGACCAGGCGTGAACCGAAGTCCCGGACCGCAGCCTTAAACCTCACGGCGAGCTCGCTGTCGGGATCGTCCACGGCGCTGAGCAGGGCGCCCTTGACGGTTCCCCACGTGCGGGACGCCAGCTCGCGGACTTCCGGATCACCCAGGACCTGTGTTTTGATGTCGTCCGCCCGGGCAATCATCGCGGGGTCGTGCTGGAGGTCCTGCGCCAAATCGTTGAGGTACTTGTCGATCGACTGCCGCACCTGGTGGTTCGGCTCGGACTGCACGGCGCGCGCGAACTTGAGGATCTCGACGTAGACCTTGTCGCCCACCAGCCCGTCCACGAACTGTGGGACCCACGTGGGGGAGCGGTCGGAAACCAGCCGGCTGACGGTCTCGTGGTTGTTGTCGACCCAGTCCGCGGCCCGGTCCACGAGGAGGTCCACCAGATTGTGGTGGTGCCCGTCGGCAAAAATCCGTTCCGCCATCCTGCCCACCGGCGGCCCCCACGGCGGAGCCAGCAGGTGCTTGCGGACCATTCCCTCGATAACTGCCTGGACGTCGTCGTCGTTTAACACCGTGAACGCGCCGCGGATGACGGCGGCACCTTCCTTGGCCACCCGTTCGGCGCCGCCGTGACCGGACAGCCACGCACCGGCCTTCCGCGCCACGTCAACCGACGCGAGCTTCTCCTGGACCACCTGCTCGGACAGGAAATTGGTCTCCACAAACTCGCCCAGCGACGCCCCGATCTGGTCCTTCCGGCGCGGGATGATGGCCGTGTGCGGGATCTTGATGCCCATGGGGTATTTGAACAGGGCAGTGACGGCGAACCAGTCGGCCAGCGCGCCCACCATGCCGCCCTCCGCCGCAGCGCGGACGTATTGCAGCCACGGATACTCTTTTTGCAGTGCGAAGGCGAAGACAAAAATGATGGCCATGGCAATGAGGAGTGCCAGCGCCACCAGCTTCATTTTCCGGAGCGCTGCCGCCTTTTCTGCGTCCCCCGCGCTGAGTTGATGACCGACGACGGCGGCACCCGTCTTCCCGTCCGGCGGCACCTGGCCGGGGGGCTGGGGCGGAGACTGCCGGGTAATTGGCTCAGAGTTCACCTGCATGTGCCCAGCCTAGTCCCGCGCCCTCAGGCCTGGTCCGCTAACGTGTCCTCATGACATTCGACGAGTCTGTGCCGGACCGGCCACTGGTATTCGCCCACCGCGGTGCCAGCGCTGCATTTGCTGAACACACCCGCGCCGCGTACCTCCAGGCCATTGCCGACGGCGCCGACGGAGTGGAGTGCGATGTCCACCTCACCCGGGACCAGCACGCCGTGCTGCTCCACGACGCCAATCTGGACCGGACCTCGGACGGTACCGGGCCGGTGGCTGACCGGACGCTGGCTGAGTTGCGGCTGCTGGACTTTTCGTCCTGGAAAGGTGCCCGGATCCCGGAGAAGTATGGGGCAAAATCGGAGCAATTCCTGACCCTGCCGGAACTCCTGAACATCCTACGGGGCGCCGGCCGGCCCATGGAACTCGCAATTGAACTCAAGCATCCCAGCCCGTACCAGCTGAGACTCGAAGACCGGGTGCTGGAGGTACTCCGGGGCGAAGGCTGGGACGCCGCGACCTCAAGGCTGGATAACGTCCGCGTCTCGTTCATGAGCTTCAGCCCGGACTCGGTGAAGCACCTACTCCGGACCGTCCACGCAGAGCACATTTGCCAGCTCGTGGACGACATCGACGTCGATGAAATCCGGGACGAACTGAGCCTTGGGCACTTGGCGGGCGGTGCCGTCGCCAACGTCATGAAGGCGGCCCAGCTGGAAGGCGAACGGATCCTCGATGACTGCGAGGTGGGGCTCGCGGGACCAGGGATCATGTACGTCCGCGAACATGCGCGGACCGTTCAGCGCTGGCTGGAATCCGGCCGCCGGTTCCGCGTCTGGACCGTCGACACCGAACGCGACGTGGCCCTTTGCCAGGGTTTGGGCGTCCACGAAATCACCACCAACAAACCAGCCAGGGTGCTGGCGCAGCTCCAGTCGAGCAGCCAACAGGCACAGCTGCCGTCCTGACTTCGCGCCGCGTTTTTAGTTGCGTGCTCCGGCTGTGATTGAGTGGATCCATGCCTTTTCGATGGTCCGGGCGGGCCATACACAATATCTCCACAGCAACCATGAGCGCGCTGCTGCTGACCAGCGCCATGAAGCACTTCCGTGAGCCACGGTTCTTCGCCCAGGTGGTCCCTGACTATCTCTGCCGCGACGCGCCGGAAACCAGCATTGGGGCGCCAGGGGCCGGTGGGGATAGCACCGGCGAGGCGAACATAACGCACGACGGCGGCGGGCGGCCGCTGGCGGTCATGACCCGGGAGGAATGGATTGCGGTGAGTGGACTCCTGGAGGCGGGTGCCGCCGTCGGACTCCTGGTCCCCGCCGCCCGCCGGGCGGCGGCCACCGCCGTGACTGCCATGTTCACTGTGTTCCTGGCCGGCCATGTGGATGCGCTGCGCCGCGCGTATGGGCCCGCGGGCTCGTCCGCTCAGCGCAAGGCGCATACCGCCAGGTTCCCCCTTCAGCTCCCGCTCATCCTGTGGGCCTGGAGCCTGCGGGCCCCCGATGCCCGGCGGCGGCCGTGAAGCGGCTCGCGTCGCCAGCGGTCCGGGTGGGGATTTCCATCAGCATCGCGACCGGGCTGTACGGGATTTCGTTTGGCGCCCTGTCCGTCACTTCAGGCCTTGATTTCTGGCAGACCATGGCGCTCAGTCTCCTGTTGTTCAGCGGTGGTTCCCAGTTCGCGTTTATCGGTGTGGTGGCGGGCGGCGGCTCCGGCATCGCGGCCATGGGCGCGGCCACGCTTCTGGGTATGCGCAACGGCATCTACGGGATGCAGTTGAACGCGCTCCTGCATCCGAGCGGATGGCGGCGCTATGTTGCCGCGCAGGTCACCATTGATGAGTCAACGGCCACCAGTACAGGGCAGACCGACCCTGCTGAGCAACGGCGCGGTTTCTGGACCGCCGGCATTGGCATCTACGTACTCTGGAACCTCTTCACGGCGTTAGGTGCCCTGGCGGGGAGCGGGCTGGGCGATCCGAAGCAGTGGGGCTTGGACGGCGCGGCGGTGGCGGCGTTCCTGGCCCTGCTGTGGCCGCGGCTCAAGGGCAGGGAGCCCGCGGCGATTGCCGTGGTGTGTGCGCTCGCCACGGTGCTGGCCGTGCCGTTTGTGCCAGCGGGGGTGCCCATCCTGATCGCCGCGGTGGTGGCCGCCCTGATCGGCTGGTTCGGCCACGGGCGCAGTGATGAGGGGCTGGAACCGGATGTTGATCCCTACGACGAACACCACGGCCGCGGCGGAATCCGGGAGGCCGGTACATGAATCTCTGGTTCTGGCTGCTGCTGGCGTGTGTGCTGGCCTACGCGTGGAAGCTGGTGGGCTATCTGGTCCCGGCGAAGCTCCTCAAAGACCCCCGAATGTCGCGAGTGGCGGGGACTATGACCATCGGGCTGCTGGCGTCCCTGACGATCGTCAACGCGGTGGCGTCAGCCCAGACGCTGGCTGCGGACGCACGGCTGGGAGCGCTTGCCGCGGCCGCCGTCGCGCTGGCTTTCAGGGCTCCGTTCCTGGTAGTGGTCATCGGCGGTGCAGGCACCGCGGCCGTGCTGCGGTTAATCGGGTGGAACTGACGGCGGACCCCGTAGCGACTCATGTCACGATGCTCGCGAAGGTGTTGTGCGTGCTTCAGTTATTTGTGCTCGTGTGGCTGATGTTTTTAGGGCCCGTGTTTTCGCGGCGGCGAGGGCGATCAGCTGGGTCTGGATGGTGGTGCTGCCTCGGGTGAGGTCGGCCGGGTTGGTGATTGCCATGAGGTCCGCGAGTTCAGCGGCTTTGGCTTCGGTCAGGATTCCGGAATTGATGACGCGTTGGTACGGGGTCCGCGGTTGTCATAGATCCAGTGCGGCGGCCGTGTCGTTGCGGTAGTGGAAGGCGTGCCGGCGGACCACGTCGCCGTTTTTCTGCTCGACGTGGGCGTTGTCGTTGGACTTATAGGGCCGGGAGCGGGTGAAGTAGATGTTTTTGTCGCCGGCCCAGTTGATCAGGGCGTGGTTGATGAATTCGGCGTTGTCGGTGTCCAGACCGACCAGGGGGAATGGCAGTCGGTCCACGACCTCATCCATCGCTTCCAGCACCCATTTGTGCGCCCCGTTACGGACCGCGATGTTCTCGGTCCAGCCGGTGAACACGTTTGTGGCGGTCAGTGTCCTGATGAATTCCCCGGCCAGGGTGGGGCCGCAGTGAACGATCATGTCCGCTTCGACGAACCCGGGGGCCTGTTCGTCTTCGTCGCCGGCCTCACGGACCGTGATGGAGTTCCGGAGCAGCGGGCCGGCCTTGGTCGCAGAGAGCCCGTTGGTCTGTCCGCGTCTTTGGTGGGTTTGAGGAGCCGGTCGATCGTGGCACCGGAGATCTTCAGCAGTTGCCCCCTGACCGCCGGGGTCAGCCTCTTCGCGTCGAGTTCCCCGAAGGCCTGAAGCTTGGGCAACCAGATGCCCATGGTCGCGGCGCCGGCGCGTGCGAAGGGCTTGACCGGTCACTGCGCCGGACGCCGGGCCGCGGGCCGTGCGGGGAGGCGAGAATCGAGTACACACTTCTCGTGCGCCGAGCATGGAAATCCCGTTTACTGTCTCCAGGGCCACCTTCTGCTTTCCCGTGCCCTCATGGCTTGGGGATAGAGGCGGGGTCGACGAAATGGCCCTCTGAGACCGGGTTCATGTCCCCAGTCGTAGCCAGGCCTTATCCGTGGCGGCCATCCCACGTCCACGGCAGTGGACACCCGTATTCAGTATCATGCTGGTGTCAGCTCGGCGGAGCTCCGAAGCTCAAACCAGGCTGGGCGACGACTCTCCGGGCAGGTGAAAGTGGGCCTTAAATTCGGCCGTCCCGCATCCCCAAGGCGCCGCCGAGTTGCTGTTGTGCGGGAGGCGTTGGAAGGTGGGTGGTGGCTTCCGGACGGGCAGGCACCGTGCCGGGCCTTCCAGCGAAGAGAGTATGCCCTGGATTCTATCTTTCAGGAATTGCTCTCCTTGGCTGCTGGGATGTTCGCCGTCCGGGCCCAGCAGCGGAGAGTCGGGCCCGGCTATCCACTGCTCCATGACCGGATCAACAAATTCGGCGCCGGCATCGAGGGCAGCTGACCGCTCCTGCTCAAGGATGACGCCGACATCCGCCGCCGCGGAATCAAAGCCTGTGAGGGGGCCAATAACGATCCGGGCGGCGTGAGGGGCCAGGGTCTTGCTCTCCGAGAGTGCGTCCGCGACAGCCGCTTTCAGCTCCACCGGATCCTGGCCTGCATCATTGTCCGAGCCAAAAAACACCACAACGTCCGTCGAGGCGTTGACCGAGGCGGCGGTCTGCGAACCGAACGTCACCCCTTCCTCACCGGCGGCAATATAGCCTGCCCCGTTTGTCGCCGCGTTGATGATCTCCACCGGCTGCTGTCCGGACTGCAGCTCTTGGCCTAGCCGGCGGGGCCATGCTTCCGCCGGGGAGGTTCCGTACCCCGTGCTGAGGGAATCGCCGATCACGACCACGCGTTCCGGCGCCGGCGGACCGGAGGTCAGGAACGGGGCCGGGACGGATGTGTCTTGCCGCGGGCTCCCTTGGACCATGCGATGGTCTTCAGCCGGGGCGCAGGCGGCAAGGGAGCACAGGACGGCCGACGCACCCAGGGCAGCGACCGGGGCGCACCAGCGGGGGAGACCGCGGCTCACTGTGCTTCCCATGCTGCGTCCCGGACCTGTCGCTTTGCCATGGTAACTAGAATAGACAGCAATCGAACTAAGTTAGCTGCCCGTCGCGTTACCCCCGCACACTCGGGGTTCGCATTACTTTCGAGAGCAGATATCGGGACGTGTGCATGAGTGCACAGTCGACCTGCCGATAATCCGGGAGACCGATGCATTCGCCCTGGTGACTGGCTTCGACGAGACCGCCAGCCGCGCCCGTGAACGACGGAAACTTCGGCTGGAATGCGCTCAACAGCCTGATCGGCTCCGGTGACCTCAACGGCGACAGCAAGAACGACCCCGGAGGGCGCATGACAGACGGAACGCCCTGGGCCTACCGGGGTGTGAGGGTTGCGGTCTAGCCGAGGGCTTCGAGCTGGTGGACGTGGTTGCGTTTCACGGTGCCCGGGTTGGTGCGGTGGCTGAAGTGATCGGCACCGATGCCAGTCTGAGGTGGATCAAGCTGCCACGTGACGATGTCCTTGATCCGATCGGACTCGGGTTCTGAACATATGAGCCGGATCCCGCCCACCGTCCGGCGTGTGTCGGGGAACTTGAGGTGCTCGGCCGCCAGCCAAGGTGCTGGACTGCGATCCATGCGAGGGGCCTGTCCACACAACCGGTTGACACTGCCCGCTGCCGTCTAAGGGTTCCGGAGTGGGGGCCTGCAAGGCCGGTCCCTCACCCCTGCGGCTCCGAATCAGTTTCAGGGACCAAAAGCAGAACGTGGCCATGAATGTGCAGCAGGTACCCGCCATAACCGGAGCGCCCACGCTTCGGCGGCAGATCCTTCCCACCGGGCTCGGTCCCTGCACAGTGGGTGTCCAGCAGGGCGCCGGAGGCCGGCCTCACGCATCTGGCACAGCGGATGTCTACCTTCACGGTGCCGCCGAATCCTGGGCTACCTTCCGGCCATTACTTTCCCGGACACCGGTCCATGACCGGGTGCTGGTTGACCTGCCGGGCTGGGGCGAATCCACGAGAGGTACCCGGCCCGAGCATCTCAGTATCGCGGCGATGGGACGCGCTATCACCGAGGTCCTGAACGCGCTCGGCTACGGGCGGTGGAACCTGGTGGGCCACTCCATGGGGGCCTCCCGGCACGATGGCTAGGAAGAGATAAATAGAGCTGCGAAAAGACCGCCATTTATCGCAGATAATCACAACTGCACAGAATGTCCAAAGCCGTCTGCACAGCCCGCCCGTTGGGGGATCCCCTAACGGGACACCTCTGGGGCGTCGCCAACCAAAGTTCGTCCCGCGGCGGAAGCTGTACGCTCGACTTCCTCGGTGCAATACTGCGGTGATGAAAATCCTGGAGTGGTGGCCTCTGGTCGGCGCGGAAACACGCGACTGGCTCATTGAGCACAACGGCGAGCCGCTGCCGCCGAATGTAGTCGCCGACATCATGGCGGTTACGGGGGGCACGACCGATTCTGGGTGGTGGGCTGGCGAATCAGCAGACGGTCCCCAGCTTTCCGACGAGGCTGTGGATTGGATCGAGGCTGCCGCCAACGACGAGGAGCCGACTACCGGCTGAAATCTTCTGCCGCGTCCGGCCGAGGGTTCGGCTGTCGGGGACGGTGAAGAACGGGACGCGCGACTTACTGCGCACGTTCACGGATCTGGACGCGGGGATGGCGATGAACCTCTCCCAAGAGCCGTATGTCCCCACGGTGGGAAGCCTTCCGCCGCATGCCACTCATGCAGAAGCCCTGGCATGGATTGAGCGCCAGCGACGGCGCCACATCGAAGGGACAAGATTTTCCTTCTCGATAGCCGACCTCAAAACTGATCGCTCCATGGGGAACATCGGACTGTGGATCAGGGAGTTGGACACAGGCCGCGCTCAGGTGGGATATGCCGTTGCCCCAAATGCGAGAGGCCACAGCATTGCATCCGATGCCCTGTGCGCCCTCGCTACCTTTGCCTGGACGATCCCCCATCTGCACCGTCTGGAGTTTTATATCGAGCCGTGGAACGCGGCTTCTATCCGCACGGCCAACGTGCAGGTTACGAACGCGAGGGACTACTTCGCGGTCATCAGGAGATCGTCGGAGAGCGTTGTGACATGTTCCTCTACGCCGCAATCCGGGAGAGCACAGTCCGCTAAAAGATCGTCTAACGGGCGCTGGTGCGACACCGAGCGATCACAGAAGGCCGCCACAAAGCGATCAAATCCACAGGCCGGGCGCCGCTTGATCAGCCATCCTGTCTAGATAAGGGATCCGTTGCTGAGACGGATGTGGGCGAAGTGGTCGGTGTCAATCCGGTACCGAATCGGCAAGGCACTATTCGCCGGTATGCCCGCGGGCCGTCCGTCAGTGGTGCGGCAGAACCGGCAGCTGCCTGTCAGGTCGCAGAGTCAGGCCCGCCCCGCACGTTCCAAGGAGAGGCGCATTCTGCTCAGGCCGTCCCGGATGCGGGATTTCACCGCCGGGACTGTAATCTTCAATGCGGCGGCTACCTCGGTCTGAGTGTGGCCGCCGAAATATGCCAGGACGATGGCTTCTGACTGCCTTGCGCTGAGCGTGGACAGGCACGCACGGACTTCTTCCGCCCTGAGCCTGCGCAGGGCAAGGTCCTCGATGAGTTCCTGGCCCAGTGCCGAGGTCTCGCGCTGGTGCTGGGAGTGACGTTCAAGTGCGCTTTGCTCGCGCCGGACTCTGTCCACCGCGCGGCGATGGGTCAGGGTGAACAGCCAGGCGAGGGGTGTGCCCAAAGACCGGTCGTATCGTCCCGCTAAGGACCACACCTGCACGTAGACTTCCTGCACCACATCCTCGGCCATGCCTCTATCCCTGACCACCCCCAATGCCAGAGCGTATAGCCGCCTCACCGTCCGCGAATACAGATCCTCGAACGCATTTGCATCCCCCGCTTCGATTCTGCCCAGAAGCACCTGCAAAGACTCCTCGGGTTCAGGGACGCCCCGATGGTTCCCGGAAATTGTCACTGTCACCTCCAATACCCGGCCGCCGGAAGTACCGGACACTTATGACTAATAACCACAGAACCCGGGACATGCACGATGCGCTCCGCACTCTTAAGATGGGTACTTCTCCCATGTGCACCGAACCTATCCCGGGATCGGGCCAAATACGATCACAAAGAAGTAAATCTTTTAATGTATTGACAGGATCGGTAAATACGCCGTCAAGGACTATGACGGGGAATGATGGTGTAGCGGCCCGACCTCCCGGGCGTGGGATTCCGACGTGCGTCGGTCAGAAGGGCTTTCAGTACGTCCGGTGCGTGGTCGCCGGTGACGGGTTGCAGCCTCTGAAGGGGCACTCAGCGGATAGCAGGACGCCTATGTGGCTAGCCTGCGGGTACGAAAAATTCCAGAGCGATTCCGTCTGGATCCTTGAAACTCAGGGCCGTTCCGTACGAGGCCTCGACCAACCCGCTGTGCTCGACGCCAATTTCTTCGAGATGGTCGCGCCACTCAAGCAAGCCGGTTCGATCATGCACCGCGAATCCGATGTGGTCGAGGCCCGGATTTTTTTCATCGAAGTCCTTTGCGGAACTGATGGCCTGCTGGGTCAGCCCGAGGGTAAGTCCATCGGCGAGGGCGAAGATCCTGCGTATGAACGGGCCGTCAGCCATATACCCCGTGGGTTCGGTTTGCCAAAGTCGAGAGTAGAAGGTCGTACTGGCGATGATGTCCCTGACGGTCAGCGCCAGATGGTCAATACTCGGCAGAGCGGGCATGAGTGTCCTAGTGATAGATTTCGGTAGCAGACTCCTGCCAAGGTACGGCAACTCAAGGCTGAGATCGTGATGTGACTGGCGCTCGCGTCCGGGACAACTCGGCCATTCCCCCCTCCGGGCCTAATTTCCGTCGGCAGTGTGCGCACGCCGGCACGCGGAGGCACCCGGGTCCGACGGCTGCCGAGGTTTCAAAGGGTTTCCTTAAGGACCGGCGCCCTTTGGTGCCGGGGTTGCTCAGCACACAGCTTCTGGTTTCTGCAGACGGGCCTCCGCTGCGCGCCCAAGCCGTCGCCCTATGGACCGGTCCACGGGAACGGGAAGAACGACCCAGAACAGCCCCGCACCCGGGACAACAACACCGCAGTTTGTGGCTCAGTCCGTAGCGACTCATGGCACGATGCTCGCGAAGGTGTTGTGCGTGCCTCAGTTATTTGTGCTCGTGTGGCTGATGCTTTCAGGGCCCGTGTTTTCGTGGCGGCGAGGACGCTCGGCTGGGTCTGGATGGTGGTGCTGCCTCGGGTGAAGTCGGCCGGGTTGGTGATTGCCATGAGGTCCGCGAGTTCAGGGGCTTTGGCTTCGGTCAGGATTCCGGAATTGATGACGCGTTGGTACGGGGTCCGCGGTTGTCATTGATCCGGGTCTTCTGCCCGTGTTTGTTGGAGCGCCAGCCGGTTGCTTTCGTGGTGGCGGTGAAAAGGTTCAGCCGGACCCGGACAAGGGTATAGAGGGCGTTGAGGAGCTTCAGTGCGGCGGCGGTGTCGTAGCGGTAGTGGAAGGCGTGCCGGCGGACCACGTCGCCGTTGGACTTGTAGGGCCGGGAACGGGTGAAGCAGGTGTTTTTGTCGCCGGCCCAGTTGATCAGGGCGTGGTTGAACCCGGGGGCCTGTTCGTCTTCGTCGCCGGCCTCACGGACCGTGATGGAGTTCCGGAGCAGCGGGCCGGCCTTGGTCGCAGAGAGCCCGTTGGTCTGTCCGCGTCTTTGGTGGGTTTGAGGAGCCGGTCGATCGTGGCACCGGAGATCTTCAGCAGTTGCCCCCTGACCGCCGGGGTCAGCCTCTTCGCGTCGAGTTCCCCGAAGGCCTGAAGCTTGGGCAACCAGATGCGCATGGTCGCGGCCAGATACTTCCCCGAGGGCATCCCCGCGAGCCGCCACACACTGATCAGGACCTTCACGGTCTCATAGCCATAGGTCCGCCCCCACGGCTTAAGTACGACCGATTTCGCCGGGCCTCTACGCTTCCGGGCCATGGACAGGGCCCGGCGGGCGTCGGCCCTGGACGACCCGGTAACCGCCACGAGCTCGTCCAGAATCAACCCCTTGGCGTTCTTCGACGACTTCGCATAATCGGTCGCGTACTTCTTCGTGATTTCCCTGCGCGTTGCCATCGACAGGTCCATCCCTCATCGTCACCGCCGTGCCCGTAGCGGCCCGTAATTTCGCGAGCGTTTCTCAAATGAGGTATGCACCCCGTTTCGCGAGCACTATAGGTGAGTCTCGTCGGACCCTAGTGGTGCGGGACCCGGGCGCTGTAGCATGAGGCTGGCTATGCAGTTGGCCCTGGACTCCCGTGAGAGTGATGACCATGGAACTAAGACTGCACGCAAGCCGTGCCAGACCCGACAAAACCCGCCGACCCGCACCCCATGGATGGCGCGCCGGCCTGCCAGTCAGGCGCTTCTTCACCCGATTCGGATCCCTCTCCGACGTGCCGCCCGAGGACCTTGACATCCTCTCTGAACGGATAAGACTGGCCTTGGACGTCAGCCAGGAAACGGGCATGGCAGCACTTCACGCGGCGGTTCGGGCTGAGCTCCGTAAGCGCGAACAGGAGCTGGATCAATAGAAGCCGGGCAGCATATCGGCGTGAGCCGGCCAGGGCGGCCGAAGAGGAGCCAGTAGAAATGAACGAACCAGCACAGCACTACGCACAGGATGGCGCCGGCGGTACGGACAACAAGGGGCTGGAACCGAAGTCGCGGCCTACCTACAACGCGAGTGCCTCCGAAGCGACGAGGGAGTTGCGGGACACGTCCCGGCGCCGCCGCGATGCCGAGGAGAAGCTGCAGCAGCATCTAATAAAGGCCAAGGAGCACGTGCCCCATCACCACGAGCCTGAGGTGCCTGCAGTGCCCGATGCCGAGGAAGCCCAAGACACAGACCCAGAGGGTGACGCCGGCCCAACGTGATCCGCTATGTCACCCTTGACTTAGCGAGGCGCGCCCGTCCGGGTCCCCATCAACGCGGTATGCTTCACGGGCCCGCGTTAGATCCCCTTAGGCGGACTGCTCATCAGTGGGAGCGATAGTGCGGCGGGCGCTTTCTTCAACGGCGAATTCGTACCATGCCTGCGCGCCGAGGTCCGGGGCCGGGGTGTCGAGGTTCTGGTACAAAGCGTCCAGCAGATTGGCGAGGTCTTCCGCGGCAAGCGAGGGAAGGACTTCTTCGGGGCCGCGGGGGTCGCTGATTATCCGGGAAAGCGTGGAGTGGTTCATACGGGAAGCACGCGCCTGTCGGTTGAGCTTCGGGGGACGTGGTGCACTGTAACTCCTCTGATAGTTCAGAGGCTGACTGCGTAACCCTACCTGAGTCTATTCCAACGTCTGGACACTAAACAATGCTGCACCATAGGCCCGGTTAGGTGCCTCAGGCGGGTCCCCTCAGGCGAACTGCCGGCCCTGCAGCTCTGAGGCGGGCAGCGGGACGTGTGGGGGGAGGGGCCGGCCGGACCGTTCAGTGCGGATGGCATCCTCGATGAGGGCAACGGGACGGCGCCAGGCGTCGGAACCGGGCTCCATGGTATCCACCACGCCGATCAGCATGGCCAGAAGCCGGAACATGTCAGTCATGGAAATATCGGAACGCAGGGTGCCTTGGCCTTGGCCCCGCACCAGCAGTACGCCGAGGGAGTCCATCAACGAGCCCGTGACCCCGGTGAGGAGTTCGCGGCGCGCCGCTACCGCGCCCAACAGGTTGGCATCGGCGCTGGCGGCGGCCATGATGGCCTCGATGACGCGCAGCAGTCCTACGGCGGCGTCCATGCCCGTCAGCGCGTCGACAATAATCGGGTCCACGGTCTCCCTGAGCTGCCGGTTGAGGGCGGCCAGCACCAGCTCATCTTTGTCGGCGAAGTTCCGGAAGAGAGTGGCCGGGCCTACGCCCGCCGTCGCTGCGATGGTCTGCAGGGAAACCTCGGGACCGTGCTCACGGAAACACTGGCGGGCAGCCAGAATGATCTTGTCCACGTTCCGGGCAGCGTCTGCGCGTAGTGGCTTGCGGACGACAGCAATGCTCATTTGGTCAGGTTAGCAACGCGGCAGGCAATGGACGTGGTTACCGGAGGGTAGCCGGTTATGTGACGTTTCACCTGCCTTCCAGCCCATCCGGTGCCCCGCTCGCGTGGCAGACTTGCCCTATGTTGCTTGCCTTTTCAGTCGCCCCGTCCGGCACGCCCGCCGGGGGTGCCCGCCCCTCCGATGCTTCTGTCCATGACGCCGTTGCAGCCGCCGTGAAGATCGTCCGGGAGTCGGGCCTGCCCAACCAGACGGACTCGATGTTCACCACCATCGAGGGCGAATGGGACGAAGTGTTCGACGTCGTCAAGCGCGCCACCGAGGCCGTGGGCCAGTTCGGAAGCCGCGTCTCGCTGGTCATCAAGGCAGACATCCGGCCCGGTTACGAGGGCGAGCTCAACGCCAAGGTGGACCGCCTGGACAAGGCCCTCGAAGAAGGTTCCTAGACCCCGATGTGGCCGCGTGTCAGACTGTGGCCATGTTTGAGCACAGGACGCAGGCCGGCTGGCTGGAAGTGGAAGAATTCCTGACGGCAACTGTGGTGCATCCCGACGACGCACTGCAGCGGGCGGTGAGCACCGCCGTCGACGCCGGGATGCCGCCCATCGAAGTGACCCCCAACGCCGGCAAGCTGCTTAAGCTCCTGGTCCAGATTTCGGGTGCCCGGCGGGTGCTGGAAATCGGCACGCTGGCCGGGTTCAGCAGCATCTGGATGGCGCAGGGGCTTCCCGACGGCGGCCGGCTGGTGACGTGCGAATACCTCACCAAACATGCGGACGTCGCCAGGGCCAACGTGGCGGCAGCCGGGCTCGCTGACAAGGTTGAGGTGCGCGTCGGGGCAGCCCTCGACACCTTGGCCGCGCTGCAGGCGGAAGGTCAGGAGCCCTTCGATTTTGTGTTCATCGATGCGGACAAGGAACACGACGCCGACTACCTTGAGTGGGCTGTCCGCCTGGGCCGGCCGGGAACCGCCATCGTGCTGGACAACGCGGTGTGGGAGGGGGCAGTCCTGGAGCCATCCATCGACGACGTTAACGCGCCGGGGATCATCAGCGCCCTGGAACTGCTGGGAAAACACCCGCAGCTTGATGGCACCGTAATCCAGACCGTCGGGTCCAAAGGCTGGGATGGGTTCGCTCTGGCTCGGGTCCGCTGAGTGGCAGTCTTCGGTTGGTCTGCCGACCGTCCCGTTCATCCGGAATACTGCTAAGTATGCTTAGAATAACGTTCCGGCCGATGCCCCGTCCGGAACGGACCGCCCGCAGTGGAGGAATTCGATGAAAGCGTCACCCACCCTCGCCAGCAACCTACAGATGGTCCTCACGGACCTGATTGAGCTCCACATGCAAGGCAAGCAGGCCCACTGGAACATTGTGGGCACCAACTTCCGTGACCTCCATTTGCAGCTCGACGAGATCACCGCCAGCGCCCGACTGTTCGCGGACCAGGCGGCCGAACGGATGCGCGCGTTGCATGCCCTGCCTGACGGCCGGAGCAAGACCGTAGCTTCGGACACCCGCCTTGAGGAGTTTCCCGGCGGGCTGGTTTCCACCAAGGATGCCGTCGAGCTGGTCACCGCCAGGCTGGAACGCACTGCCAAGACCATGCGGGATGTCCATGACGAGGTGGACGACGAGGACCCCACCAGCGCCGACCTGCTGCATGCCGCGATCGAACGGCTGGAACAGCTGGCCTGGATGGTCAACGCAGAGGCCATGGCAGCCTCGGCACCCGTTACCCAAGCGGCAGAGAAGTAGGCCGGGACTGACAGGTAACAGCGCGTGACTGAAAATAGAACGCAGACAGAACGGGTGCCGGCAGCGCCAGCAGCACTGACTGCCACGACAACGTCGGCAGGCTTGCGGGCCGCTGCCGCCGGCAAGCGCCGGTGTCCCAAGCCTGTCCGCCTGGTGTCAGCTGAAACGGAGCTGGCCGAGTACGGACCCCTGCTCAACGCCATCCAGTCGGCGGTGGGCGATGTCCCCGTGCTGCTGGCCCTGGCCAGGGAGGTCGGAAGTAAGTGGCCCAAGCCGGGGGATGGACAGACTGGCCTTCTCTGGGAGCTGCTTGCCTCGGTCGCCAGCGTGGATGTGGCCGCAGGCCGCGTTTTCGAACCCCATCTGGATGCGCAGGCCATCCTGGCCCAGGCGGGCATCCACCCGGCCGAACGTGCCGGCGTGTGGGGAGTGTTCGCCGCCGAGGGTCCGGGGGCGCGCCTCCAGGCTAAATCCGATGGTGACGACGTCCTGCTCAGCGGCGCAAAACCGTGGTGTTCATTGGCGCCTCTTCTGGACCGGGCCGTCATCACCGCCCACGCAGAAACCGGTGGCCGGGCCGCCTATGCCGTGGACCTCCGGCACCCGGGTGTGTCGTGCGAGGAACCCGCTTGGGTGGCGCGTGGCCTCCGGGAGATTCCCAGCGGGACCGTCCACTTCAGCCAGGTACCGGCAGTTCCTTTGGGCGGGGATGGCTGGTACTTCAGCCGGCCCGGTTTCGCGTGGGGCGGGATGGGAGTGGCCGCCTGCTGGCTGGGTGGAGCGGTGGCTGTGGCGAGGGAATACAAGGTATCGCTTAGTGCGGCTGCCGGGACGGGCCGGGAACCTGACCAGATCGCGCTGGCGGCGTTGGGAGAAACGGACCGGATCCTGACCTCCACCGTCCAGTACTTGGCGCGCACGGCGCAGCTGATCGACGGCGGTGCACTGTCTGACGACGGCGGCCAACCCGGCGGGGACGGAACCCCTGGGGCAGGCACCAGCGCCTGGAGCGAAGCGTTGCGGGCGCGCGGAACGGTCGCCGCCGCCGTCGAGCGTGTCCTGTCCTTGGTCAGCCAGAACCGCGGACCTGCGCCGCTGGCGTTCGACGAACCGTACGCCAAGCGCATGGCGGACCTGGCCCTGTACGTGCGCCAGCACCACGCCATGCGGGACGACGCCCAGTTGGGGAAACTGACTCTCGGGGGGCAGCACCTGTGGTGACGTTCGCGCACACGGACCGGGGCGCGGACGAAACGGACTGGGCGGCAAGCGGGCTGGCCACGTTGGCTGAGATGGCCCTTGATCCGCAGGAATTGAGTGCCATGCGGTTTGTGGTGCTGGCCGCCCACCCGGATGACGAATCCCTCGGCGCGGGGGGCTTGCTGGCGCTCCTGCACGCGTTGGGAGCCAACGTCGAAGTGCTGCTTTGTACAGCGGGGGAGGCCTCGCACCCGGCGTCCGCCACGATGACGCCTGGGCAGCTCGCAGCCATCCGTCTTGACGAATTCGCGGCCGCGATGGAGGTCCTGGGGCTGACCGGGTGCTGGCGTTTCCTGGGGCTGCCGGATGGCGGCCTGAACGACCGGACGCTGGAAATTTCCGCCCGGCTCCGGGAAGCCATCACCAGGCACCCCGGAAACCCTGAGCAGTTGGCCATAGTGGCTCCCTACCGTGCGGACGGGCACGCGGACCACGACGTCCTGGGCGCTACGGCGGCCGATGTGGCCCGCGAGGGCGGCCACGCCCTGCTGGAATATCCCATCTGGTACTGGCTATGGGCCTCGCCGGAGGACGCGGCCTGGCAGTCGTGGGCGCGGCTTCCCTTGGGCCTTGAACAACAGGCTGCCAAGAAAGCCGCCATGGCCGTCCATGCCAGCCAGGTACTTCCGTTGTCCGAACTGGCAGGGGATGAGGCGCTGCTCAGCGTGGGGTTCCTGGCCCATTTCCAGCGCGCCTTTGAGACGTTTGCCTGGACCCGGCCGGGCGCGGCTGCCGCCGGATCGGCGGCTCAGTCGGCTCCCCATACCAGCGCGGACGCGCAACGGATTTTCGATGCGGTGCACTCGACGTCCGATGACCCATGGCAGTACACCACCCGCTGGTACGAGCGCCGGAAACGCACCCTGACGCTCGCCGCGCTGCCCCAGGAAAAGTACCAGTCGGGCCTGGAAATCGGCTGCTCAATCGGCACCCTGACTGCCGAGCTGGCCGGCAGGTGCCTCAGCCTCCTGGCAGTTGACGCCAGCAGCACAGCCCTGGAGCTTGCCGCCCAGCGGCTTGCACCCTATCCCGGCGTCTCCATCCGGCAGCTGACCTTGCCGGCTGAGTGGCCCAAGGGCCGCTACGACCTGGTGGTGGTATCCGAGGTGGGCTACTACCTCGCGCCGGTCGAACTTGAGCGCCTGCTTACGCGGGTTGAAGCGGCCATGGCGCCGGGCGGCACGCTGCTGCTGTGCCATTGGCGGCACCCGGTTTCCGGCTGGGAGCTCGACGGCGACTCGGTGCACACGCTGGCCCGGAACCGGCTGCGGTGGCGCACCGCAGCACTGTATCAGGAACGCGACTTCGTGCTGGAAGCGCTGGAAGCGCCTACCGATCCCGGAACTTTGGAGGCCTGACGTGGACCGCATTGGGCAGGTGGCAGTGGTGATTCCGGTCCACAATGAGGAACAGCTCCTCCCAGGAGCGCTTGCGGCGGTGCGGGCTGCCGCCGATGTCCTGCAGGGGCAGCGGCCGGCCATCGCGGTAACGATCCTGGTGGTCCTGGACAGCTGTACGGACAACTCCGGCCAAGTGGCCGCAAAGTTCGCGCGCATGGACAGCCGCAATTCACTTCTACGGGTGGCCTTCCGCAGCGTGGGAGGAAGCCGCCGTGCAGGCATTCGCACGGTGCTCTTGGCAAGCCTCGAAAAGGGTCTTCCGGACGCTTCCCCGCAACTCTGGCTGGCCAATACCGACGCCGATTCCTGCGTTCCGGAAAACTGGCTGCTGCGCCAGGTGGAACTGGCCGACCGGGGGGCCGATGCCGTCTTGGGGACAGTGGAGCCAGACCCGGAAAGCACGGACGGCGAGGTGCTGAGACGCTGGCACGCCCGCCACCCGTTAGGGGAGGACCATCCGCACGTGCATGGAGCGAACCTGGGCGTTCGTGCTTCGGCTTATGTGCTGGCCGGTGGTTTTCCCCGCCTTCGCTCGCATGAGGACCGGGCATTGGTGGAGCGGCTTCACAAATACGGGTGCAGTGTCTGGTCCACGGACACCATTAGGGTCCGCACCTCGGGCCGGACCAATGCCCGCGCACCGCAGGGATTTGGCGCCTATCTGCTGGCGCTCACACGGGAACCGGCGGCGTTGAAGGGCTAACGAGTGCAGCTGGCGCATGTGGGAGCACTTGGGCAAGCGCCACTACCTCCACGGCACATCGCTAAAAGCACAGCGCCCGCAAAATATCCAGGGGGCCGACGACGACTGGGGGGACTGGCCTCGGTCTCAGAAGAGGCCACCTCGCCGCCGGCCCCGTCTGACACCCGGGGCCGCAACTGCCCCGGGAAAGAGACGGTATTTCCTGTTACTGATCTTCCTCCAAGTTACTGGTCCTGCCTAGTCCCGCCGCCGCCTGGTTACGCCCTGATATGTAGGCGCGAATGTCAATAGTGCATGGGGAAGCGGGTCCCGGTCTGGTTGGCCCCGGGCCCGCTTCCTTTGGTGAGGGGTCCGGG